>JBFHNV010000058.1:0-27790 GCA_041593595.1 Gammaproteobacteria bacterium
ACCGTGAGCAGGCGCTGCATGGTGGCCAGCAGGAAGGCCGCGGTCTTGCCGGTCCCGGTCTGGGCCTGCCCCTGCACGTCGCGCCCGCCCAGCGCCAGCGGCAGGGCCTTGGCCTGGATGGGAGTGCAGCGCTCGAAGCCCGCGTCCGCCACGCCCCGTTCCAGCTCGGGCACCAGGCCGAGGTCGCGAAACCGCATGTCGCTGAACTGTGCGTCACTCATGGCGAAAGGCCAGCCGGGGGGGCGGTATCCGGGGCTGCGGCGGGGCGCCGCGGCGGCCCGACAGACAGGGGGCGCAGGCTTGCAAAGGCGGTACAGTTGGGCTCAAATTTCCATTCGCTTCAGCGATTTCGGAGACCCGTCGATGAGCGGCAACATCGTGCACGTGACGGACGCCAGCTTCGAGCAGGAGGTGCTCGCGTCCGAGTCGCCGGTGCTCGTGGACTACTGGGCGGAGTGGTGCGGGCCCTGCAAGGCGATCGCGCCCATTCTCGACGAGATCGCGCAAGAATACGACGGCAAGCTGCGGATCGCAAAGCTCAACATCGACGACAACCCGGCCACGCCGCCCAGGTACGGCATCCGCGGCATCCCCACCCTGATGCTCTTCAAGGGGGGCAACGTTGAGGCCACCAAGGTGGGCGCCGTGTCGAAGTCTCAGCTCGCGGCCTTCATCGACAGCAACATCTGACCGCAGGCGCGCCCGCGGCGCGCCTGCGAGAACCCCGGCGCGCGCTCGACGCGCCCTGGTGAGCCCTGCGCGCCCCCCGGGCGCGCGCCGCGAGGGTGGACGCCCACCCGGGGGCGTGATAGCTTGCGCTCCGCGCAGCGGCGCCCGAACCCGGTGCCATATCCGAAGCGCGCTTCCCTTTACCTGCCAAGAACCTTCATCACTCCATCGCCTCGGTCGAGCGGTTCCGCTTGATCCTGTTCCGCTGACCGGCCGCCTCGCAACGGGTTGGTTGCCATGAATCTCACCGAACTGAAGCAGATGCACGCCCCGAAGCTGCTGGAGCTATCCCAGGAGCTCGGCATCGAGGGCATGTCCCGCTCGCGCAAGCAGGACGTGATCTTCGCCATCCTCAAGACCCAGGCGAAGAAGGGCGAGGACATTTACGGCGACGGAGTGCTGGAGATCCTCCAGGACGGCTTCGGCTTCCTGCGCTCCGCCGACAGCTCCTACCTGGCCGGTCCCGACGACATCTACGTGAGCCCCAGCCAGATCCGCCGCTTCTCCTTGCGCACGGGCGACACCGTGGCCGGCAAGATCCGACCGCCCAAGGAGGGGGAGCGCTACTTCGCGCTGCTCAAGGTCGACGAGATCAACTTCGACAGGCCGGAGGCGGCGAAGAGCAAGGTCCTGTTCGAGAACCTGACGCCCCTGTTCCCCAACGAGCGCCTCAATCTCGAGATCGGCAACGGCGCCACCGAGGACATCACCCCGCGCATCATCGACCTGATGGCGCCCATCGGGAAGGGGCAACGCGCCCTCATCGTGTCACCGCCCAAGGCCGGCAAGACCATGATGCTGCAGAGCATCGCCCACTCCATCGCCGCCAACCATCCCGAGGTCTACCTGATCGTGCTGCTCATCGACGAGCGACCGGAGGAGGTCACGGAGATGACGCGCTCGGTGCGCGGGGAGGTGGTGTCCAGCACCTTCGACGAGCCCGCGAGCCGCCACGTGCAGGTGGCCGAGATGGTCATCGAGAAGGCCAAGCGCCTGGCCGAGCACAAGCGCGACGTGGTCATCCTGCTCGACTCCATCACGCGCCTCGCGCGCGCCTATAACACCGTGGTGCCGTCGTCCGGCAAGGTGCTCACGGGCGGCGTCGACGCCAACGCGCTGCAGCGCCCGAAGCGGTTCTTCGGCGCCGCGCGCAACATCGAGGAGGGCGGCAGCCTGACCATCATCGCCACCGCGCTGGTGGACACCGGCTCGCGCATGGACGACGTGATCTTCGAGGAGTTCAAGGGCACCGGCAACTCCGAGATTCACATGGAGCGGAAGATCGCGGAGAAGCGGGTGTTCCCCGCCATCAACATCGACCGCTCCGGGACCCGGCGCGAGGAGCTGCTTACGAAGCCGGACGTGCTGCAGAAGATCTGGATCCTGCGCAAGCTGCTGCACCCCATGGAAGAGGTGCAGGCCATGGAGTTCCTGCTCGACCGCATCAAGGCCACCAAGACCAACGGCGAGTTCTTCGACTCCATGAAGCGCCAGTAGGCGTCGCGGGCAGCGCGCCGCACGGCGCCGGGCTGTGCCCGCCCCGTTCATGAACGCTCCGATGCGGGGGCGACTCGCCCGGTATCTCGTCGCCACCGCTTTGCGCGTCCGCGAGTGATGCGGGCTACCATCCCCCCATGCCGAGGAAGCTGCTGCCGCTGCTGCTGCTGCTCGTGGGCGCCGGCGGGCTGGCCGCGCTGGCGCTGACGCGGCCGCAGCCCGAGCCCCTGGCGCCCCGGGAGAAGGTCTGGGTGGTGGCCGTGCAGCCCGCGGCCCCACAGACCCTGAGCCCCTCGCTGACCTTGTTCGCCCGGGTGGACTCACCCCGCGCCGCCACCCTCACGGCCGCGGTGAACGCCGACGTGCTCGAGGTCTCGGCGCTGGAGGGGCGACCCGTGGCCGCCGGCGAGCTGCTGGTGCGCCTGGACGATCGGGACGCGCGGCTGAGCCTCGCCCAGCGCGAGGCGGACGTGGCGGAGCTGCGGGCCGAGCTGGCCTCGGAGCTTCGCCGACACGAGAACGACCGGGCCGCACTGAAGCACGAGCTGGATCTGCTGGAGCTCGCGCGCCGGGACGTGGCGCGCGCCGAGCGACTCGCCACCCGGGATCTCGGCTCGGCGGCCCGCCTGGACGAGGCGCGCCAGGCCGAGGCGCGCCAGGCCCTGGCAGTGGACAGTCGCCGCACCGCCATCGCCGAGCACGACAGCCGCACCGCGGCACTCGCGGCCCGCATCGCCCGTGCCGAGGCGCTGGTGGAGGTGTCGCAGCTGGATCTCGAGCGCACCCGCGTGCGCGCGCCCTTCGACGGGCGCATCGCGGCGGTGGAGGTCGCGCCCGGCGACCGGGTGCGGCCGGGCGATCGCCTCCTGGACCTGTTCGACGCGTCCGCGCTAGAGCTGCGCGCCCAGGTGCCCACCCGCTACCTGCGCCGGCTGCGCGAGAGCCTGGACCTGGACACGCCGGCCACCGCCGAGGCTCGGGTGGACGGGCGTCCGGTGCGCAGCGTGCTGGACCGACTGGGCGCCGAGGTGGAGCGCGGACGCGGCGGCGCCGACGCCCTGTTCAAGGTCCTGGACGCGGCCCAGATCCCCCTCGAGCTCGGCCGCACCGTGGAGCTCACCGTGCTGCTGCCGCCGGTGGCCGACGTGGTGCCCATCCCGGCGGAGGCGCTCTACGGAACCGATCGGGTCTACCTGCTCGAGGACTCGCGCATGCGCGGCATCACCGTGGAGCGGGTGGGCGAGCACCACGACCGCGGGGACGGGCGCCGGCTGCTGGTGAAGAGTCCCGAGCTCACACCGGGGGCACGCATCATCGCCACCCAGCTTCCCAACGCCGTGGACGGGCTCAAGGTACGGGCTGAGTGAGGTAGCCGGTCTTCGCCGCGAGCCCCTCCGACTCCAGCAGGCGCCTGACCTGGCGGACGAACTCGACCGGCAGCGCGGAGCCGTCCACGCGCCTGGGCATCGGCGCCTCCAGGCAACCTTCGCCGTAGGCCTGCACCTGGTCGATCGCCCGGTTGGAGTTGGAGAAGGGGTTGCCGGCTTCCAGGCGTCCGGCCAGCTCGAAGACCGCCGCCACCGCCCGGGTCAGGCGCGACGAGAGTGCCGCGGCGGTCTCCCGGTCACCCCGCTCGCTGGCCTCGAGCAGCGAGCGGTAGTGGGGCGCAAGACCGTTGGCGGTGCTCAGCAGCCAGCCGGAGTAGGCCCCCGCGGGCGCGAGGGCCTCGGCGTAACCGCCCTCCGCGCCGCGCAGCATCCAGAGCGTGTCGTCGAGAACGCGGCTCTTCGCGATGCGATCCTCGCCGCTGGTGTCCTTGAACATGTGGACACGACCGCTCCCCACCAGCTCGCGCATCGTCTCCGGCGCCACCTCGCACCGCGTCACCTGTGGAAGCTGGTACACCGCGATCGGGGACTCGGTCGCGTCCATGACCTGACGGAAGTGATCCAGGATCTCCCGCTGGGTGGTCGCGCCAACCGGCGGGCAGACTGTCAGTCCCACGAAGCGCGCCGCGGGTGACCTCGATCCGTACGTGGCCTCGACCGTGCGCGCCCTCGCGATCACCTCGGCGGTGGTCGGGCGCAGGCAGCCCATGAGCAGCAGGCTGGAGGCATCGAACGCCGTGGCGTCGTATCCGAGCTCCAGTATGGCCTCGAACTGGGCGTCGTCGGCCTTCCACCCGGCACCCGTGGAACCCGCCAGCAGGAAGCCCGACAGCCAGGGACGCAGCGCCCGGACATGCGCCGCGGTCCGTCCCGGATCGACCCGCGCTGCCGGGTCGAAGTGCGTCAGCAACGGCACCCAGAGCCGTTCCTCCCGCACGCTGCGGGACACCTCTCCAGGGACCGCGGACGCCGCTGATCCGGACGTGCTGGGGCCAGAGTCCATTCTTCTCGGGGCAGTCGAGTGCCACTCGCCACAGGACTTCCTGCGGCGGCCAGTCTATCCCGATGCCGCGCTCGCGTCCTCGGCCCGCCCGGCTGGGATCAACGCGGCAGGGACCGGCGTGAGAGCCCCGTCGGCCGACGGCGCCAGGCGTACACGCCCGCCGCCCCTGGCTGGCCCGGTGCGCCGCTCCAGCCAGCGGGCGAGCCGGCGCATCGCCTCATCGCGGCGGCGCGGGACCGCTCTCAGACCAGCTCGACGACCAGGCCCGCAACGGCCTCGCGGAACCCGGTACCGGCGGCGTCCGGGGCGCGTGCCAGGGTCAGCGCTGCGAACGCGGGGCCGCGGTCCGTCGGCGGCAGGGGCTGGCCCGGGAACCGCTCTGCGAGCGATGCGGGCGTGCGCACCGCCAGCTCGCCGTACTCGAGGGCGAGCGTGACGCCATCTGGCTCGTGCGCGACCTGCCCTTCCGGAAACAGCGCCGCGAGGAAGGGTTCGCAGGCGGCCGGGTCCTCCGCCTGCAGCCAGACGCGCTGCATGCGCGCGGCGCCGTTCCCGTGGCGCTGGTAACGCGGCTTCCAGAAGTGCTCGGGATGGTGCTGGCGGCAGGTGAAGAACGCCGCGTCCGGCATCGCCGGGTGGGTGACGAAGGCGAGGCTGAAAGCCACCGTGACCTGCTCGCCGTCCGGCAGGGTGGCGGCGCGCGAGAACCCGAAGGGCGCGTAAGTGTGCAGGCTCGCAGCACGCCAGCGCGCCAGGTCGGCGTCCGTGTCTTCGGTGGAGAACACCAGCATGGACATCCCCTCGCGGCGGGCGAGAAACTCGCGGTTGTACCCGCCGAAGGAGAACTCACCGGCGTCCGGCGCGGCGATCTTCCCGGGCTCCGCCACGTGGAGGATCTCGACGAAGCTGCGGTCCAGCTGCACCAGCGCGTTGCCCGTGCCCCACGGGTGCAGCGCCGGCGGCGTGGTGGTGAACCCCAGGGTCTCGTAGTGCGCCGCCACCGCCTGCAGATCCCTGACGGCGTGCACCACGTGATCCAGTCCCCGAAGCAGGGACATTCAGCGTCCGTAAGTCATTGGTACATAGCCGAGGGTCCAACCAGATTCAGCGGGATTTGCACAGATGATGAATCGATGACTTACGAACGCTGAATGTCCCTACCCGAAGCGGTCGCGCAGGACGTTCTTCTGCACCTTGCCCATGGCGTTGCGGGGCAGCTCGTCGACGAAGTGCACGCGCTTGGGCACCTTGTAGCCTGCGAGCTTGTCCTTCAGCGCGGCGATCACCGCCGCTTCGTCGGGCGCCGCCGCGCTCATGGCCGGGACCACCACCGCGGTCACCGCCTCGCCGAAGTCCGCGTGGGGCACGCCGATGACCGCCGATTCCGCGATGCCCTCGATCTCGTCGAGGCACAGCTCCACCTCCTTCGGGTACACGTTGTAGCCGCCGGAGATGATGAGGTCCTTGCCACGCCCCGAGATGGTCACGTAGCCGTCGTCGCTCAGCGAGCCCAGGTCGCCAGACCTGAAGAAGCCGTCCGCGGTGAACTCCTCGGCGGTCTTCTCGGGGTTGCGCCAGTAGCCCTTGAACACGTTGGGGCCGATGAACTGGATGTTGCCCACCTGTCCCGGCTTGACCGGCCGATCGTGATCGTCCACCACACGCAGCTTCACTCCGTCCAGCGGCCGGCCCACGGTGCCCGCCCTACGCTCGCCGTCCAGCGGGTTCGATGTGCTCATGCCGCACTCGGTCATGCCGTAGCGCTCGAGGATGGTGTGGCCGGTACGCTCGCGGAACTCCTCGAAGGTCTGGGTAAGCAGCGGCGCGGAGCCCGAGACGAACAGGCGCATGTTGCGCGCGTGCTCGCGGCCGAAGTCCGGGTCCGCCAGCAGGCGCACGTAGAACGTGGGCACACCCATGAAGACCGTGGCCCGCGGCAGCAGCCGCTTCACCGTGTCCACGTCGAAGCGCGGACAGAACAGCATGAGGGAGCCGTTCAGCAGGCTCGTGTTGCAGGCCACGAACAGGCCGTGGGTGTGGAACAGCGGCAGGGCGTGCAGCAGCACGTCACCGTCACGGAAACCCCAGGTCGCGTGCAGCACCCGGGCGTTGGAGGACAGGTTGTCGTGGGTGAGCATGGCACCCTTGGGTCGCCCGGTGGTGCCCGAGGTGTAGAGGATCGCCGCGAGATCGTCACCCGCGCACGGCTCCACGCGCGCCAGCGCCGTCACGGTCATCATGGCCGTGATCAGGCTGCCCTCCCCGGCCCCGTCCAGGGTATAGACGGTGCGCACGCCACGGGCCTTCGCGATCCGCCCCACCATCGCCTCGGACTCGGGCCGGCACACCACCACCGCCGGCTCGGCGTCGCCGATGAAGTAGTCCAGCTCCCGTTCCGGATAGGCCGTGTTGAGCGGCAGGTACACGAAGCCGCCACGCAGGCACCCCAGGTACAGCAGCAACGCCTCGGGGGACTTGTCCACCTGCACCGCCACCCGGTCGCCGGGGGACGCGCCGCCGGCGAGCAGCGCCCCCGCGACCCGGGCGGCGCCGTCGTCCAGCTCCCGGAACGTGATCACGCCTCCGTCGGGCGTCTCCAGGGCAGCTGCCGAGCGGCGCGACTGGAATGCCTCGCGCAGCACGGCGTAGAGGTTGGCGTTGTCGGGCATGGGACGCTCCGTCGCGATCGGTCAGGCGCGCGAAGTGTACAACGCGCGCCCGAGCCCGCCGGACCGCCCCGGTGACGGCAGCGGTGGGCGACGCCCCGCGGCCGCTACCCGGCGGCGGCCGCCGCCTCCACCCTCTCGATCCGGGCTGCGCAGAACTTGAACTCCGGAATCTTGCCGAAGGGGTCCAGCGCCGGGTTGGTGAGGGTGTTGGCAGCCGCCTCGGCGTAGCAGAACGGCACGAACACCATGCCCTCCGGGATGCCGCCGTCCACCCGCGCCTTCAGCTCGATGGCGCCGCGCCGGGTCACCAGCCGCACCGTGTCGCCCGGCTTCGCACCCAGCCGGTGCAGGTCCCGCGACGACAGGCTCGCCACAGCCTCGGGCTCGAGGCTGTCCAGGACACTGGCGCGGCGCGTCATGGCACCCGTGTGCCAGTGCTCGAGCTGCCGCCCGGTGCTCAGCACCATGGGGAAGTCCGCGTCCGGCTGCTCGTCCGGCGGCACGATGGATGCCGGCACCAGCCGTGCGCGCCCGTCCGGCGTCGGGAAGCCGTCACCGAACACGATGTCGTTGCCCGGCCGATTCGGCGCGTCGCAGGGATAGGTCACGGCGCTCTCGCGCTCCAGGCGCTCCCAGGTGATGTTGTCGAGGGATCGCATCACCCGGGTCATCTCGGCGAACACGTCCGCGGGGCGCGCGTAGTCCCAGCCGAGCCCCATGCGGCGGGCGAGGTCGACGGTGATCTGCCAGTCCTCGCGCGCTTCGCCAGGCGCCGCCAGCGCCTTGCGACCCATCTGCACCTGGCGGTTGGTGTTGGTGACGGTGCCGTCCTTCTCCGGCCACGCCGAGGCGGGCAGCACCACGTCGGCGTGGTAGGCCGTCTCGGTGAGGAAGATGTCCTGCACCACCAGATGCTCGAGCTTCGCCAGCGCCTCGCGGGCGTGCACCACGTCCGGGTCCGACATGGCGGGGTTCTCGCCCATGATGTACATGCCCTTGATACGCCCGTCGTGCACGGCATCCATGATCTCCACCACGGTCAGGCCCTTCACCGGGTCGAGCGGCGTGCCCCAGAAGTCCTCGAAGCGCTTGCGGATGTCCGCCTCCTCCACCGCCTGGTAGTCGGGAAACACCATGGGAATGAGGCCCGCGTCGGACGCCCCCTGCACGTTGTTCTGGCCGCGCAGCGGGTGCAGGCCCGTGCCGGGCCGGCCCACGTGGCCGGTGACCATGGACAGGGCGATGAGGCAGCGGCTGTTGTCGGTGCCGTGCACGTGCTGCGAGATACCCATGCCCCAGAAGATGATGCCGCGCTCGGCACCAGCGTAGGTGCGCGCCACGAGGCGCAGGGTCTCGGCGTCGATGCCGCACACCGGCGCCATGGCCTCCGGGGTGAAGTCGCGGACGTGCCTCTTCAGCGCCTCGAAGCCCGCGGTGTGCGCCTGCAGGTACTGCTCGTCGTAGAGCTCCTCCTCCACGATCACGTTGAGCAGGGCGTTCAGCATGGCCACGTCGGTGCCGGGCTTGAACTGCAGCATGTGGGTGGCGTGGCGACGCAGAGCCTGGCCGCGGGGATCCATGACGATGAGGGTCTTGGTCTTCGCCGCCTGCTTGAAGTACGTGGCGGCCACCGGGTGGTTCTCGGTGGGATTGGCGCCGATCACGATAATCACGTCCGCGTCCGCCACCGCGGTGAAGGGCGCGGTGACCGCGCCCGATCCGATGCCTTCCAGCAGCGCCACCACCGACGACGCGTGGCACAGCCGCGTGCAGTGATCCACGTTGTTGGTGCCGAAGCCGGTGCGCACCAGCTTCTGGAACAGGTACGCCTCCTCGTTGGAGCACTTGGCGGAGCCGAAGCCCGCCAGGGCGCCGCCGCCGTCCCGGTCGCGAATGGCCGTGAGCCCCGCGGCCGCGCGCTCCAGCGCCTCGTCCCAGGTGGCCTCGCGGAAGTGGCTGGAGGGGTTGGCCGGGTCCACCTCCACGCCGGCGCCCTTCGGCGCATCGTCGCGCCGGATGAGCGGCTTCGTGAGGCGGTGCGGGTGCTTCACGTAGTCGAAGCCGAAGCGGCCCTTGACGCACAGGCGGCTCTGGTTCGCCGGCCCGTCGCGACCCTGCACCGCCACGATGACGTTGTCGTTGGTCTGGTAGGTGATCTGGCAGCCCACCCCGCAGTAGGGGCACACGCTGTGGGTCTCCTGGACGGGGATGCGCCGGTCCACGCCCTCTTCGTCCACCCGCGTCGCCTCCATCAGCGCCCCGGTGGGACAGGCCTGCACGCACTCGCCACAGGCGACGCAGGTGCTCTCGCCCATGGGATCGTCGAAGTCGAACACGATCTTCGAGCCGATACCGCGGTAGGCGAGCCCGATGACGTCGTTCACCTGCACCTCGCGGCAGGCACGCACACACAGGTTGCAGTGGATGCACGCGTCCAGGTTCACGCGCATGGCGCGGTGGCTGGCATCCGGTGCCACGGGCGCGCGGGCCGGGAAGCGGCTTTCGGTGGTGTCCATGCGCTCGGCCCACTGCCACAGCTTCGAGTCGTGCGCGTGGGCCCGCACCCGCGGCGGCTGGTCCGCCACCAGCAGCTCCATGACCATCCGCCGCGCCGTGTCCGCGCGCTCGCTCGCGGTGTGCACCACCATGTCCTTGGCGGGCCTGCGAATACACGAGGCCGCGAGCACCCGCTCGCCCTCGATCTCCACCATGCACGCGCGGCAGTTGCCATCGGCGCGATAGCCCGGTGCCGGCGAGAAGCACAGGTGCGGGATGTCGGTGCCCACGCGCTGCGCCACCTGCCAGATGGTCTCGCCGGCGCGTGCCTCGACCAGGCGCCCGTCCAGGGTGAAGCGGATGGTCTCGCTCATGAGATCTCCTCCCGGAAGTGCTTCATCACGCACCTGATCGGGTTCGACGCGGCCTGGCCCAGGCCGCAGATGGAGGCGTCGGCCATGGCGCGGCCGAGCTCGGCGAGCAGCGGCTCGTCCCAGCGCTCGCGGGCCATGAGCTTCACCGCTTTCTCGGTGCCCACCCGGCAGGGGGTGCACTGGCCGCAGCTCTCGTCCTCGAAGAAGCGCATCAGGTTCAGCGCCGCGTCCTTCATGCTGTCCCGGTCGCCGAGGATCACCACCGCGTGGGAACCCACGAAGCAGCCATGCTCCTCGAGCTTGCCGAACTCGAGCGGGAGGTCCGCCATGCTGGCGGGCAGGATGCCGCCGGACGCCCCGCCCGGGAGGTAGCCCTTGAAGGCATGACCGTCCTGCATGCCGCCGCAGAACTCGTCGATCAGCTCCCGCGCGGTGATGCCCGCCGGGGCGAGCTTCACTCCGGGCTCCTTCACCCGGCCCGACACCGAGTAGCTGCGCAGCCCCTTGCCCCCGTGGCGGCCCTGGGCCGCGAACCACTGCGCGCCCTTCTCCACGATGTCGCGCACCCAGTACAGGGTCTCCACGTTCTGCACCAGCGTCGGACGGCCGAAGATCCCCACCTCCGCCACGTAGGGCGGACGGTGGCGCGGCAGACCGCGATTGCCCTCGATGGACTCGATCATCGAGGACTCCTCGCCGCAGATGTATGCGCCCGCGCCGCGGCGCAGCTCGATGCGGGTGTGGTCCGCGAGTCCCGCCGCCTCCACCTTCGCGATCTCGGTGGCGAGGATCTCGCGCACGGCCGGGTACTCGTCACGGAGGTAGATGTAGACGGTCCCGGCCTCCACCACCCGGGCGGCGATCAGTGTGCCCTCTAGGAAGCGGTGCGGGTCGCGCTCCAGGTAAAACCGATCCTTGAAGGTGCCGGGCTCGCCCTCGTCGGCGTTCACGGCCATCAGCCGCGGCCCGGGATAGCCGCGCACGATGCGCCACTTGCGCCCCGTGGGAAACCCGGCGCCGCCCAGGCCTCGCAGCCCGGACGCATCCAGGGCGTCCATCAGCGAGTCCGCGCTGCGCTCGCCGGAGCGGCACCCCGCGAGAAGAGCATAGCCGCCGGCGGCGCGATAGGCGTCGAACGCCTCGTAGGCGGGGATCTCAGGGTGCAGGTGGCCGCCGCGCACCGCGTCGAGCACGGCCTCGGCGCTGGCGTGATCCACGTGGCGATGGCCCACCTCGGCCACCGGCGCAGTGTCGCAGCGCCCCATGCACGGCGCGCGCACCACCCGGAACTGCGGGCCTGCGTGCTCGGACAGGGTCTCGAGCAGCCGCTTCGCGCCGAACATCTCGCAGGTGAGGCTATCGCACACCCGCACGGTGACCGGCGGCAACGGCGCGTCGTCCTCGTCCAGCACGTCGAAGTGGGCGTAGAACGTGGCCGTCTCGTACGCCTCCGCCATGGGAATGCGCATCTCCTGGGCCAGCGCCGCCAGGTGCGCGGCGGAGATGCCGTTGCAGGCGTCCTGGATCAGGTGCAGGTGCTCGATGAGCAGGTCGCGCCGCCGCGGGCGATTCCCCAGGATCTCCTGCACCCGGTCCAGGGCCGCGGCGTCCACCTGCCGACCCTTGGGGGTCGGTCGGGCGCGCTTGCGCCCGGCGCCGGGATGGCGCAGGCGGGTGACCTCCCGGCGCTCCTTCTGGTGGTCGGCGGCCATGCTCACCGCTCCTCTTGTTCTCGTTCTGCCATGCTCTCACGGACCTGCCGGTGTGGCCCCGAGGCGCCGCGACACCGTGCCGGCTCGCTGCGACGCGGAACGAACCGCTGCCGCGCAGATGATGGATGCTACAGCGCCCTCGCCATGGCGGCGCCGACCCGCGCCGGCGATTCCGGCACGATGACGCCCGCGTCGCGCAGGGCCGCGACCTTGCCGGCGGCGTCGCCCACGCCGCCCGCAATGATGGCGCCGGCGTGCCCCATGCGCCGTCCCGGCGGCGCCGTGAGCCCCGCCACCACGCCCACGACGGGCTTCGACGGGCGCACCTTCGCCAGGTAGGCCGCCGCCGCCTCCTCCTCGTCGCCGCCGATCTCGCCGACCAGCACGATGCCCTCGGTCTCCGGGTCGTCCAGCAGCAGCTCGAGGCAGTCCACGAAGCCGAGCCCGTGCACCGGGTCGGCGCCGATACCGATGACGGTGGACTGTCCGAGCCCCGCGTGGGTGGTCTGCGCCACCACCTCGTAGGTGAGCGTGCCGGAGCGCGAGATCACGCCCACGCGTCCGCGACTGTGGATGTGCCCCGGCATCACCCCCACCTTGCAGGCGCCGGGCACGATGATGCCCACCGAGTTGGGGCCGATGAGGCGAGTGTCGGAGTCCTCCAGGGCACGCTTCACCCGCACCATGTCCAGCACCGGGATCCCCTCGGTGACGCACACCACCAGGGGCACTCGGGCGTGGATGGCGTCCAGCATGGCCTGGGCGGCCTGCGCCGGCGGCACGAACACGGCGGCCACGTCGGCGCCGGTGGCCTCCACCGCCTCGGCCATGCGGTCGAACACCGGCACGTGCAGGTGGCGGGTACCGCCCTTGCCCGGCGTCACTCCCGCCACCACCCGGGTCCCGTAGGCCATCGCCTGGTCGGCGAAGAAGGTGCCCTGGGCGCCGGTGATGCCCTGGAACACCACCTTGCTCTCGGCGTTGACCAGCACCGCCATCAGCGTGCCCCCCCGGCGGCCGCCACGGCCCGTGCGACGGCCTGTCCCAGGCTATCGCAGGCCTCGAAGTCGATGCGCCGGTCGCGCAGCGCGTTGCGGGCGATGTCGCGGTTGGTGCCTTCGAAGCGCGCCACCAGCGGCAGCGCGCGCCCGCCGGCGCGTACCGCCGCGGCCAGCGCGTCGGCCACCACGTCGCAGCGCGTGATGCCACCACCCACGATGTTGACCAGCCCCACGGCCACGTCGGGGTCGCCCAGCACGGTGCGGAAAGCGGCCGTGATCTGCTCGCGAGTGGCGGCCGGCGGGATGTCCAGGAAGTTCGCCGGGCGTCCGCCCTCGTGGCGGATCATGTCCATGGTAGCCATGGCCAGCCCCGCGCCGTTGACCATGCAGCCGATGTTGCCGTCGAGCTTGATGTAGTTGTAGCCATGGCGGGCGCGCTCCAGCGCCCCGGGATCCTCGGCGTCGCGTAGATCCGCGATGCGCTTCTGCCGGAACAGGGCGTTGTCGTCGAAGCTCATCTTGGCGTCCAGCGCCAGCAGGTCGCCGCCGCGGGTCACCACCAGGGGATTGAGCTCGATGAGGCTGGCATCCAGGTCCATGAACGCGTCGTGCACCCCGGTCATGGTCCGCATCGCGGCCGCCGCCTGCTCCCCGGCGAGGCCCATGCGCGCCGCCAGCGCCTCGGCCTGCTCCGACGTGAGACCCTGATCCGGATCCACATGCACGCGCTCCACCGGTGCGCGGCTCTGGTCCTCCTCGATGCGGCTGCCGCCCTCGCCGGAGGCCAGGATGGCGACCCGGCCGCGGGTCCGGTCCACCACGGCCCCCAGGTACATCTCCCGGTCCGGGTTCACGGCGCGCTCCACGTAGACCCGGCTCACCGGTGCGGCGAGGCCGCCGGTCTGCCGGGTCTCGAGCGCGCTGCCCAGCAGCGCGGCGGCGCATTCGCGCACGTCCGCCGGCGTGGTCACCAGTCGTACGCCGCCGGCGGGACCCCGGGCGCCGGCCAGAATCTGCGCCTTCACCGCGAAGCCGCTGCCTCCGAGGCGCTCCGCGACCCGCTGCGCCTCCTGGGGGGTGTAGGCCACCGCGCCCTCGGGCACGGGCACTCCGTAGCCACCGAGCAGGCTCTTGGCCTGGTACTCGTGGATGTTCATGACGCGGTACCGGCGGGACCCTGGTATACCGTATACCAGCGCCCTTGACCGACACAACCATGGATTCGCCGGGAGCGGCGGACTAGACTCCTGCGTGGTATACGAAATAACGTATACCAACGGAGGGTCATGGCACCCGGCAAGCGGCCCGGAAGAAGGCCGCACGGCGCGCATCCTCGCCGCACCTGTCGGCTACCGCTCGCGTGCACTCAATCGCACGACCATATATTCGGAGGAGATCTGATGACAGCAGCAACCCGCTTCACCGTCGCCGGGCTCGCCGGCGCGCTCACCCTGGCGGCCGGCTCGCTCCTCGCCACCCAGAACGCCGCCGCGGCGGGCTGGGAGCCGAAGAAGCCCGTGGACTTCGTGATCATGGCCGGCAAGGGTGGCGGCGCCGACAAGATGGCCCGCCTGATGCAGAGCATCATCGAGAAGAACAAGCTGGCGTCGAAGCCGTTCGTCCCGATCAACAAGCCGGGTGGATCGGGTGCCGAGGCGCTGGTGCACCTCAACAGCACGAGCGGCGACAACGCCGACCACACCATCATGGTGACCCTGAACAGCTTCTACACCACCCCGATGCGCCAGCAGAGTCTGAACATCGATCCTCTGACCTTCAAGCCAATCGCGCGCATGGCAGAGGACACGTTCCTGCTGTGGGTGCACAAGGACAGCGGCATCAAGAGCTTCGACGAGTTCGTCAAGGCCGCGAAGGCGAAGGGCAACGACTGGATCATGGCCGGCACCGGCAAGGGCCAGGAAGACCAGCTCATCACCGACTTCCTGAACCGCACCTTCGACCTCAAGATGAAGTACGTGCCCTACAAGGGTGGTGGGCGCGTGGCCAAGGAGCTCGCCGGTCAGCATGCGAACTCCACCGTGAACAACCCCTCCGAGGCCCTCGGCTTCTACGAGGCGGGCACGGTGATGCCGCTGGCGGCCTTCACGCCAAACCGGATCGCCCTGTTCAAGGACGCACCCACCATGAACGAGATGGGCAAGGACTTCTCCTACTTCATGCAGCGCTCCGTGGTCGGTGCGCCGGGCATGAGCGCGGAGGCCGAGGAGTACTACCGGGGGGTCTTCAAGAAGGTCTACGAGTCCTCCGAGTGGCAGGAGTACATGAAGAAGAAGGCGCTGCAGGGGGAGTTCCTCAGCGGCGACGCGCTGAAGGCGTACTGGCAGGAGAACAACGAGCGTCATCGCAAGATGCTGAAGCAGATCGGCGAGATCTGATCGGCATACGGCGGGCTTTTCACCTGGGTCCGGGGAGCAGCGCGTGCGCGTGGCGGAGCTGATGATGGCGCTGATCATGGGCGCCTGCTCCATCGGACTCATGGTGAAGAGTGCGGAGCTCCCCATCGGCTGGATCCCCGGCGAGGGTCCGGGCGGTGGGGCGTTCCCGTTCTGGCTGTCGGCGGGGATGCTGGTGTGCTGCGTGTGGATCGCCATTAACTGGCTGCGCCGCGCCACGCCCCCGTCGCGCTCCGACGAGCCCTACATGGATCGCCACACGGTGATGCTGTTCGTCACCGCGGCCGGGTCCCTCACCGTCATGATCGCCCTCATCTACGTGCTGGGCGTCTACTTCGCGGTGCCGCTGTTCCTGATCTTCTACATGCGGTTCATGGGCAGGCACTCCTGGGCGCTGACCGGCACCATCGCGGCGGCGATCCCCATCGTCACCTTCCTGTTCTTCGAAGTGGCCCTGCGAATCACCCTGCCCAAGGGGCCGCAGGTCATCGAGGAGACCGTGTTCTACCCGCTCTACGACTTCTTCCTGTAGCACCGTCCGGGCGGGCTCTCGCCGCGCGACGGGCCGTGTGACGAGCCACGCGCGGGCGCCGCGCCCGCCCGCCCCGGCGCGCCCGGGACAAGACACAACCCGCCGGCAGCGCGCCGGCGACTCTAGGAAAACGGCCGCACCTCATGGAAATCTTCAGCCTCCTCACCGAAGGCTTCCTGGTCGCCTTCGAGCCACTGAACCTGATGATGGTGGTGCTGGGCGTCGTGCTCGGGCTGTTCATCGGGGCGATGCCCGGGCTCGGCTCGGTCAACGGGGTTGCCATCCTGCTCCCCATGACCTTCCTGGTGCCGCCCACCTCGGCAATCATCTTCCTCGGCGCCATCTACTACGGCGCCATGTACGGTGGCGCCATCAGCTCCATCATGCTCGGCATCCCCGGGGCGTCGACGGCAGTGGCCACCACCTTCGACGGGCGGCCCATGGCCATGAAGGGCGAGGCAGATCGGGCACTGGTGGCAGCGGCCACCGCCTCGTTCATCGGCGGCACCATCTCGGTCATCCTGTTCACCCTGTTCGCGCCACCGCTCGCGAAGGTGGCGCTCGCCTTCGGCTCGCCGGAGGAGTTCGCGCTGATGATGCTGGCCTTCGCCACCTTCATCGGGCTGGGCGGCGACGACATCCCCAAGACCTTCTTCTCCATCTTCATCGGTCTGGTGCTCTCCGCCGTGGGCCTGGACATCGTCTCCGGGGCACCGCGGCTCGTGTTCTTCGACATTCCCGGCTTCTTCCACGGCGTCAACTTCCTCGTGCTGGCCATCGGCATCTACGGCATCGGCGAGATCCTGTGGACCATCGAGACCAGCCGCGGCGACGTGCAGGTGTCCCAGGCCAACGTCAGCATCGCGCGCATCGTGGAGACGCTGAAGCAGCTGAAGAGCACCATCAGCACCATGATCATGGGCTCGTTCCTGGGCTACTTCGTGGGCATCCTGCCGGCCGCCGGCGCGACGCCCGGCTCGCTGATGGCCTATGGCGTGGCCAAGTCCATGTCCAGGCAGCCAGAGACCTTCGGCAAGGGCAACATCGAGGGCGTCGCCGCGCCCGAGTCCGCCAACAACGCCGCCAGCACCGGCTCCATGCTGCCCATGCTGACGCTGGGCATCCCCGGCTCCCCCACCACCGCCATCCTCCTCGGCGGCATGGTCATCTGGGGCCTGGAGCCGGGCCCGCGCCTGTTCACCGACCAGAAGGAGTTCGTGTGGGGCCTGATCGCCAGCCTCTACGCCGCCAACCTGTTCGCGGTGATCATCAACCTGGCGTTCATCCCGGCCTTCGTGTGGGTGCTGAAGATGCCGTTCACGATCCTCGCGCCCGTCATCTTCATCCTGTGCGTGATCGGCGGCTATGCCCCCACCCAGGACATGCACGACGTGTGGCTGATGCTGCTGTTCGGGGTGGTGGGCTACCTGATGCGCAAGCTGGACTACCCCATGGCACCGGCGGTGCTGGCCATCGTGCTGGGGCCCCTGGCGGAAGCCAGCATGCGCCAGAGCCTGCTCATCAACCACGGCAACCCCATGATCTTCTTCGAGCGGCCCATCTCCGGGCCGATCATGGCCATCGCCATCGTGCTGTTGGTCATGCCGGCGGTGCAGGCCCTGCGCCGGCGCCTGGGCCGCGCCGCCACCGCATCCTGATCATGGCCCGGACCGACCGCTGCGCTTGCGTGGGTCTTGGTTCTTGGTATTCTGTATACCAAATACCGGGCACGCCTCGGAGGGTTGCATGGCTGCGGTCAATCTCCAGCTGAACCGGGTCGAGGGCAGCACGGTCCTCAAGGACCGCATCTACGGCGAGCTCAAACGCGCCATCACGGCCATCGACATCTACGAGACCGAGGCGGAGCACCGCCTGGACGAGCGCCAGCTCTCCGAGGAGCTGGGGGTGAGCCGTACCCCCGTGCGCGAGGCCCTGTGCCGGCTGGAGAACGAGGGCTTCGTGCGCACCGTGCCGCGGCGCGGCGCCTTCGTCGCCCGCAAGACCAAGAAGCAGGTCCTGGAGATGCTGCTGGTGTGGGCGGCGCTGGAGAGCATGGCGGCCCGGCTCGTCACCGAGCGCGCCAGCGACCAGGAGATCGCCTCCCTGCGGCACATGTTCGCGAGCTACGACGACGACCGCGTCGCCGCCCACATCGACGAGTATTCCGACACCAACATCCGCTTCCACCAGGCGCTGTTCAACATCAGCCACTGCGACCTGCTCAACGAGATGACCGAGAACCTGTTCATCCACATGCGTTCCATCCGCATGCGCACCATCCACGAAGGGGACCGGGCCACCAACTCCATCAAGGACCACCTGCACATCATCGAGGCGCTGGAGGCCCGGGACGCGGAGCTGGCCGAGCGCCTGGTGCGCCAGCATACGCTGGACCTCGCGTCCCACGTCGAGCGCAACGTGGACTGGCTGAACTAGAAGATCGACGAGCCGCGCGCCGACGCGGCCGCACCCACCCGAGCAACCGGAGGAGAGAACACCATGTCCACCGCCGCCAAGGAAGTGTCCCGAACCGCGGAAGACACCCTCGCCCAGAAGAGCCGCGACGCAGGTGTCGTCTCCGGCGGCCACCTGGTGGCCCGGGCGCTGAAGAACGAGGGCGTCGACACCATCTTCACCCTGTGCGGCGGCCACATCATCGACATCTACGACGGCTGCGTGGACGAGGGGATCCGGGTCATCGACGTGCGCCACGAGCAGGTGGCGGCCCACGCCGCCGACGGCTACGCGCGCCAGACCGGGGGCCTGGGCTGCGTCGTGACCACCGCGGGCCCCGGCTGCACCAACGCCATCACCGGCATCGCCACGGCGTTCCGCTCCGAGAGCCCGGTGCTGCACATCGGCGGCCAGGGCGCGCTCACCCAGCACAAGATGGGCTCGCTGCAGGACCTGCCCCACGTGGACATCATGGCGCCCATCACCAAGTTCGCCGCCACCGTCCCGTCCACCGAGCGGGTGGCGGACATGGTGTGCATGGCGGCCCGGGAGTGCTTCGCCGGCGCCCCCGGCCCGAGCTATCTCGAGATCCCCCGCGACGTGCTGGACCGGGAGGTGCCCCTCGAGAAGGCGGTGATTCCCGAGCCCGGCCACTACCGGGCGTCCACGAAATCCATCGGCGATCCGCGCGACGTCGAGAAGCTCGCCGACCTGCTGGTGAACGCCGAGCGCCCGGCGATGCTGCTGGGGACCCAGGTGTGGACCTGCCGCGGCCACCAGGACGCCATCGATCTCCTGCGCGGACTCAACGTGGCCGGCTACTTCAACGGCTCCTCGCGCGGCACCCTGCCCCCCGGCGACCCCCACTACTTCAACCGCACCCGCGGCGATGCCTTCAAGAAGGCCGACGTCATCGTCATCGTGGGCACGCCCTTCGACTTCCGCATGGGCTACGGCAAGCGCCTCAGCCGCGATGCGAAGATCGTCCACATCGACATGGACTACCGCACCGTGGGCAAGAACCGGGACGTGCACCTGGGCCTCGCGGGCGACCCCGGCGCGATACTGCGAGCGGTGCTGGACGCGGCCACGGGGCGCGCGGACAACGGTGCCGCCCGCAGGAAGGGCTGGCTGGACGAGCTGCGCGCGCTGGAGGACCAGAAGACCGAGAAGCTGATGGCGCTGTTCACCTCCGACTCGAGCCCCATCCACCCTTACCGGGTGGCCTGGGAGCTGAACGAGTTCCTCACCGAGGACACCATCTACATCGGCGACGGCGGCGACGTGGTCACCATCTCCGCGCAGGCGGTGCAGCCGCGCGCGCCGGGCCACTGGATGGACCCGGGCGCGCTGGGCTCGCTGGGCGTCGGCACCGGCTTCGCGCTGGCCGCGAAGCTCGCGAACCCCAACAAGGAGGTGCTGTGCTACTACGGTGACGGGTCCTTCGGCATGACCGCCTTCGACATGGAGACCGCCAACCGCTTCGGCGCGCCGTACCTGGCGGTCATCGGCAACAACTCTGCCATGAACCAGATCCGCTACGGACAGATCGCCAAGTACGGGCCCCAGCGCGGCGACGTGGGCAACCTGCTCGGGGACATCCCGTTCTCGAAGTTCGGCGAGATGCTGGGGGGGTACGGGGAAGAGGTGAAGCAGGCGAAGGACATCGCCCCGGCGCTGAAGCGCGCGCGGGAGGCCGTGCAGAGCACGGGCAAGTCCGCGGTCGTCAACATCTGGGTCGACCCGAAAGAGTACGCACCGGGCACCAAGAACCAGACCATGTACAAGTAGCGCGACGGGGCTCGCGGATCGAGGGGGCATGCCGGAGCGGATGGACGCCTCCGCGATAGGCAATCGCGGGCATGCCCCTCATCCGCCGGGGCTGTTGCGGAGCGTGGCCGGACCGCTTCGCGGCCGGCCACTCGGGTGGGGCCCGGGACCGCAAGCCATCGCTGCCTCGCCCTTGCTGGCGATGAGAGCGCGAGTCGAAAGGGGTTCAGCACGTACGGGCCGCTCGCCGCATTTCCGGACGGACGCGGGGCGGGCGGCAGTCACACGGGAGATTCGAGGAAGGTCTCATGGGCAAGGCATTGGAAGGCGTTCGGATCCTGGACATGACCCACGTGCAGTCGGGGCCCACGTGCACCCAGCTGCTGGCCTGGTTCGGGGCCGACTGCATCAAGGTGGAGCGGCCCGTGGTGGGCGACGCCACGCGCGGGCAGCTGCGCGACATCCCGGACGTGGACAGCCTCTACTTCACGATGCTGAACCACAACAAGCGCAGCATCACGCTGGACACCAAGAGCGACGCGGGCAAGGCGATCTTCTCGAAGCTCATCGAGGCCTGTGACGTCCTGGTGGAGAACTTCGCGCCGGGGGCCCTGGACCGCATGGGCTTTTCCTGGGAGCGCATCCAGGAGATCAACCCGCGCATCATCTACGCGTCGGTCAAGGGCTTCGGGCCAGGTCCGTACGAGGACTGCAAGGTCTACGAGAACGTGGCCCAGTGCACCGGCGGGTCCGCCAGCACCACCGGCTTCGACGACGGCCCGCCGGTGGTCACGGGGGCGCAGATCGGCGACTCCGGCACCGGGCTGCATCTCGCGCTCGGCATCGTCACCGCGCTGTATCACCGGGAGAAGTCCGGGCGCGGGCAGCGCGTGACCTGCGCGATGCAGGACGGGGTGCTGAACCTGTGCCGGGTCAAGCTCCGCGATCAGCAGCGCCTGGCCCACGGGCCGTTGAAGGAGTACCCCCAGTATCCGAACGGCGAGTTCGGCGAAGCGGTGCCCCGGGCCGGCAACGCGTCCGGCGGCGGCCAGCCCGGGTGGGTGGTGAAATGCAAGGGCTGGGAGACGGATCCCAACGCCTACATCTACGTCATCACCCAGGCCGCTGCGTTCCCGGCACTGGCGAAGGCCATGGGCCGCGAGGAGTGGCTGGAGGACCCGGAGTGGAACACGCCGGAGGCACGGCTGCCGAAGCTCGAGCAGCTCTTCGACGAGATCGAGAAGTGGACCATGACCAAGGACAAGTTCGAGGTCATGGAGATCCTGAACCCGCTCAACGTGCCCTGCGGCCCCATCCTGTCCATGAAGGAGCTGGCCGAGGAGCCGTCCCTGCGCGAGACGGGCACCGTGGTGGAGGTGGACCACCCGACCCGCGGCAAGTACCTCACGGTGGGCAACCCCATCAAGCTGTCGGACTCGCCGGCCGAGGTGCAGCGCTCGCCGTTGCTGGGAGAGCACACGGAGGAGATCCTGCGCGACGTCCTGGGCTTCTCCGCCACCGAGGTGGACGCGGCTCGCGCCTCCGGCGCGGTGGGCAGCGAGGACAAGGCGAAGGCCGCCTGACGGCGTCGGACCGGCTCCATGCCCATACGCACCATCCTGCTGCCGCTGCGCGAGAGCGACATGAGCGAGCACTTGCTCGAGTCGGGCATGATCGCGGCGAAGGCGTACCAGGCGCACCTGGATGTCTTCTACGTGCACCCGAAGGCCAGCGACATGATGCCCTACGCCACCCTGGGCCTGACCCGGGCCATGCGCGAGCAGGTGGCGGCGAGCGCGGGGCAGGCCTCCAAGGACCAGGCCGATCGGCTCAAGACGTTGTTCCATGACGTGCGCGAGCGCTCCGGCCTGCCGGAGCGCACCCGGCGCGAGTTCGACGGCACACCCGCTGCCGACTGGTCCGAGGCCCACGGCGTGCGCAGCGAGGAGGTGGCGCGGCGCGGCCGGCTCGCGGACCTCATACTCACGCCGCGCCCGGAACGCTCCGATCCGCCGCCGAAGACCTTCGAGGCCATCCTGCGCGACACGGGGCGGCCCGTGATCATGCTGCCCCGGGGCACCACCACCCGCGCGGCCTCGGGCCACGTGCTCATCGGCTGGAACGGCTCCACCGAGGCCGCCTCCGCGGTGGCGGCGTCCCGGGCGGTGCTCCGCGCGGCGTCGCGGGTCACGGTGCTCGTGAGCACCAAGCGCCAGCACATGCGCCCCCACGGCGAGGACGTGGTGGACTACCTGCGCTGCCACGGCGTGGCCGCCGAGTGCCGGGTGGTGGACATGGGCAGGGGCCGCGTGGGGGAGACCATCCTGCGCCAGTGCCAGGAGCTCGACGTGGAGCTGCTGGTGGTGGGGGGCTACAGCCGCACCCGGGTGCAGGAGATGTTCCTGGGCGGCGTGACCCGCTACCTGCTGCGCAAGGCGCCGCTGCCGGTGTTCATGGTGCACTGAGCCCCGAAGCCGGAGCACGCTACGGTCGTGTCGCCTCGTCGCGGAACGTACGGACGGCGGCGCCCCGCCGTGAACCTGTCCCCGGGAGCTCGAAGGCGGCCCGGTCCGAGACCTGGACCTTGATTCAGAAAACAGGAAGTCGTCCATGGCGCGCGTGATGCAGCACGGGAGCAACCCGCCGGGGGTGAGCGAGGCGGAGTGGCGCACGCGGGTGGATCTCGCGGCGGCGTACCGGCTCACCGATCTCTACGGCTGGTCGGACCTGCTGGGCACGCACATCTCGGCGCGGGTGCCGGGGCCCGAGGACCACTTCCTCATCAATCCCTACGGGCTGCTGTTCGAGGAGATCACGGCGTCCTCGCTGGTGAAGATCGATCTGGACGGCACCGTCCTGAGCGCGACCGAGTACCCGGTCAACCCTGCCGGATTCACCATCCACAGCGCGGTGCACATGGCGCGCCCCGAGCTCACCTGCGTGATGCACACCCACACCTACGCCGGCACCGCGGTGGCCACCCAGCGCGACGGGCTGCTGCCCATCACCCAGCATGCCCTGGCGGTGCTGGACACGGTCACCTACCACGACTACGAGGGCATCGCGACGGATCTCTCCGAGCGCGAGCGCATCGTGGCGGACCTCGGAGAGAAGCGGATCCTGGTGCTACGCAACCACGGCCTGCTCACCGTGGGCCGCACCATGGGCGAGGCCTTCGTGTGGATGTACCGGGCGGAGCGTGCCTGCCGCATGCAGGTGCACTTCCAGATGACCGGCGCGCAGGCCACGCCCATCCCCCAGGCCGTGCAGGACGCGACGCTCGCGCGCAACCGCGTGGCCAACAGCGAGCGCGGCCACCGCCCCATCGGCCGCATGGAGTGGCCGGCGCTGCTCAGGAAGCTCGCGCGCGAGGCTCCCGGCTACGACGCCTGAGGCCGATCCGGACGCGTCACGACGCCCCGTGCGCTACATCACCGCCTCGATGCCGAAGTCGCCGAAGCGGTTCTTCTCGAAGTTCTCCCGGAACATCCCCCGCAGGCGCTCGGCGGCCTCGTCGTAGGCGCGCTTGTCGCGCCACACGTTGCGCGGGTTGAGGATCTCAGGGTCGACGCCCGGGCAGGCTTTCGGCATGCGCAGGCCGAACACCGGGTGCAGCTCGCTCTCCACCTCGTCCAGCTTGCCGTTCAGGGCCGCGTTGAGCAGCGCCCGGGTGGCCCTGATGGGCATGCGGTCGGCCTGCCCCGCCGGGCCGCCGCTCCAGCCGGTGTTGAGCAGCACGCAGCGCGCGTGGCTCGCGCGCATCTTCTCGTCCAGCAGCTTCGCGTACACGTTGGGGTAATGCGCCATGAACGGCGCGCCGAAGCACGCGCTGAAGGTGGCCGAGGGCTCCTTCACCCCCACCTCCGTGCCGGCCAGCCTGGCGGTGAAGCCCTGTACGAAGTGGTACATCACGTCCTTGCCCTCGATGAGGGACACCGGCGGCAGCACGCCGAACGCATCGGCGGTGAGCAGCACGATGGTTTTCGGGTGGTCGCCCCGCGCGCCGGCGGCCACGTTCGGGTTGCAGTCCAGGGGGTACGAGAAGCGGGTGTTCTCGGTGATGGATCCGTCGCTCAGGTCCAGGTCCTGGGGATCGGTGTCGTGGATGCGCCGTCCGGGCAGCGGCGGCACGTTCTCGATGAGGGTGCCCGGCATGGACAGCGCCGCGGCGATCACCGGCTCCGCCTGCTTGTCGAGATCGATGAGCTTGGCGTAACAGCCGTCCTCCAGGTTGGAGATGCCGGTACCGGTCCAGCCGGTCTCGTCGTCGCCGATGAGGCGCCGCTGCGGGTCCGCCGACAGGGTGGTCTTGCCGGTACCGGAGAGCCCGAACAGGATCGCCGGGTCGTCGTGTGTGCCCATGTTCGCAGAGCAGTGCATGGACAGGTAGCCCTGGTTGGGCAGCAGGTAGTTCATGACGGTGAAGATGGTCTTCTTCACCAGCCCGCAGTAGTCGGCGCGGCCCACCACCAGGCACAGGCGGTTGCGGAAATCCATGATCGCCGCGCGCTCCGAGCGGGTGCCATCGCGCTCCGGGTCGCAGCGGAACGACTGCACGTTGAGCATGGTCCAGCCCTTGTTCTCGGCGCCGTTGAGGCCCGGGACCTGCTTGGGGAACTGGTTGTGGGCGAACAGGGCGTGGGTCGCGTACTCGCCCACGAAGCGGTAGGGGATCGCGTAGGACGGGTCCACGCCGGCGAACACGTCCTGCACGTAGAGGTGCCCGCCCCGGGTATTGACGTGATCGACCACGCGCGCGAGCAGCGCCTCGTAGCGCTGCGGGTCGAAGGGCTTCAGGTTGTCCTTCCACCAGATGGTGTCCTCCACCTCGGGCCAGGCCACGGCGAAGGTGTCGTCCACCGGTCGCCCTGTGCAGGCAGGATCGGTGAAGAACATCAGCGGGCCGTTCACCCCGAGCGCCGTGGGGAACGCCTTCTGGGCGTCGTCGGGACCGTCCACGTCGACGCGGCCCCGATCGTTGGCGATGGCCTCGTGGAACAGACGTTCCTTGGACAGGTTGTGCTTGTAGGAAACGTTCTTGAGCCCGAGCTTGTGCTCGAGCGTCTTGTCCAGATCCATCGTCGGTCCCCGGGAAAGCGTGTGTGTATGCCGTGGCCCGCTGCCCGGACGCCCTACTGGGAGCGCCTGCCACTGGGCGCGGGGGGAAGGGTCGGAGAGCATAATGCGGGCCCCGTTTCGCGGGCAAGCAACAGGCGCCGGTTCGAGAAAACCCTTCCCGGCGTTAGGCGCCTCCCGCCCCGCCGACGCCTCGTCACGCGGGCCCCGCGGCTGGCATCCTCACCCCCTCAGCGATGACTTCCGGATGGCGCATGCGCTCGACCCGGCTGGAGCTGGTGGTGGACGGGGACGACATCGATTCCCTGGGCCACGTGAACAACGCGGCCTTCGTGCGCATGCTGGAGCGGGGCCGGATCGACTTCTACCGGCGCATCGGGCTCGCCCTGGAGGCGCCGGAGCCGCCACGCCTGGGCACGCTGGTGGTGAACCTGAACGTGGACTTCCGCGCCGAGTGCTTCGCCGGCGACCGCCTGTGCCTGGACACCCGCCCGGGCCGCCTCGGGCGCACCAGCTTCACTCTGCAGCAGATGCTGGTCCGGGCCGACGACGGCCGCGAGGCGGTCACCGCCACGGTCACCTGTGTGGTCATGGATCTGGACACCCGCCGGGTGGTGGCGGTGCCGGCGGTGCTGCGAGACGCCTTCCTGCATGCCTGAGGGAGGGGTCGTGCAATCCGGCGTTGATGACCGGGTAGCGGCGGTATACGGTATACCAGAAGCTGGCGGCGCGGTCCGAGAGTGGCGCGGGCCCGCCAGCCCGGGCCGGTCACGGGCCCCGGGTCGTCGGCCTCACCCATAACCACCCGGCCCGGAGGGAACCCCATGAGACTCATCGTGCACGGCCAGCAGGCCTTCGGAAAGAGCGTCCTGGAAGCCCTGCTCGAGCGCGGCGAGGAGGTGGTCGGGGTGTACTGCGAGCCCGACAAGGAGGGCCGCCCGGCGGATCCCATCAAGGCCTTTGCCGAGGACAAGGGACTGCCGGTATTCCAGCCCAGGTCCTACCGCAAGCCCGAGACCCACGAGCAGATGGCATCCCTCGCGCCGGATCTGTGCGTGATGGCCTACGTCACCCTGTTCGTGCCCCAGGCGGCCCTGGACGTCCCCACCCACGGGTCCATCCAGTACCACCCCTCCCTGCTGCCCCTGCACCGGGGCGGCAGCTCCATCAACTGGCCCATCATCTGGGGCGAGACCAGGACCGGGCTGTCCATCTTCTGGCCCGACGACGGCCTCGACGAGGGCCCCATCCTGATGCAGAAGGAGGTGAGCATCAGCGACGACGACACCCTGGGCAGCCTCTACTTCGATCAGCTGTTTCCTCTCGGCGTGCAAGCCATGCTGGAGAGCGTGGATCTGGTGCGAGACGGCAAGGCACCCCGGGTGGATCAGGATCACTCGAAGGCCACCTACGAGGGCTGGTGCCGCGGCGACCTGGTGCGCATCAACTGGCACATGCCCACCCAGGTCACCTGGAACCTGATCCGCGGCTGCAACCCGGCGCCGGGCGCCTGGACCACCTTCGAGGACACCCGGGTGAGCCTCTTCGACAGCCGCAAGGTGCACGAGGCAAAGAGCGTGCAGCCGGGCCAGGTGCTGGCGGTGGGCGACGCGGGCATCCACGTGGCCACCGCCGACGCCCAGATCCTCGTGGAGCGGGTGCGCCCGGAGAAGGGCAAGAAGGTGCCCGCCGCCGAGTGGGCCGGGGCGGTGGGCCTGAAGGCCGGGGCGCGCTTCAAGTAGCCGCGGATCGCCTCACGCCGCGCGGGCGGGCCGCGCCTGCGCCACCACCTGCAGCCAGTTCGTGAACAGCTGCACACCGACCTCCTGCCAGCGCGGCAGGGGCGGGGGCCGGTCCGGGTCGATGCCCCGCGGCGGCGGGGTGGCGAGCCCGGCGGCGCGGTCACGCCGGTACTCCGCGAGCAGGGTGTCCGCCTCGTACTCCGGGTGATCCAGCATGTACACCCGCCTGAGCCCCCGCTCCGCCACCAGCCCCGCACCCGCTGCCGGTGACGCCGCGAGCACGTCCAGGCCGCGGCGGCATGCGAGCCAGAGAAGCGGTACCTCGGCGTTGCGGGACACCGGCACCGTGTAGCGCTCGCCGAGCCCGCGCGTGAGCGGTGAGTCCGGCGCGAGCACCCTGTGCTCGAACAGCCCGAATCGCTTCACGGGCAGGGTGCGCTTGGGCACCCCGTGGTCGTGGAACAACGCCGCCATGGCGCCCCAGCAGGAGAACCAGCTGGACGCCACCGCCGCGCGGGACCAGTCCAGGACCTCGCCGAGCCCGTCCCAGTAGCGCACGTCCCGGAAGGCGATGGTCTCCAGCGGCGTGCCGGTGACGACGAGGGCGTCGTGACGCCCGTTGCGCACCTGCCGCCAGGGCAGGTAGTGGCGCGACAGGTAGCGCGGGTCCTCGTTCCGGGGACGGTGTCCGGGGGCGAGGAACAGGGTCAGCGACACGTCCAGACCGCTGCGGGCCAGGAGGCGCGCCATCTGACGCTCCGCCTGACGCTTGTCCGGCATCAGGTTGAGCATCGCCACCCGCAGCGCCCCCGCCGCCGGGCTCTGCGCCAGCGCCAGGCCCTCCGGCTCCAGGGCCAGGATCGCGGCGGGATTGCTGTGCACGTGCAGGGTCATGCGCCGTGTCCTCCTCCCGTGGTCGGGTGGCGCGGGCGG
>JBFHNV010000059.1:0-27732 GCA_041593595.1 Gammaproteobacteria bacterium
AGGGACGGCGCGCTAGAGCCCCCAGGGACGAGTTCACCGCGTGTCGCGTGGGCCGACACCCGCCTCCCGTCGCGATCACGCGTCAGCAACGACACGCGACGGCCTCAAAGCTTCACCGCGAACCGCCGCTCCAGCCGGATCGTCCAGCGGGCGATGGGGTAGCAGTAGACGAAGAAGATGAGCAGGCAGAAGCCGAAGAAGGGCATCAGCAGCTCCGGGTGGTTGTCCTCCGCCTCCATGGCCTGGCGCGACAGGGTCACGATCTCCTCCACCCCCAGCAGCGACACCAGCGGCGTGGCCATGGTGAGGATGGCGTACCAGTTCATCCACGGCGGGATCATGCGCTTGAAGCACTGGGGCAGGATCACCCGCCACAGGGTCTGGTGCCGGGAGAAGGCCAGCGACTCGCAGGCCTCCCACTGGCCGGTGGGCACCGACTGGATGGCGCCGCGCACCACCTCCGAGATGTTGGCCATCACCGGCAGCGACAGCCCGAACACCGCCTTCATCCAGTCCGGGATGCGCACGGTGACGCCACCGATCTCCACCTGGAACGGGAAGGTGAGCATGACGATGAACAGCAGCACCAGCCACGGGGAGTTGCGGAAGGCCTGGGTCAGGGCCCACGCGATCCGGCGCACTGCCGTGACCGGGGAGATCTGCCACAGCCCCAGCACCACGCCGGCCGCCGTGCCGATGGCCATGGTGAGGAAGCTGATGATGATGTTGAACAGGAACCCGTCCTTGAGCAGGAACGGCAGCCAGCGCCACAGGGCGTCCATCGCCTGACCCATGCTGTAGCGGCCCTGGGCGTATGCGATCACCGGCCACATGACGGCGAGCAGCAGCACGAGCGCCAGTGCCCAGGGCGAGCGCGACGCGAGCCAGCGGCTGAAGGCCAGGTCCTCGGCCCGCCCGGCGGTGGCCGGGCGGGCCGTGTCCAGCAGCACCGGCAGGTCGGTGCACGCGGGCGCGTCGAGACCGGGAACGGATCGCGCGCGGCCCATGCCTCAGCGTCCGTAGCCCGGGATACGCATGCGCCGCTCCCAGCGGCTCATGCCCATGACGAGGATTCCCACCAGCACGATGTAAACCACGAACATGAGCACCATGCAGGCGTTCTGGGCGGTGGAGTAGTCGTTGTAGATGCTCACGAGCTGGTAGAGCAGCTCCGGCACCGCGATGACAATGGCCTGGGTCGTGGTCTTGACGAGGTTGACGAGGTTGTTGTTGAGCGATGGCAGGCTCACCCGGAACGCCAGGGGCAGCACCACGTAGACGTAGATCTGGAGCCGGTTCATCCCCAGCGACTCCGCCGCCTCCACGGTGGATTCGGGCACCGCCTCGACGCCGGAGCGGAAGATCTCCACGTTGAAGGCGCCGGCGAAGAACGACAGAGAGATGATGGCCCAGCCCACGTTCGAGATGACGGGCACCTCGAGCCAGCCGTCCGGGGAGTAGGTGGGCGTGAACTGGCCCAGCGCGAAGTAGAAGAACAGGAGCTGGATGAGCGGCGGGGTGTTGCGGAAGAACTGGATATACCCCTGCACCACGCGCCGGACCCAGGCCACGTGGGAGCCCTGCAGCCACGCCCCCACCACCCCGATGATCACGCTGAGGACCACGCAGATCACCGACAGCTGCAGGGTCATGGCCAGGCCTTCCAGCACCCGCCCGGCCTGCACCGGATCGTAGATGTAGATGAAGTTCCACTTCGGGTGCGTCTCGGCCAGCGCCCGGAAGTAGTCCTGGATCCCCTGCAGCATCCGCCGCCCTCACGAGCGTGCGCGGAGAGAGCGCGCTCCCTCCGGGCACGGGACCATCGCGCCTGCTACTTCCCCAGCCAGTCGGCGAAGCGCTCGTGCTGCTTCTTGAGATACGCCGTGGGCTGGATGCCCCACTTCTTCTCCAGCTCGATGAGCCGGCCGGACTGGTGCCAGCGCACGGTCATGCCGGACATGAAGTTGCCGAACACGCAGCCGAGCTCCGCCTTCGGCACCGCGAGCCCCCAGGGGTTGTCGTCCTCGGACTCGAGCGGCATCTCGAACTCGGGGTAGTTGCCCGAGGCCAGGTCGGACATGATGGACGAGTCGTCGTACACCCAGGCGATGCACTTCTTGTCGCGCAGGGCCTGCTTGGCCTCGGCATTGCCCGTGAAGGCGACGATCTCGACGCCGTAGCGATCGGCGACGATCTTGTTGTAGAAGGCACCCTGCTTGCCGCACACGGGCTTGCCGCGCAGATCCTCCCACTTCTTCAGCCCTACCGCCTTCGGCGCCATGACGTTGGTGCCCGAGGTGTAGTAGTTGGGCTGCACGATGCCCACGATCTTCCTGCGGTCCTCGCGGTCGGACATGGTGGCGATCATCATGTCGATCTTGCCCTGCTCCAGGAACTGCATGCGGTTCGAGGACTGCACCGGCACCAGCTCGAGCTCCACCCCCATGGCCTCGGCCACGTCCTTGGCCATGTCCACCTCCATGCCCACCAGCTCGCCGCTCTCGTTGCGGAAGCCCCACGGCTTGTAGTCGGCCTTCACGCCCACCACCAGCTTGCCGGCGCTCATGACCTTCTTCCAGGTGTCGTTCGTGCACTGGGCGGCGGACGCCGAGCCGGCGGCGCCCGCCAGCACGGCGGCTGCGATGAATGGGATCAGATTCTTGTTCATCGGTCCTGCTCTCCTCCTGTTCGTGGAACGGCCCGCGGGCCTGCCGGTGCCGGACGCCGGCTGCCGTACCGGCGGCGGCGTCGGCTCGCCTTGCGCCTCGCGGCGCGGTCGACTTGCCTCGCACCCCCGCGGCGACCTGGCAGGCAGCATAGCCGATGCCCACCGCCGACTCACGCCGGCTGGCGCACGCGAAGCGATGCGCCGTACCCGCCGGTGCACCGGTGGCGTGCGCGTGCGACAGTAGACCCCGCGGACCTCGCGCGTGCCCGATGGAATACCGGCAACCATGGTCGATGCATCCACCCCGCCCGGCCACGCCAGCGTGGTGGTCATCGGCGGCGGCGTCATGGGCTGCTCCACGCTCCATCACCTGGCGAAGATGGGCGTGCGCGACGCCATCGTGCTGGAACGCAACCGGCTCACCTCCGGCACCACCTGGCACTCGGCGGCCCAGGTGCGCGCGCTGCGCTCCACCCGCAATCTCACGGATCTGATCCGCTACAGCATCGACCTGTATGCGGCCCTCGAGGGCGAGACCGGTCAGGCCACAGGCTGGATCCAGCGCGGATCCCTGTCCATCGCCACCCGGGCGGACCGGCTCGTGCACATCCGGCGTCAGGAAGCTCTCGCGAGGGCCTACGGGGTGCGCGCGCACTCCATCGACCGGGGCGAGGCGCGCGAGCGCTGGCCGCTGATGAATGCCGAGGACGTGATCGGCGCCGTGTGGTCGCCGGACGACGGGCGGGTGAGCCCGTCCGATCTGTGCGCCGCGCTGGTGAAGGGCGCGCGGGCGCGCGGGGCCCGCGTGTTCGAGGACACGGCGGTCACCGGCGTGCTCACCGACCGGGGGCGCGTGACCGGGGTGGAGACGACGCGCGGCACGGTGCGCTGCGACGCCATCGCGCTGTGCACCGGCCTGTGGAGCCGGGGAGCCGCGGCCCTCGCCGGGGTGAAGGCCCCGGTGCTCCCCTGCGAGCACTTCTACCTGCTGACCCGGCCCGTGCCCGGCGCCGAGAGCCACCTCCCCACCCTCTCGGATCACGACGCGCACCTGTATATCCGGGACGAATCCCAGGGCCTGCTGGTGGGCTGCTTCGAGCCGCAGGGCAAGCCCATAGACCCGGACACGCTCGGCGAGGATTTCGCCTTCCAGCTGCTGCCGGAGGACTGGGACCACTTCGAGCCCATGATGCGCAATGCCCTGCACCGCCTGCCGGTGCTCGAGAGCGCCCAGGTGCGCATGCTGCTCAACGGGCCGGAGAGCTTCACCCCGGACGGCGGCTTCCTGCTGGGCGAGTGCGCCGAGACGCCCGGATTCTTCCTCGGTTGCGGCATGAACTCGGTGGGCGTCGCCAGCGCCGGCGGCGCCGGCATGGCGCTGGCCCACGCCATCGTCCACGGCCACATGCCGCGGGACCTGGGCGAGGCGGACCCGCGCCGCTTCCCGGACTGCGTCAGCTCGCTCCAGGCGCTGATGGCGCGGGCGCCGGAGGTGCTGGGGCGGCACTACGAGATCGGCTACCCGGGACGGCAGATGGTGAGCGCCCGCAACCTGCGGCTCACGCCCCTGCACGCGCGCCACGCGGCCGCCGGCGCCCGCTTCGGACAGGTGTTCGGCTGGGAGCGGCCCCTGTACTTCGGCCACGCCGGCGGTGAGCCCGCCCTCACCTTCGCCCGCCCTGCCTGGTTCGGGCACGTGGCCCGGGAAGTGCGCGCCGCCCACCAGGCGGCGGCTGTGTTCGACCTGTCCACCCTCGGCGTCATCCGCGTGGAGGGCCCCGGGGCGGAAGCGTTCCTGGACCGGATCTGCGCGAACGACATGACCCGGGCGCCGGGGCGCGCCGTCTACACCGCCATGCTCAACGTGCGGGGTGGCTACGAGAGCGACCTCACGGCGCTGCGACTCGCGCAGGACCACTATCGCCTGTACACGGCAACCGCGGCGATCCGTCGCGACCTGGCCTGGCTCCGGCGGCACCTGGGCGACGACGACGCCGTCCACATCACCGACGAGACCGGCACGTTCGCGGTGCTCGCGCTCATGGGCCCGCGTGCGATGGACCTGGCGTGCGCCCTCGGCGGCCAAGCGCTGGCGGCGCTGGCCTGGTTCCACCACGCCGAGACGGCGCTGGCGGACGTCCCGGTGCGCGCGGCGCGGCTTTCCTACGTGGGCGAGCCCGGTGTCGAGCTCACCTGCGCGACGGCGCACGCGCAACACCTCCACGACGCGCTGATCGCCGCCGGGGCGGTGCCGGCCGGCCTGTACGCCCAGGCCTCCATGCGCATCGAGAAGCGCTACCCGGCCATGGGCCACGACCTGGACGGGGACGTGACGCCGGTGGACGCCGGGCTCGACTCCACCCTGGCGCGCCGTGGCGGGTGGAACGGCTGCGAGGCGGTCGCGCAGCGCCGGCGCGACGGCCCGTCGCGACGCCTGGCCTGCATCGTGCTGGACGACGTGGACGCCGTGCCGCTGGGCGACGAGCCGGTCTACGCGGGCGATCGCCTCGTGGGGCAGGCCACCTCCGCCGCCTTCGGCTACCGGGTGGGCCGACCCGTGGCGCTGGGCTGGCTGGACCCCAGCCTCTTCGCGGGCGGCGCTGGCGCCGCCGTGATGCTGGACATCGCCGGCGAGCGACACGCGGGCACGGCGTCGCTGCGCGCTGCCTTCGATCCGACGGGGGCGCGCCTGCGCCGCACCGCCTGAATAGCTGTCCCGTAAGCTGCTACAAGCATCTCGCGATGCGGAGGACGGTGATCCGGGATTCGGAACAGCTATCTGGAGCGTGCAGCCGCCGCCGGCCACGGGCCCGGCGGTGGAGGCTCAGGCCGTCACCTGGACGCCGTACTCGGCACCCGCGTGCAGCAGCCACTCGAGGAACGACTGCGCGAAGCTGCGCGTCACCCACAGCTCGAATGCGTCCTCGCCGTCGCAGTGCAGCAGCACGTTGAAGTGGCTCACCACCGTGGGCGCGCAGTCGCCGCTCGCCATGACGTCCAGGTCCAGGGGACATCCCTTGGCCAGCAGGTCGCGACTGGCGGGTCCCGCGAGGCGCAGCAGCGTGCGTGCGTGGCTCACGTCCACGGCGCACGCGCCCGTGCCGGCGAGCGCCTCGTTCAGCGCCGCGGACAGCTGCTGCTCGTGGCGCCGCGACGACACCGCCAGGTACTGCCCCGGACCGTTCCACAGCAGCCTGAGATCCGCGCCACCGATGGCGCGACCCGCCGCAGGCTCGCCGGTGAAACCCAGCGCCGCCAGCGCCTGGCCCGCCGCCGCCCCGTCGCCGATGCCCTGCAGCTGGGTGACGCCTTCCACGCGGCCCTGGGACAGCCGCACGCGGGCACCGTCGGGCGCGCCGTGTCGGCCCGGCTCGAGATGCCCCTCGAGGGCGGAGCGGCGCACCGGTTCAGTCATTGATTCCGGTCATGGCTTCAGCCGCGGGCGCGGCGTCCTTCCGGGTCGTAGAACACCGGATCGGTGATGTGGACCTCCGTGGAGCGCCGCTTCAGCGGCGACGCCGCGTAGAGGGTGCGGCCCTTCCACTTGGCCGGCTCCTCCACGAGCGCGAGGGCGATGTGGGCGTCCAGGGTCGGGCTGTAGCAGGTGGAGGTGACATGGCCGTAGGTGTGCATGGGCACCGGCGCGGTGGGGTTCCACACCAGGTGCGCGCCCGCGGGGATCGGGCGACCGTTGCGGGAGACGAGCCCCACGAAGCCACGTCGGCGCGGATCGGTGAAGGCTTCGCGTCCGAGCGCGCGCCGCCCGACGAAGTCCCCGTCCTTGCGCATCATGCGATCGAAGCCGAAGTCCGCGGGAATGGTGCGCCCGTCCAGCTCCGCGTGCACCACGTGGCCCTTCTCGATGCGCATCACCGCCATGGCCTCGGTGCCGTAGGGCTCGACGCCGAAGCCCCGCCCCTCGTCCAGCACCGCCTCCCACACCGTCAGCGCGTGATCCGCCGCCATGTGCACCTCGTAGCCCAGCTCGCCGGAGAAGGTGATCCGGAACACCCGCATGCGCACCCCGGCGATGGTCACCTCGCGGCTCGACATGAAGGGCAGCGCCTCGTCGCCCACGTCGGCGCCGTCCAGCGCCGCGCGCAGCACCTCCCGCGCCCGCGGGCCGGCGATGGCGAGCCCGCCCCACTGGTCGCTCACGGAGGTCAGGTGCACGCGCAGCTCCGGCCACACGGCCTGCGCGTGGTACTCGAGGTGCGACATGACCGCGCCGGCGGCCGCGGTCGTGGTGGTCATGTAGAACACGTCGTCGCGCACCCGGGTGGTGGTGCCGTCGTCCATCACGTGGCCGTCCTCGCGCAGCATCACGTGGTAGCGGCAGCGCCCCGGCTTCAGGTTGTGGAAACGGTTGATGGTGACGCGCTCCAGGAACTCGGCGGCGTCCGGTCCGCGGATGTCGATCTTGCCGAAGGTGGACACGTCCACGATGCCCACCGTCTCGCGCACGTGGCGCACCTCGCGGCATACCGCGTCGGCCATGCTCTCGCCGCTGCGGGGGTAGTAGCGGGCGCGCTGCCACAGGCCCACGTTCTGCATGCGGGCGCCGGCGGCCACGTGCCAGTCGTGCATGGGCGTGCGGCGCACCGGCTCGTAGTCGCGCCCCACCTCCATGCCGGCCACGGCGCCGAAGGTGATCGGCGCGTACGGCGGGCGGAAGGTGGTGGTGCCCACCTCCGGGATGGCGCGCCCGAGCGTCGCCGCCATGATGGCCAGGCCGTTGACGTTGCTGGTGCGACCCTGATCGGTGCCCATCCCGAGGGTGGTGTAGCGCTTCAGGTGCTCCACCGAGCTGTAGTTCTCCCGTGCCGCGAGGCGCACGTCGGCGGCGGTCACGTCGTTCTGGAAGTCCACGAAGGCCTTGCCGCGCCGCACCTCCCCGTCGGGCACCTCCCACAGGGCCATGGTGGGTGCCGTCTCCGGGGCGGGCGCGGTCCGCGCCGGCGCGGCGGCGGGCTCGTAGCCGAGGGCCGCGGCGGCCTCGCGGCCCGCCCGCTCGCCGTCGGCCAGGCACTCGTCCAGCGCCCACAGGCCGCGGGCGGCCCCGCAGCAGATGACCGACTCCCGGCCCGCGTCCGGGACGAACGCGGCGAGCGCCGCATCGAAGCGCAGCCGCCCTTGGGCCTGGGAGAACAGGTGCACCGTGGGGTTCCAGCCGCCGGACACGCACAGCAGGTCGCACGCCAGGGTGCGTGGCGATCCCGACAGGTGCAGTCCGTCGTGGTCCTGCACGGTTACCGACTGCACGCCGCCCCGGCCGCGGGCCGCGCTCACCACCGCGCCGGTGACGATCTCGGCACCCGCGGTCTGGGCATCGCCGCGGGCCGCGGTGCCGCCCCCGCCGCCGCGGGCATCCACCACCGCCCGCACGCCTACCCCGGCGCCGTGCAGGATCCGCGCGGCGGCGTAGCCGGAATCGTTGTTGCAGAACACCACGGCGCTGCGCCCGGTCTGCACCGCGTGCTCGTGGGCATAGCCGGCGGCCGCCGACGCCAGCATCACCCCCGGCAGGTCGTTGCCCGGGAACACGACGGGTCGCTCCAGGGCGCCCGTGGCCAGCACCACCCGCCTCGCCCGCAGCCACCACACCCGCTGCCGTGGCCGGTGGGGTCCCGGCTCCGGCAGGTGGTCGGCGATGCGCTCGCATACCGCCACCAGGTCGTCGTCGTACCAGCCGAATGCGGTGGCGCGGGTGAGCACACGGGTTCCGGGCAGGCCCCGCAGCACCTCGAGGGCACGGGCCGCCCACTCGTGCCCCGGCTGGTCGTCCACGGCGTGCGGCTCGCGTCGCAGCTGACCTCCGGGATGAGCCCCGTCGTCCACCAGCACGGTGCGCGCGCCGGATCGGGCCGCGGCCAGTGCCGCCGTGAGCCCCGCCGGACCGGCGCCCACCACCAGCACGTCGCAGTGGGCGAAGCGCTTGAAGTAGTGGTCCGGATCCGCCGCCCGCGGCGCGCGCCCGAGGCCCGCCGCGCGACGGATGAAGTGCTCGTAGCGCATCCACCACGTGGCTGGCCACATGAACGTCTTGTAGTAGAAGCCCGCCGGCAGGAAGCGCGACAGGACATCGTTCACCGCCCCCACGTCGAAGTCCAGCGTGGGCCAGCGGTTCTGGCTGGATGCGGCGAGACCGTCGAAGAGCTCCACCTGCGTCGCCCGCAGGTTCGGCTCGGTGCGCGCGCCGACCGCGAGCTGGACGAGGGCGTTGGGCTCCTCGGCGCCGGCGCCCACGATGCCGCGCCGGCGGTGGTACTTGAAGCTGCGGCCCACCACGCGCACCCCGTTGGCCAGCAGCGCCGAGGCCAGGGTGTCGCCGGGGTGGCCCTCGTACACGGCGCCGTCGAAGCGGAAGCGCAGGGACCGCTCGCGGTCCACCAGTCCGCCGCGCTCGGCGCGGAACGGCTGGCTCACGGCGTCGCCTCGCCAGCGACGGGGCCGGTGGCGGGCCATGCCCCGAGCACCTGGTGGGTGAGCGTGTCCCGGCGGACCCGGATCCAGGCCCGGCACCCGCCCGTGTGCTGCCACCACTCCAGGTGCGGGCCGCGGGGGTTGTCGCGCAGGTACACGTGATCCAGCCATTCGGTGTCGCTGGCGGTCCCGGGGTCCGGGCGCCTCACCGTGGCGTCGCCCCCGTACGTGAACTCGATCTGCGCCCGCGGGCCGCAGTGGGGACAGGGGATGAGAATCATGTCGCGGTGTGTCAGTGGGACTTCGGGCTCGCACCGGCGCCGCGCTCGTCGATGAGCCAGCCGCGGTGGAAGCGATCCAGGGTGAAGGGGGCGTTCAGGGGGTGCGGCTCGTCGCGGGCGATGGTCCAGGCATTGCACCAGCCGGATCCCGGCGTGGCCTTGAAGCCGCCGTAGCACCAACCCCCGTCCAGATACAGGCGCTTCACCGGCAGCCTGCCGATGATCGGGCTGCCGTCCATGGTCATGTCCATGATGCCACCCCAGGTGCGCATCAGGCGGAGCCGACTGAGGAACGGGAACATGGTCACCGCCGCCTGCACCACCTGCTCCACCCGCGGCAGGTTGCCGCGCTGGGCGTAGGAGTTGTGGAAGTCCAGATCCCCGCCCAGCAGCACCTCGCCCTTGTCGGTCTGGCTGATGTACATGTGGGCGGCGCCGGAGGTGATCACCGTGTCCAGGCACGGCTTCAGGGGCTCGGTGACCATGGCCTGAAGCACGTGGGACTCGACGGGCAGCCGGATCCCGGCCATGGCGGCGAGGCGGCCCGAGTTGCCGGCCACGACGATCCCCACCTTGCCGGCACCGATGTGGCCGCGGCTGGTGTCGACGCCCGTGACGGCGCCGTCCTCCACCCGGATCCCGGTCACCTCGCAGTTCTGGATGATGTCCACCCCGCGCGCGTCCGCGGCGCGGGCGAAGCCCCAGGCCACCGCGTCGTGGCGCGCCGTCCCGCCACGCGGCTGCAGCAGCCCGCCCACGACGGGAAAGCGCGCACCGGGCGAGCAGTCCAGCAGCGGCACCCGTTGCCGGACCTGATCCCGGTCCAGCAGCACCGCGTCGATGCCGTTCAGGCGCATGGCGTTGCCGCGACGGGAGTAGCTCTCCATCTGGCCGTCCGTGTGCGCCAGGTTGATCACGCCGCGCTGGCTGAACATGACGTTGAAGTTCAGATCCTGGCTCAGGCCCTCCCACAGCCTGAGCGAGTGCTCGTAGAAGTGGGCGTTGGCGTCCAGCAGGTAGTTGGAACGCACGATGGTGGTGTTGCGCCCGGTGTTGCCACCGCCGATCCAGCCCTTCTCCAGCACCGCCACGTCGTGGATGCCGTGCTCCTTCGCCAGGTAGTAGGCGGTGGCCAGGCCGTGGCCGCCGCCGCCCACGATGACCACCTGGTAGTGGCGCCGCGGCTCCGGGCTGCGCCACGCCTGGGGCCAGTCCCGGTGGCCCGTGAGGGCGTTACGGGCGAGGCTGAGGACGGAGTACCGCATGGCCGCGCGAATATAGCCCAGGGGCGGCACCCGCCCCACCCCGCTCGCCGACGGCCGGCGGCGCGATCGCGCGGCGACCGCGAACGGGCGCCGTGCGCGCCACCGCCGCGGCTGGCCCCAGGAAAGGCGGCGGCCCGCACCAGCCACACCCCGGCACTCGCGTCAACCGCTGCCGCTGCTCCCTTCCGGGCCTGACGGGGTTCACGACCTGGCGATGCGGGGGGACCGGAGCGGGCCGCCATTACCCGAGGGCGCGCAAGCCTACCCTGGATAACCGGCCGGGTCACCGGTGCGCCGCCGCCCGTGACCGGCCCGCGCCGGGCAGGGCACCGCGCCGGCGGTTCCGTGCCGCGGTCGTGCGCGCCGCGGCCCTCGGCTATCATATTCACGGTGACGAATGCGATCGGTAGCGGGTCAAGCCATGGAAGACCAGGACGTCATGCGGGAGAGCTCCGAGAAGGCATCGCGCCTCCTCAAGGCCCTGTCGAACCAGGATCGCCTCATGATCCTGTGCAATCTCGCCGACGGCGAGAAGTGCGTCAGCGAGCTGGAGGACATCCTGGGGATCCGGCAACCCACTCTGTCGCAGCAGCTGGCCCGCCTGCGGGCCGACGACCTGGTGGCGACCCGCCGCGACGGCAAGGTGATCCACTACCGGCTGGCCAGCACCGAGGCGGGTCGCGTCATCGAGCTGCTGTTCGAGCTCTACTGCGCCCCGGCCCTGGCGGCGCGCGAGGAGACGGCCTCCACCGTCTGAACGCGCGCCGCGCCGCCTACTGCGACGCCTGCCGCAGCCAGGTCAGCAGGGCGCGGATGTCCGCCTCGTCGCCCATGCCCGCGTACGGCATGGTGGTGCCCGCGATGAAGTCCTGGGGCGAACGCAGGAACTTCGCCAGGTTCTCCTCGTTCCAGACCAGCTCCGCGCTCGCGAGGGCCCTGGAGTAGCGATCGAAGCCGTCCGCGGCGGCGGCCTTGCGGCCCAGCACGGCGTGCAGGCTCGGCCCCACCCGGTGCTCTCCGGGCTCGAGGGAATGGCATGCCGCGCACTGTTGCCACAACGCCTTGCCGCGGGCCGCGTCGGCCGCGGCGCCGGCCGCGACCGGCGACCGGGCCGGCTCGCCGCCACTGGTCGCCTGCGTCTCGGGCGTCACGTCGATGATTCGCGCCTTGCCGATGACCTTCACCGCGCCGCGGCACTCGCGCATGCACGGCTCGCCGAGCAGCGTGTCCGGCCGGTCGTCGGCAACGAAGCCGCCCCGGTTGGGCATCTTCACCGCCGGCAGCGTCTTCGCGTCCATCACGTCCTCGTAGCCCACCACCTCGCTCAGGTTGAGCACGTAGGCGGTGATGGCATAGGCCTCGTCGTCGCTCAGGCTCTGGGCGTGACCGAAGGGCATGGCCCTGCGCACGTAGTCGAACACGGTGGTGGCGTACGGCCAGTAGCTGCCCACGGTCTTCACCGGGTCCTCGCTCGCGAGCGTGCCACGGCCGCCCATCAGCGCGGGATAGCGCCCGCGGGCCTCCCCGAACTCGCCGTGACACGAGGCGCAGCGCTTCATGTACAGGGCCTCGCCCTCGGCCGCCGTGCCCCGGCCCGGGGGCAGCCCTGCGCCGTCCGGGCGCACGTCGATGTCCCAGCCGGCAATCTGCTCCGCCGTCGCCGGCGTGCCGAGACCGTAGCGCTGGCCGGCGGCCGGCGCTGCCAAGGCCACCCCCAGCGCCAGTGCGGCCGCCGCCGCGCGCTCAGCCCAGGCGCACATTCTCCACCTCGCCGGTCGGGTTGATGAGCCAGGTCTGGATACCGTTGTTGTGGTAGATGGAATTCACGCCACGGGCCTTGTGCAGCTCGGCGAACTGCGGCTGCACGTAGCCGAACTCGTCCATGGCGCGGCTCTGCAGGTAGACCTTCTCTCCGTTCCAGTTCCACTCCAGGTAGAAGCGGGTGAGGCACTTGGGCAGGACCGGCTCGTCGAGCCGCGCCGTGGTCCAGTTGCGGCCGCCGTCCAGCGAGACGTCGACCCGCCTGATCGCGCCGCGGCCGGACCAGGCCAGCCCCTTGAGTACCTGGTGGCCCTTGCGGCGCATGGGCACCTCCGGGCTCGGGCTCGTGATCACCGACTTCGCGTCCATCACCCAGGTGAACTCCCGCGCCTTGCCGTTCTCCAGCAGGTCGGTGTACTTGGAGGTCTCCTCCCGGTGGTACCAGGGCTTGTCGCCGACCTCGATGCGGCGCAGCCACTTCACCCACATGTTGCCCTCCCACCCGGGCACCAGCAGGCGCAGGGGATAGCCCTGCTCGGTGCGCAGGCGCTCGCCGTTCATGGAGTAGGCAAGGAAGCAGTCCTCCAGGGCCTTGTCGATGGGGATGCTGCGGGTCATGGCGGCGGCGTCGGCGCCTTCCGCCAGCAGCCACTTGCCGTGCGTCTTCAGGCCGCACTCCTCGAGCACGGTCTTCAGCGGCACGCCGGTGTACTGCACGCAGTGCACCATGCCGTGGGTGTACTGGCAGCCGTTGAGCTGCGCGCCGCGCCATTCCATGCCGCCGTTGGCGGCGCACTCCAGGAAGTAGAAGCGGCTCTCGGGCGGGAAGGACATGAGGTCCTCCACCGTGAACAGCAGCGGCCGCGCCACCAGCCCGTGCACCATGAGCCGGTGATCCTCCGGCGGGATCTCCGGCGCGCCGCCGTGATGGCGCTCGAAGCACAGCCCGTTGGGGACGACGATGCCGTCCAGGGCGTACAGGGGCGTGAAGTTGATGGACGACTCGCGGGTCGCCGTCAGCCACTCGACGCTGCGCCGGACCACGTCCTTCTCGTGGGGCGACGGCATGCCGTAGGGGTGCGCGTCCACGTCAGCACCCAGGTACCGGCTCCAGGCGGGGACGTTGGGCGGCAGGTTCCGGGGGTTGCCTCCGGCGAGCGCCGCGGGCAGCGCACCGGCCGCCAGCACGCCCCCGGCGGCCGCGCCGGCGCCCAGGAACCTGCGCCGGCTCAGGGCGAGAGCCTGATCCGAGCCGGAGGCGGGAGGCCGCCGGAATGGCTTCGGTCTGCCTGGACCCATGTCGTCCTCCTGGCGTGGTCTGGCACCGGTCCGGTAATCATATTCACATTTTATAGACTATGAAAGAAGAATATATTCGTTGTGGCCGGGTGCCGGCGGATCTAGATTGGCCGCGCACCATGGCCTGCAGGTCACCGCAGGAGGGACCAGGAGTGGAGCTCGCGCAGATCGCGACCATCGCCGGCGGATTGCTGGTGGGCGGCGCCTTCGGCGCGATCGTGCAGCGCACCAACTACTGCATCATGGGGGCGGTGGCGGACTTCGCTATCAGCGGCGATCTGCGCCGGATGCGCGCCTGGATGCTCGCCATCGCGGTGGCCGTGCTGGGCACTCAGGGACTGCACCTGGCCGGCGCCATCGACCTGTCCGCCACCTTCTACCGGGCGTCGGTGCTGCCCCTGGGCGGGCTCCTGCTCGGCGGCCTGATGTTCGGCTTCGGCATGGTCATCGCCTGCGGCTGCGTCAGCCGCAGCCTGGTCAACGCCGGCAGTGGCGACCTGCGAGCCCTCGTCGCCGTGCTGGTCCTGGGTCTCGTGGGCTACATGACCATGCGCGGGATCCTGGCCATGCCCCGCGTCTGGTTCAGCCGCCCCACGGCGGTGGACCTCTCGTCGCTGGGGGTCACGGACACGGGGCTGGGTCCGCTCCTCGCTTCCGCCACCGGCCTTCCATCGCACTGGGCCGGCGTCGCCGCCGCCGCCGTGGTGGTGGTCGCCCTGGCCGCCTTCGCGCTCACGGACCGAGGGTTCCGCGGCGAGCGCCGCTACCTGTTCGCCTCGGTGTCCCTGGGCCTGCTCATCTGCGCCGGCTGGCTGGTCACCGGCGTGCTGGGGGCCGACGAGTTCGAGCCGCAGCCACTGCTCTCGCTGCGCTTCGTGGCGCCCACGGGCGAGAGCCTGCAGTACCTGATGCTGTTCACCGGCAGCAGCGCCTCCTTCGGCGTCGCCACGGTGGGCGGCGTGGTGGGCGGGGCCCTGGTCGCCGCGCTCGCCTCGGGCAGCTTCCGGTTGCGGGCCTTCGAGGACGTGCACGATCTCGCCCGCTACCTGGTGGGCGGGGCGCTCATGGGCGCGGGCGGCGTGCTGGCCCTGGGCTGCACCGTGGGACAGGGCATGTCCGGCGTGTCCACCCTGGCGCTGGGCTCGTTCATCGCCACCGCCGCCATCATCGCCGGCGGCGTGCTGGGGGTGCGCTACCTGGAGCAGGGCTCGCTGCTGGGCGCGGTGCGCGCCGCGGCCGGGCGCGCCTGAGCCCGGCGCCTCACTCGAACTCCATCTCCCGGTACACCCGCTCGGCGTTGCGCGCGGCGAGCTCCCGGAACGTGTCCAGGTGCGCGAACGGCGACTGGTCGATGTCGTAGGAGTCCGCCAGGTCGCCACCCGCGTCCAGCAGCGCGCGCACCTTGCCGCGCAGGTACATGAGGTAGTCCCTGGTGTACTTCGTCACCTCGGTCATGGTGGTCGGCCCGCCGTGCCCGGGGATCACGTGGGTCACGTTCATGGCGGCGAACTTCTCCCAGGACTCGAGCCAGTCCGCGGTGATGGTGTCCTCGAAGATGGGCAGCAGCCGCTCGTGGAACGCCATGTCGCCGGTGATGATGACGTCCTTGTCCGGCAGCCACACGGAGATGTCGCCCGGCGAATGGGCCGGGCCGAACCAGACGAGCTCGATGCGGGTGTCGCCCATCCGGATGACCTTGCGCTGGTCGAAGGTCTCGCTGGGCGCCACCACCCGCGTGCCCTCGGCCTTGTCACGGTTGTAGCCGCGCATGCGCGCGAGGATGTCCTCCCCGTGGGCGGCCACCTCGGCGGCAGCGTCTGCGTGCATGACGATGGGAACGCCCTGCTCCGCCCAGTAGCTGTTGCCGAGCATGGCGTGGCCCTGGCCGTTTTCGTTGACCACCAGCTTGACCGGCTGGTCGGTGACCTTGCGGATCTCCTCGTGCAGCGCCTTGGCCAGCAGGTAGCACGCGCCGCCGTTGACCACCAGCACCCCGTCGCTGGTGACCACGAAGCTCAGGTTGTTGTTGTGCCCGGAGTTCTCGTAGCTGGGCGGCGCCGTCGCGCCGATGGCGGACCACACCCCCGGCACCACCTCACGGGGTCGGTCGTAGAGCACCGAATCCGGGTACTTGTCGGGGATCCCCTGGGTCGCGCCCGGCGGCGGCGACCACGCCAGCAGCGCGGCCAGCGCGGCGCCGGCCGCTGCCCCGCGCGCGAGCGATCCGCAACGTGTCATGACTCGCCTCCGACCGTCATCCGAACATCCTCCTCACGATGTCCTCGTACCACGCATCGGCCTCGCGCGCGTTGGTCGCCCGCACCGCGGCCGTGTCGTCCAGGCTGCTGATGAACGCGGCGCTCTGGTGCGCGGCTCCGTCGCGCACCTCGTAGCTCGCGCTCACCTTCACCGCCGCATCGGCGGCGACGAAGGACCAGCACACGCTGTCGAAGCGCGCGGCGGCCGCCTCGCGACCCTGCGCCCAGGCGGTGATGGCCTCGGCGCAGACCGCGGCCTGGCTGTCCGCCGCGAACGCCGACTTGGGCACCTCGCCGGGCTCGATGGCATCGCCCAGCACGTGCACGTGCTCTACGCGGGTGGACGCGAGATCCGCGGGGTTCACCGGGCACCAGCCACTCTCGTCCACGAGTCCCGCGACCACCGCCACGTCCCCAGCCCGCTGCGGCGGGATCACGTTGGCCACGTCGGCTGCGAAGATCTCGTCGCCGGCGGTCAGGGTCATGGCGGCGGGATCCACCGCCCGCACCCCGCCGTCGGTCATCATCGCCGGCAGCCACTCCACCATGTCCGGGTACAGCCGCGCCCAGGCCTCGTGGAACAGGCCCTGCTTCGAGTGCTGGTCCTTGGCGTCCAGGATCAGCACCTTGGAGCGGGGCTTCGCCCGCGACAGGTACCAGGCCACCAGCGAGGCGCGCTCGTAGGGCGACGGCGGGCAGCGGAACGGCAGCGCCGGTGCGCTGATCACGAACAAGCCCCCATCGGGCATGGCCTCGAGCTGGGCGCGCAGCAGCCGGTGCTGCGGCCCCCCGTCGTAGGCGTGGGGCATGCGCTCCGCGGCGCCGGGCCCGTAGCCTTCGATGGCGTCGAAGCGGAACCCGATCCCGGGGGCCATCACCAGGCGGTCGTAGGGCAGCGCGGCCCCTGACTCGAGGCGCACCTGCCGGGCGCCGGCGTCCACGGCCACTGCCCGGTCCCGGACCACGGCCGCGCCCTCCAGGCGCGCCGGCGCGGCGTGGGTGATCGCGTCGAACTCCCGCAGCCCCGCCAGGTGCAGGTTCGAGCCGAAGCAGGTGGTGTAGCGGGGCTCGGGCGCCACCAGGGTCACCTCCACGACACCCGCCGCCGCCAGGCGCCGCGCGGTCCCGAGGCCGCCCGGCCCGCCGCCCACCACCACCACCCGCGGACGCGCGGCAGCCAGGATCGCGGGACCCGGGGCGACCCCCCCCGCGGCGGCGGCCAGGGCACCTGCGGCGAAGCGTCGGCGGCTGAGGCGCATGCGTTCCTCCCGGTGAGCCGGTCTTCCAGGGGGATGCCGCGCCGCGACCACGGCGACCCCGGCGCGCCCGGAGACTGCTACGGCCGGGCGCCGCCGCGCGACACCCGGGCAGCCACCGGTTGTGGCGTCGCCGGACTATAGTTTATTTTTTGTGAATATGTAGCCCCGGCGCTCCCCATGCACCTCCCGATCCCGTCCCCGTCCGGCGCGCTGCGCGCGCGCCTGCTGCTGCCATCGGCTCTGGGCGCCGTGTCCGCCGCGGCGCTGCTGGTGGAGATCGTGGCCGGACGCCTGCTCGCCCCCTACGTGGGGATGTCCCTGTACACCTGGACGGCCATCATCGCGGTGGTGCTCGCGGGCCTGTCCGCGGGCCACTGGCTGGGCGGCGTGCTGGATCCGGGGGACCGGCACCGCAGCTACCGGCGCCTGGCGGGGGCGCTGGCACTGGCGGCCCTGACCACGGCCCTGGTGCCGGTGCTGGTGCGCGTGGTCTCCGGGCCACTGCTGGGGACCGGGCTCGCGCCGCTCGCGGCCATCTCCGCCCTCGTGGCCGCCCTGTTCCTGGCGCCCAGCCTGTTCGCCGGCGTCGTCAGCCCAATCCTCACCCGGCTCGCCCTGGACGATGCGCCGGCCCAGCGCTCCCGGGTCCTCGGCCGCATGTTCGCCGCCGGCGCCCTGGGCAGCATCGCCGGCACGTTGCTGGCCGGATTCGTGCTCATTCCCTGGGTCGGCACCCTGCGCACGCTGCTCGGCGTCGCCCTGGTGGAGGCGGCGCTGGCCGCCGCCTTCTTCGCCGCGGCGAGGCCGCCGCGCACGGTGGTTGCGGGCAGCGCCGCCGCCTGTGCCGGGCTCGCCATCGCGCTGCTGGCGGCGACCGAGCGCAGTGGCGCGCTCACGAGCCCGTGCACCGTGGAGAGCGGCTACTTCTGCATCCGGGTCGTGGACTACGCGCCCCAGTCGGGGCGGGCGAGCCGGCTGATGGTCCTGGACCACATGGGCCACGGCATCAGCGATCGCGACGAGCCGCGCTGGCTGCACGCCTCGTACACCGCGCTCACCGACCGGCTGCTGCGGGCTCGGGGGATCGCGGCGCAGCCGTTCAGCGCCTTCTTCATCGGCGGCGGCGCCTACACGGTGCCGCGTGCCTGGCTGCACGCCTTCCCGGGCGCTCGCATCACCGTCGCCGAGCTGGATCCTCAGGTCACCGCCGTGGCCCGGGAGCGGTTCTGGCTGCGCGACTCGCCGCGCCTGCGCACCCTGCACGGTGACGCGCGCTGGCTGCTGGACGAGCGGCTCGCCGGCGAGCGCTTCGACGCCATCCTCGGCGACGCGTTTCACGATCTGTCGGTGCCCGCCCACCTGACCACGGTGGAGTTCGCGCGCCTGGTGCACGCACGCCTCGCGGACGGCGGGGTCTACCTCCTGCACGTGCTGGACTCCGCGGCGGCGCCGCGCTTCCTGCTCGCCCAGGTGCGCACCCTCCTGGAGGTGTTCGCCACCGTGGAGGTGTGGGTGGACGAGGGGCAGTGGCGCGGCGGCGGGCGCATCAGCTACCTGCTGGTGGCCGCGGCGCACCCATCGCCCGCGTCGTTCCTGCGTGGCGCGTCCCCCGACGACCTGGACGCGGGCCGCGCCTGGCGCCGGCTGCCCGGAGCGTCGGTGCACGCCGCCGCCGCGGCGCCCGGCGTGCCGCTGCTCGCCGACGACCACGCGCCCGTGGACCGGCTCATGTTCCCCGTGCTGGAGAAGGACCTTTGACCCTGTCCTCGCGACTCGCCGCCCTCGCCGCCCTGGCCCTGCTCGCGCTCGCGGCGCCGCCGCTGCGCGCCGAGCCCGTGTCCATCCGCCACGACGGCGTGGCGCTCGCGGGCGAGTTGCGGGTCGTGTCCGCCGGCGGCCTCGCGGACGGCGCCGTGGTGCTGGTGCACGGGACGCTCGCGCACCACCGCATGGAGCTCATCGCCACGCTGCAGGACCTGCTGGCCGAGCGCGATCTGAACAGTCTCGCCATCACGCTGTCGCTGGGCATCCCGCACCGCGAAGGCATGTACGACTGCGCCGTGCCCCACGCACACCGGCACACGGACGCGGCGGCGGAGATCGACGCCTGGCTCGGGTGGCTCGCGGCGCGCGGCGCCGGTCCCGTGACCCTGCTCGGCCACTCCCGCGGCGGCAACCAGGTGGCCCGCCACGCCCTCGCCGCGGCGCGAGCGCCGCGGGCACTGGTGCTGCTGGCCCCGGCCAGCTTCAACGCGGAGCGCGCGGCGGCCACCTACCGGGCGCGCAACGGCGAGGCGCTTCGGCCCCGCATCGAGGCTGCGGCCGCGGCGGCGCCGGACGCCTGGCTGGACGGCGTGCCGTTCCTGTACTGCGGGCCGTCGCGGGTCGCCGCGGGCACCTTCCTGAGCTACCACCGGGACGACGGGCTGCACGACACGCCGTCGCTGCTGCCGCGCCTTCCGGTGCCCACCCTGGTCATCGCGGGCAGCGCCGACACCACGATCCCCGACGTGGCGGCGCGCGCCGCGCCGCACCTGGACGGGGACACGCGCCTGGTGGTGGTCGACGGCGCCGACCACTTCTTCCGCGATCTCTACGCCGAGGACGTGGCGGACGCCGTCGCCGCGTTCGTCGCGACGCTGCCCTGACGGGCCCGCCCCGTGTCGTCGCCGCGCTGCTGCTGCTCGCGGCGTGTGCCGCCGCCCGCGGCAGCGAGCTGGCCGAGTTCCACGCCATGGTGGCCGACGCCTGGCGCCACTACCGCGGCGCCGTGTTCTGTCTCCGCACCGGCAACGCCACGGTGGCGGGCTTCGGGCTCGAGCAGATGCGCTCGCGCTGGCAGCTCCCGCGGGATCGCTTCTCGGGTGCCGCGCCGGAGGCCTACTCCGACGACCCGCGCTTCGCCGCCACCCTCGAGGCGATCGGCGCGCGGGACGAGGCGGACCTGGTGGACGCCCTGGACCGTGGGGACGCAACCGCGGCGGTCAACGTGCTGCGGGAGCTGCGCTCTTTCGACCGCATGCTCTTCCCGGGCTTCGGCCGACGCCGCCCGGGGCCGGGCTGCCCCCCCTCAGCCCACGCGCCCGAGCGCCGGGAAGGTCTCCAGCAGCCAGTAGCCCACGTCGTTCACCGAGCCGGTGATGAACAGCACGCCGGTGACCACCAGCAGCGCGCCCATGACCTGCTCCACCCGCCGCAGGTGGCGGCGGAAGCGCCGCATCAGCGCCAGGAACGGGCGCGCCAGCAGCGCGGCCAGCAGGAACGGCACCCCGATCCCCAGCGCGTAGACCGCCAGCAGGCCCGCGCCCTGCCACACGGTGTCCTCGGCCGCGGCCACGAACAGGATCGTGGCCAGCACCGGCCCGACGCAGGGCGTCCAGCCGAAGGCGAACGCGAGACCCACCACGTACGCCCCCGCCAGTCCCGCGGGCTTCGCCCCCGGGTGGAGGCGCCACTCCCGGTACAGGGCCGAGAGCCGGAGCACCCCGAGAAAGTGCAGGCCGAGGAGGATGATCACCACGCCTGCCGCGGTGGCCAGGACGTCCAGGTGATCCGCCACCAGCCGGCCCACGGCGGACGCCGCCGCGCCGAGGGCCACGAACACCGTGGTGAAACCCGCGACGAAAGCCGCCGCCGCCACGACCACGCGCCGCGCCGCACCGGCCGGGACCGGCCCTTCGCCGGCGAGCTGCTCCGCGCTCACGCCCGCCAGGAAGCACAGGTAGGGCGGCACCAGCGGCAGCACGCACGGCGAGACGAAGCTGAGCAGCCCCGCCAGCGCGGCGCCCGCGTAGCCCACCTCGAAGCCACTCACCGCGCAGGCCTCCCGAGCCCCCTCGCGCGGGCCCCTGGCCCGCGTTCGTGATCGATCAACTGCATCCCCGGGCGCGACGGGCACGACACGGGCCGCGGGGACACGCCGTGAATGCGTCCCTGTTCGCTCGACGGCCGCGTCCTGCGGCCGACGGTCCTCCCGGCCCGTGCCGGACCGGCCTTGTCCGAGCCCGGATGCCCTGGCCCGCGGGCCTTCAGCTGACCACCTTCACCGCGTCGTTGGGGGTGATGGAGACGACCTTCTTCTTCGCGATGTAGCGCGAGACCACGTCGTACACCGGCGGGCCCTCGGTGCCCTCGTTCACCGACGCCCAGCCGCTCACCACGTAGTTCCGTGACGGGTCGATGGGCCTGCCGTCGGCCAGCAGGGTCATCTGCGAGATGCGATTGCCGACGGGCTGGTTCACGTCGATCCGGTAGCCCATGCCCCCGACGCGCACCATGTCGCCTCCCTGCTGGTAGTAGGGATCCGGGTTGAACAGGTTGTCCGCCACGTCCTCCAGGATCAGCTTCAGCTGCTCGCCGCTCATTTCGATGCGGTACGCGTTGGGGTAGGTGATCGAGGTCTGGGTGAACACGTCGTCCACCGTGATGGGCTGCCCCGGAATCAGCGCCGCCCCCCAGCGGAAGCCCGGAGACAGCGCGATCTGGGCGTCGCGTTCCTCCATGAGCGCGTTGCAGATGAGGTCGTCGAAAGTGCCGTTGAAGTTGCCGCGCCGGTACAGCAGCGAGTCGGTGGTGCCGAGCACCCGCTCGATGGTGTCCTTGAACGGCGCGCGCACCTTCGCCACCAGCGCGCCCATCTGCGCATCCGGCGTGATCGCGTCCGCGAACACCGGCATCAGCTTGTAGCGGAAATCCACCATGCGCCCGCCGTCCACCTTCACGTCGAGGCGCGACAGGAACTTGCCGTGGGATCCGGACGCCACCAGCACCGTGTTTCCCACCTTCACGACGTCGGGCAGGGCGTCGTGGGTGTGACCGGTGAGGATGACGTCGATGCCCTCGACCCGCGTGGCGAGCTTGCGGTCCACGTCGAAGCCGTTGTGCGACAGCAGCACCACGAGCTCGGCGCCCTGCTCGCGCGCCGCGTCCACGTGCTGCTGCACCGTCTCCTCGCGGATGCCGAAGGACAGCTTCGGGATCAGGTAGCGCGGGTTGGCCACCGGCGTGTAGGGGAACGCCTGGCCGATCACCGCCACCTTCACCCCGCCGCGCTCGAAGTGCGCCGTGGCCTCGTAGACCGGCTCCTCCCACTCGTTGTCGATGACGTTGCCGGCGAGGAAGGGAAAGGCCAGCGTGTCCTTGAGCTCGTCCACCCGCTCCGTGCCGTAGGTGAACTCCCAGTGTGCCGTCATTGCGTCGGTGCCCAGCGCGTTCATCACCTCCACCATGTCCGCGCCGCGGGTTTCGAGCGAGGTGTAGGAGCCCTGCCAGGTGTCGCCGCCGTCCAGGAACAGGGTGTTGCCGGGGCGCTCGGCGCGGATCGCCTTGATCAGGGTGGCGAGCCGGTCGACACCGCCCACCCGGCCATAGCTGCCCGCGAGCGCGGTGAAGTCCTCGCTCGTCAGAGCGTAGGCCTGGGGCGTGCCGGCGGCGATCCCGTAGCGCTCCAGAAACGCCTTGCCGGTGACGTGCGGCGGCACGCCCGCCAGCTCGCCCACGCCCAGGTTCACCGACGGCTCGCGAAAGTACAGCGGCACCAGCTGGGCGTGCAGGTCGGTGACGTGCAGCAGGGTCACCTGCCCCAGCGGCTCGAACTCGAGCAGCGCGGACTGGCTGATGGCCTGGCGCGCCGCGGCGCGGACCATCCCCGCGGGAAGCGAGCCCAGGGTCGCGGTGGCGGCAGCCACCTGCAGGAAGTCACGTCGTGAGAGCATGGTTCAGCATCCACCCGAAATAGGGAATGCGCCCGCGCACATCCCCCTTCGCAGGACCGGAGAAGGCGGGGCGCGCGCGTTCGTGATCGGTTATCGGAATTCCCAGGGGCGGCCGAACCGGTACGGGCCGACCTTGCCCGAACACCGATGCGGGCGCGCGGGGCGCGCGGGGCGCGCGCGCCTCAGTTGCGCACCGCCGGCGTTTCCACAGGGAGTCCGCGGGCGCGCCACGACAGGTACAGCTCCAGGTTCACGTACTCGTCGGAGCCGTTCGCGAAGGGTTTCGCCCGCACCTGCTTGTTGCAGCCCCGGAAACGGCGGTGCAGGGAGCCCACCTTCTGCCACTTCAGCCGGTAGGTAGGGAAGCCGTTGCTCTGCCCCTGGCTCAGCACATTGGCGCGAAGCTGCCCGCCCGGGTAGAACTGATGGCAGTGCATGCAGGCCATGTCGAGCTGGCCGCGGCGCTCCTCGTAGAACGCCTTCCCCTTCTCGAAGAACTCCTTCGCGGGCCCGTCCACCTTGGCCTGCATCGGCGTGCCGCGCGCCTGGTGGCGCACGTAGGTGGTCATGGACAGCAGCTCGTCGGACTCCCACTTCCACTCGTCGGCACCCATGCGCTCGCTGCGGCACTGGTTGATGCGCTGCTCGAGGTTGATCAGCTTCTCGATCTCGGGTGCGTAAACCGGATACGTCGCGCCCACCATCTTCATGCTCTCGGCCGCGTCCTGGTGGCAGCTCTGACAGGCCTTGCCTTCCTTGCCGTCCACCGTCGACCAGAGCTCCTCGCCCTTCTCCACCCACAGCATGGCGGGATTCTCGAAATCGTCGTTCTGGATGAAGCGGGTCTCGTCCGTCATGTAGGTGTAGCCGCTGCGGCGATCCTCGACCTGATACTGACCCCACTCGCCCGCCAGGGCGACGCCGCCCGCCACCATCGCGGCCGTGGCTCCCGCCAGCATGAGCTTCGCGTACTTCATGGTCGCCCCTCCTCAGCCCACCGTGATGGACTTCTTGGCGGTGATTTTCTCACCCTTGTCGTCGATCCAGGTGAGCTCCAGATCACCGCTTTCCTCGGCCTTCATGTAGAAGGCCATGTACGGGTTCGCCGAGATGGCCGGGTGCCAGTCCGCCGAGAACACCTCCTTGCCGTTGAACGTGGCGACGAACCGGTTGATGATCATTCGCGGAATCGGCTCCCCGGTCTTGCGGTCCTTGCGCTGGCCCGACTCCATCTTGTGGGAGACGAGGCACTTCACCTCGAACACCTGGCCCTTCTTCACCGACGACGGCGCCTTGACGCGTGGCTTTGCCATGTTGCTTTCCTCCTCGGCCGGTCAGCCGCCGCAGCCGCCGATGGTGACCTTCACTTCCTTCTTCGCCATGTAGACCTTGCCGTCGCTCATCTCGGCCACGGCGACGACGTTCTGGGTCTTCGCCAGCCGCATGCGGGTGGAGGCCGCGGCCTTGCCGCTCGCGGGCGTGAAGTGGAAGCTTGCGACGTCGGGCCGCGGATTACCCTCGGCGAAGACGTGCACGCTCTTCACGTAGTCATCGCCCGTCATCGGGCTTTCCACCTCGAACTTCAGCGGCACGGTGTTGCCGTTCTCGGCGATCTCCGGCAGATCCAGCTTGATCATCGTGCCGTCGCCCGGCTTGCGGTCGCCGATGAGCTTCATCATCGCCTCGTCCACCATCGCCTGGTCCGCGTGGGCGACGCGGATGCCGGAGAACCCGGCCAGGGCGGCGGCACCCGCGGCCACGATGAAGCGGCGCCGGGAGCAGGCCGCGGGGTTGCGCGGTTCGGTCATGGTCTTCACCTCTCGGTTCGAGCGAGCGCCGCGGGGCGGCTCATTTCAAGGTCGCCAGGTAGGCCACCACGTCCTCCACCTCCGCGGCGGTGAGGATGGGCTTGCCTTCGAATTCCTCCATCACCCGGTGGAAGCCCTCGCTCTTGTAGAACGCGGGCATGATGCTGTTGGGGTTGACCACCTTGGGATCCACCACCCGAAGGCGCAGCTGGCCGACGGTGTAGCGCGCACCGACCCCGTTGAGGGGTGGCGCGATGCGCCCGTGGAAGGGCTGCTCGGGGATGGGGAGCGTGTGGCACGCGAGGCAGTTGCCCCGCTTGCGGTCGATGGCGACCGCCCGGCCCTTCTCCGCATCCCCCGGCTGACCCGTCAGCGACTCGGAAATGCTGTAGTCGGTCTTGTCGATGGTGTAGCTGACGGATTCCGACGCCAGCACGGACGTGACGATCATCGTGCCCAGCGCCGCGCCCGCGAGCGCCCGGTGTCCCGGCTTCGTCATGGGCCTTTCTCCTCTACCCGGTGGCGTGATGCGCACCCGCTCGTGGGCGGACGCTGCCTGTTCTCGTCGACGGGCGCCACGGACACCCGCTCCGGCATGATAATTATGAAATTAATAATATATCAAGCGTGAATATGTTTACCGGGGCCCGGTGCGCGCCGCCTCCTGGCTGTTGCGCTGCAACAAGACCTGCAGCAGTCCCCAGAAGTGCTCCTCGCCCGGGTATCCGGTGATGCGTCCCGTCTCCCGCCCGAGGGCGTCCAGCAGCACGAAGGTCGGCGTGTAGCGCACCGGCTCGCGCAGGCGCACGCCCGGCGGCAGCGGGTCCCCGAGCACCACCTGGCGCAGTGGCGCGAGGCGGCCCTCCGGGGTCCGCGGGTAGACGACGCCCACCTCCTCCTGCCACGCCTCGCAGTAGGGGCAGTCCTCGGCGTCGACCATCAGCAGCCGCATGGCCGGCACCTCCGCGGCGCCTGCGGCCATCGACAGCGCCAGCAGCGCCGCGGCGAGGGCGCTGCCCGCGCTACCACACGGCGGGATCGACACCCTTGGCCTTCAGCTCCGCGAACTTGTCCTGCAGGAAGCGCTGGAAGTTGCCTTCCGCGTAGGCCCCGGAGCGAACGAACTCGAACATGGACAGGAAGTGGAAAGGCTTGAAGTAGCCGGGCATCCGCGCCACCTCGAGGTCCACCCCGGGACGGTTCCCGGCGGCGGCGAGATCGGCGGGAAAGAACTGGATCGTGGGCGTGAAGTTCACGCGCCAGCGCCGCGCCAGCTCGCGCTCTTCCAGGACCTTGCCGTCGAAGTCCGTCACCTCGCGCGAGCCCCACAGGTTGAGCTGGAGCATGCCGAAGTTGTCGCGGATGTAATCGCGCACTGTGGGCTTCGCGAGGTTCACCAGGTGCATCTCCCGGCAATAGGGGCAGCCGCGCTGCTCCCAGAGCACGGCGAAACGCTTGCCCTGCGCGGCGGCCTCCGCCAGGTCCTCGCGCAAGTCCAGGAACGTCTGCATGAACCACGGCTGGGTGTAGAGGCCGTCCTCGCCCGGGACGGCCTGCGTCGGCGTGGCCGCTCTCGCCACCCCGAGCCCGGCCGCCAGCCCCGCCAGCACGACCAGCGCGTCACGTCGGTTGGCCATGACTCTCCTCCTGGATCGGTGCCAGGACCCCCACGCTACATATTCATTAATGCGAATACAACCGCGGCGAGACCGCGCGGCCGAGACACCGAACGCGCTGCGCGCAGCGCACGCGATCTTCTCTCCCCCTCCAGGGGGAGCGGCAAGGGTGACGGGGCCCTCCGACCGCATTCGTGATCGGTTACCGGCATCACCAGGGGCGGCTGGCCCGGTGCGGGCCGCTCCCATGGGAACACGGATGCCTCCGACCGCCGCCCGACACCCGCGAAGTGGTTTCCTGCGGCCAGCGTCAATGCAGCGAGCATCGTCGCCCGGCCCTCAGCCCGACCCCCTTCCCGCACGCGGGGGGAGAGGGTGGCTGGCAACCCCGCCCCCGCCAGCGGGGAGCGGGAGACGATCGCGCCCCGGGGTCTGCAGGCAGGCAGAGGGCTGAACGGGAAACGGGCCCGATGGGCCCGTCTCGTCGTCGCTTCGTTGGCGGAGAGGAAGGGATTCGAACCCTTGACACCTTTACAGGTGAACCGACTTTCCAGGCCGGCGCCTTAAACCACTCGGCCACCTCTCCGGAGGGCGCGGGAGTATAGCATCGCACTCCGGTCCGCCGGCCTCAGAGCGCACCGCGATCCACCAGCAGCGACTTCACGGCTGCCGCCATGCGGGCGTAGCCCGCGGCGTTGGGATGCACCTGATCCGACTTCAGCGCGTTGTCCGAGAGCACCTCCGCCAGGACGTCGGGCTCGATGGGCACCCCCGTCTCGTCGGCCAGGGCCTCGTAGAACTCCGCGGTGTCGAGGAAGAGGCTGAAGCGGGGCACCCCCACCAGCACCACCTGGGCGCCGGCGGCGCGGACCAGGCGGATCATCTCGCGCAGGTTGGCGCTGGTGCGATCCCGCGGCTGCTTGCGCAGGATGTCGTTGCCGCCGTGGCACAGCACCACCAGCGCCGGGCGCACCTCCTCGAGCACCCCGGGCAGCCGCCGCAGCCCCGCGTCGGTGGTCTCCCCAGGCACGCCGGCGTTGACCACCGGACGAGCCGTGAGCCGCGCCAGCACCTCGGGGTAGCTCTCGCCCGCGGCGGCGCCCGTACCGTGGGTCAGGGAGTCGCCGAAGGCCAGGATCACCGCGCCGGGCGGCAGGGGCGAGAGCTCGGCGCCGCCGCCGCAGCCGGCCAGCGCCAGGACCGCCAGCGCCGCGGCGCCCACCCGGCGCGCGGCGCGCTGGCACAGTGCCGGCACCGCGGGGGACGCGCCGGGCACCGCATCCGTGTTCGGACAAGGCCGGTCCGGCGCGGGTCGCGGGGACCGTCGGCCGCAGGGGCGAGGCGGAAACATCGAAAGGTCCGGTGGACCTTTCGCCCGCC
>JBFHNV010000060.1:0-27732 GCA_041593595.1 Gammaproteobacteria bacterium
ACAGGGGCTGCACGTGGAACTGGATGTTGGCGCGATCCCGGGACGGATCCGAGCGGGTGAACAGCCCGAGCTGGGACGGCGCCATGGTCAGCGGGCCGCGCTGCAACAGCAGGTACTCGAGCCCCATGGCGGCGCGCCCGAGGAGCGAGTGATAGGTCTCGTTCAGGGTCTTCACCCCGGACACCTCGTAGATGGCCCGCTGCTGCAGGTGGTCCTGCAGGTTGTGGCCGACTCCCGGCTTGTGGAGCACCGGTGCGATGCCGTGCTCGGCCAGCCAGGGTGCGGGACCCACGCCTGAGAGCTGCAGGATCTGCGGCGTCCCGATGGCGCCGGCGCACAGCACCACCTCGCCCGCGGCCATGGCCCGGTGCACCTCGCCGTGACGCGAGAACTCGACGCCCACCGCGCGTCGGCCCTCGAACAGCACCTTGCGCACCAGCACGCCGGTCTCGACGCGCAGGTTCGGCCGGCGCATCGCGGGCTTCAGGAACGCGCGCGCCGCCGACCAGCGCATGCCGCGCTTCTGGTTCACGTGGAAGTAGGAGACCCCTTCGTTGTCGCCGGTGTTGAAGTCGGCGATCTTCGGCACCCCCATCTGCTCGGCGGCGTCGCGCACCGCGTCGAGCACCGCCCACGACACCCGTGGCGCCTCGACGCGCCACTCCCCGCCGCGGCCGTGGTGCTCGCCATCGCCGAGGAAGTGGTCCTCGAGCGCGCGGAACACCGGCTGCACGTCCTCCCATCCCCACCCGGTCAGGCCGAGCTGGCGCCAGTGCCGGTAGTCCTCGGCCTGGCCGCGCATGCAGATCATGGCGTTGATGGCCGAGCAGCCACCGAGCACCTTGCCGCGGGGATAGGCCAGGGAGCGCCCGTTGAGTCCCGGCTCCTGCTCGGTGTGGAACATCCAGTCCGAGCGCGGATTGCCGATGGCGAACAGGTAGCCCACCGGGATGTGGAACCAGATCCAGTTGTCGAGCCCGCCCGCTTCCAGCAGCAGCACCCGCTTCGCGGGATCCGCCGACAGCCGGTTGGCCACCACGCAGCCGGCGGAGCCGGCGCCCACCACCACGTGGTCGTAGTGACCCTCCAGGGTCGACACTGCTGGCGTGCTCATGGGGCCATTGTACGAAGAAAGGATCGGGTCGAGCCCTGGCACTTGACACACCGAGTCGAGAGCGGGTCAAGTCTTTTTCCTTGCGCGAGTGACGAGCGGGTCGGGGGGGGCGCGATGAGCAACGTCGAGTTCGGCATCGGGCTGCGCCGTACGGACAGCGTGGTCGCGGACGCACGCAGCGCGGAAGCGCTGGGCTACGAGTTCGTGTCCACCGGCGAGCACGTGTTCTTCCACGGGCCGGTGGGCAACGGCCTGATCGCCCTGGCGGCAGCCGCCGGCGCCACGCAGCGGATCAAGCTGATGAGCGCCATCACGCTGGTGCCCCTGTATCCCGCGGCGCTGCTCGCGAAGCAGGTGGCCGCGCTGGACGTGGTGTCCGGCGGCCGGTTCCACCTGGGTGTGGGCGTGGGTGGCGAGTATCCCAAGGAGTTCGAGGCCTGCGGCGTGCCCGTCCGACAGCGCGGCGCGCGCGTGAACGAGGCGTTGACGGTCATGAGGCGGCTGTGGACCGAGGATGACGTGACCTTCGACGGCCGCTTCAACACGCTGTCGGGAGTGACGCTGGCGCCGAAGCCGGTGCAGCGTCCCCATCCACCGATCTGGATATCCGGTCGCAGCGAGGCCGCGATGCGCCGCTGCGCCGCCCACGGCACCGGCTGGCTGCCCTACATGTACACGCCGGAGAAGCTTGCCGAGAGCCTGCGGGCCATCGCCGGGTTCGCCCACGACACGGGGCGCGAGACGCCCGTGCGGCCGGGACTGTTCATCTTCTTCGCCGTCCACGAGGACAGGGCGACGGCGGTGAAGATGGCGGCGGAGCGGCTTTCGGTCCAGTACAACCAGGACTTCTCCAGGCTGGTGCCCAAGTACGCCCTCGCCGGCAACGCCGAGGACTGCACGGCCCGGCTGCGCGAGTTCGTGGACGCGGGCGCGCGCACGGTCCTCCTCAACTCCGCCTGCCCGGGCGGGCACGTGGAGGAGAACGAGCGGCTGCTGGCCACGCAGGTGCTGCCCGCCCTTCGCGACCGGTGAAGCACCCGGAGGCTGCAGAATGCGTCCCGGTTGGCACATTCCCCGGAAAGCATCCCGACAACTGTGAAGCCGTCCCGGTTCGCGGGGCCGTCGCCGCGTCGATAATCCGGCCGCGTCCGACGAGGTGGGCGCGCCGTTCGCGAGGCTGCGCGCGGCCCCGAAGACCCGATCGCGCGGAGAGCCGGAAGACGTCATGCGCCGACTTCACTTCTACCGACCTGCATCGCGGCCGCGCTCCGGCGCCCGCACGCGACGCGGGAGGCCGCGCTGGCGCGATCGGCTTGGCACGTCGATGCGGGGATTGCTCGCCCGCGCGCGTCGCCACCGGCTCCCGCACCGGCTCCTGCGGGGCCCGCGGGTCGCGAGCATCCGGCGACTGCACGCGCTGGCACGCACATGCCGCCGCGACATCGGGCACGTGCATGTTCGTCTGCGAAGGGCGATCCACGCCGCCATCGACCTGATCGCGGCGTGCCCGCGTCGCGGGCTGGGCGTGGCTCGCGACGCCGGTAGCGTGCTGGCGCGAGCGCTCGCCCGCGGCGCAGGAGGCGTCGCGCGTTGCGTGCGCCGCAGCGCCAGGGTGGCCGTGGCCGTGCTCGGAGCCGCGACCCGGCGCATTCGCGCCGTCGCCGGCAACACCGCCGCCGGCGCCGCGGGGCTCGCGACGCGCATCGATCTGCCCGGCCGGCTCGCCCGGACGCTGGCCTGGTGGCGGGGTGCGATCCCGCGCCTGCTGCACGCGGGCGATCGCGACTTCGTGTGCGAGTTCGCCGCCCGTGCGTACCCCGGCTCCCGCCATCGCCGCTACGTGGTGCACCTGCCGCCGAACCACGACGGCCACGTGTCGCTGCCGCTGGTGATGGTCCTGCACGGCTGCCGGCAGCGCGACGACGACATCCGCCGGATCACCGACTTCGACGCCGTCGCGGACCGCGAGGGCTTCATCGTCGTCTACCCGTTCGTCACCAGCTACAGCGGCTTTCGCACCCGCAACTGCTGGGGCTGGTGGTCGCCGAAGGAGATCCACGCCGGCCGCGGCGAGGTCGAGGACCTGTGGCAGATCATCGAGGAGGTCAAGGCGCGCCATGCGGTGGACGAGCGGCGCATCCACGTCACCGGGCTCTCCTCGGGCGCCGGCATGGCGGTGGCCATGATGGTCGCTCACGCCGGCCGGATCGCGTCGGGTGCTCCCGTCGCCGGCGTGCCGTACCACGAGTCGCCGCGCGCGGTGAGCTTCGGGAAGGTGCACCAGGGACGCTTCAAGCCCGTCGCGCTGATCGGCGCGGCGATGGCTGCCAGCATGGGCGACGCCAGGCGACCCGTCCCGATCCTGATCGTGCACTCGGACGGTGATGCCACGGTGGACATCCAGGCCGCTCACAACCTGCGGGACAGCTGGGCGCAGTGCTTCCGCATCGGGCTGGACCGGATCAGCGAGAAGGCCGGCACCACCCGTGGCACCCCCTGGCGCCACACGCGCTATCGCGACTCGGGCCGGCGCAGCGTCATCGAGACACTGCTGCTCTCCGGGCGCGGCCACGGCTGGTACGGAGGCAACGCGGGCGAGTACAGCTACCCGGATGCTCCCGACGTCTCGCGCCTCATCTGGCGCTTCTTCCGCGAGCACCCGCTGGAGCACCCGGTGGCCGCAACGGCCCGGGCGCAGCACCCGGATCTGTTGCTTGCCGAGGCGTGGGCGGCGGGCGGATGACGGGATCGGCTTGCTGAACGGGCAGCGCATGGTGCGGCAACCTGAGCCGTTGCCCGGACCACATCTCGCCCAGGTGGACGCCGAGTTTGAACAGGCAGTGCTCGTGCAGCGGCCGGCCCGGGCCCGTGGTGCCCGCGGGGAGCGGGCCGCGCTCGAGCTCGACCGCGCGGTAGTCACGGGCGGTCACCGCCAGGTGCGAGTCGGTGATCCAGTGCGGCAGCCCGTCGTCGCGGCCGTCGAATGCCGGGCAGTGGGTGTGCGGCAGGTCGCCGTGGACATCAGCGTCCAGCTCGATAGGCTGCCGATGCATCATAATCGGCGGTGAATCGGGCTGAGGACAGCCGGGCATGACTCCGCATCGACGCCCGACCGGGAGAGGTGGGCGGGATGGCACGCACCGTGGCGTACACCGGACCCGCCAGCGTGGGTGGCCCCGTGGCGCTGCGTCGCGCGACGCACGACCTGGGAGAGGCGGGCGTTGACCGCCGGTTCGGCGTCTGCGCGAGCCTCGTAAGGTACATCGAAGGCCGGGCCGGGAGGGAGGCTCGCGGCAAGCCGCCAGGGATCACACAGCGGGTCCGTGACCTGCCGGGGTGCTGTCATGCACGGGACGTTCCATTGTCGGGTCTGGCACCGCCTCCTGGCGCTCGCCGTGTCCCTGTGGACAGTGCCGGCGCCCGGCGCCGAAGCCCTCGCCGAGCGCCTGCGCGCCCTGGCCGCCGCCCACGGATTCCGCCTGCAAGGCATCGAGAAGGTGGGGCCCGAGTCCGCCGTGACCGCGGACGGTGATCTGGGGTCGCAGCTACGGCTGCTGCTGGCCGGCTACGACCACGTGGTGGATGGCGTCCCGCCGTCGGTACGGCGGGTGATCATCGTCGGACCCAGGGCGGCGCCACCCGCGGGGATGGTCATCGAGACCGAGCGCAGGCACGGGCATCACCTGGTGACCGCCCGCCTGCGCGGCGTCGGGGGGCACGGCGCCAGCATCGAGCTGATCGTGGATACCGGGGCATCCACCCTGGTGCTGCCCGAGTCGATGATGGCAACCCTCGGCTTTCGCGGCGAGGAGCTCGAGCAGCGACCGAGCCAGACCGCCAACGGGGCGGTGACCGGCCGGGCCGCACGCCTCGCGAGCGTGGCCGTCGGCAGCGCCGTCGCCGAGGACGTGGCGGTGCTGTTCGTGGCCGACGAGCGCCTCGGCGGCGTCAGCCTGCTCGGGATGAGCTTCCTGGAACGCTACTCCGTCACCCTCGACGAGGTCCGCAGCGCCCTGGTGCTGACGCCGCGATGAGCGGTGGTGGATGTGGCCATCGGCAGCGCGCGGTGCATGGCCCGCAACCGCCATGAGCCGACCGCGTGGCCGGGGGCAGATTGCGCTACGGCAAAGGAGCAAGGGAAGTTGCGCACGAGCAAGTTCCTGAGGGCTTGACAGCCACGGTGCGATGGCATCATGAGGCGGATTTGGCACCGGAGCTCTCGGCCATGCATCAAGACGAGATCATCGCGTTCAACGATCGGATGTACGACCATGCATGGGTCAGCCTGCAGCAGTTGCTGAAACCACTGCACGAGCGCGCCGGCCTGGTGGCGTGCCTTCGTGCATTGCTGGCGCTCTCCGTCGATCGCGGATTCATCCAGGACGACCTCGAGGACGTCGTTCACTTCACCGTCGTTGCCCAGGCGCCTCCCCGCCTGCCGTTCGCGGCGCAGTTCAACCCGCGCCGGGCGCTGCGGCACCGAGGGGCCGGCCGCCACCGTCCGCCACCGGGTCGCACCAGCGTGCACGACAACGCGTTCCTGGCCCGGGACAACGTCAAGTGGCAGCAGTGCGGGCTGGAGCTGGCATACGAGCTGGAGGTGTGCAATCGGGCGTTCCACGTCTGGCCGAATCCGTTCCCGTTCCACCCGACTCACATGATCGCTGCAACACGAGCCCCCGAACTGCAGCACTGGCGCCAGCCGTGCTCAGTCGACCAGATCATCGAGGAGCTGTGCACCCTTGCCCTCGCGCTCCCGGGATTCATCGTGCTTTTCAACGGTCCCGGTGCCGGCGCGTCCATACCGACGTGGTTCCACTACCACCTGTTCGAGCGCTGGCCCGACCATCGCCTGTGCCTGGAGGATGCCGTGCGCAGACAGGACGCCGGTGACCGACATTGGCTGGTGGAAGGCTATCCGGTCCCGGTGGTCGCCATCAGGTGCCAGGATGCGCAGAGGACTGAGCACGCCATCCAGCTCGTTTCGCAGTGGACGGGCAGCTACGGCCGGGCAGCGACCATGAACCTGATCGCCACCCGTGGCGAGAGCCCGGGTGACGGCGTGACGCTGTTGTTCTGCCCCCGGGATCGCACCCGTTGCCGGGTGCCGGGCTTTTCCGGACACGTCGGCGGGCTGGAAATCCTTGGCGAAATCGTGCTGTCCAGCAGCGAAGACAAGGCACGCCTGGATCGCGGCGAGATCGATGCGGACCTCGTCAACATGATTCTTGCGTCGGTACAGGCCGAGTCCTTCCCGGAGTTCTACCACGCGTTCCGTGCGCAGGTGGCGTGATGTCAGATTCAACGAGCCATTCGGAGAAGCCGTACGCCCGCCTCGGGCGTCTCATCAGAGACGCCCGCACGCAGGCAGGTCTGAAGCAGATCGAGGTGCAGGAAGCGCTCGGGCTGGCCCCCGGCACGCTGGCGCACTGGGAAGCCGGTGACCGCGTGGGGTCCACCACCCAGATGCGCGCCGTCTGCGATCTCCTGGACATCGACTTCCCGCATTTCATCAATCGCTGGATCGAGTGCGAGCCGCAGCCGCAAGTGCGTGATGGTCTGAAGCTGTTGGCTGAGGATATGGGCGGACAGATGCGCTCGGACCTACACGGCTTCGACGTCCGGACCCTGATCATGGGCGACCGCAGGGACTCTCCTGCGGAGTCGGTGGCCGACATCCTCGCGCTGCAGGTGTCCATCGGCGATCTGTTCTTTCTCGCAGAGCTGCAGCGGCCGATGCAGATCTGGTTCGACAAGCTCGTTGACCTGCTCTCGCCTGAGGTGCTGTTGCGGCGTTTCGAGCATGACATCCTCGTGCTCGGCTCGCCGGCGGTCAACCTGGCGGCACGGAACGTGAACAGGAAAGCTGCATTCCGCTTCCATGTCCCACCCGATATGGTCGAGCTCGAGGGCAGGCTCCGCGCCGAGCTCAAGGAGTCGATCGGCCGGTCGACGGAGCGGCAAGATCAGATCGAACGCGTCATCAACGCGAATCGAGGGCACGGTTTCATCGATCCCATGGCGTCAGGGATCTCGAACCTGTCCCGCAGCAACATGGAGTATGGGATCCTCTCCGTCTCCCGGCATCCATGGCAAAGCGACAGGATCGCGATCCTGGCCGCGGGTCAGAAGGGGCCCTCAACCGCCGCCGCGCTGCGGCTGCTGGCGCGCAAGGGATGCTTCGAGAACCACCCACTGGGCGGGCTGTTCTCGGTCAGCGTTCCGCACACCCTGGAGGTGATCGACCGGTGGGAGGCCTTGAATCCCGAGTGGCATACGAGGCCCTATACCCTGGACGAGTACCGGGACGCGACCCGGCGGCACGAGCACTGCTCGGCCGAGTTCGTCGATGACATGGAACGCCTGACCACGACCGTGGACGAGCGCAGACGGCGCCGTGGTCGGCGACCCTGACCGTCGGCCACGCGGGGCTCGCGCACGCCGACCACGGCGCGCGACCGACGCCGGCGGTCAGAACGCCGACGTCACCGCCATCCGCGGCAGCCACAAGGCGAGGATCGGGAACAGCAGCACCAGCAGGAGCACCAAGCCGTCGGTGAACAGGAATGGGATGGCGCCCTTCATGACGCGCGCCACCGGCACGCCGGTGGTCCCGCTCACCGCGAACAGGTTCAGGCCCACCGGCGGGATCACGCCGCCCATCTCGATGGCGAGCGCGGTCAGGATCCCTAGGTGGATGGGATCCACACCGAGCGTGAGGGCGACGGGAAAGAAGATGGGCACCGTCAGCACCAGGATGGCGACCCCGGTGAGGAACATCGAGAGGAACAGCATCACGCTCAGCACCACGACCAGGAAGCCCATCTGCGACAAGCCCAGCGTGTTGACCCACGCCGCGATGTCCTGGGGCCAGCCCTTGTTGGCGAGCAGGAACTGGAACACGCCGACACAGCCGAGCACGAAGAACACGATGGCGGTCAGGTTCATGGCCCGCACCGTGGTGGGCAACAGCTCCTTGAGGAACTGCCCGCGCCGGGCGAGCAGGCCGTACAGCAGCGCGTAGCCGCAGGCCGCCGCCCCCGCCTCGGTCGGGGTGAACAGGCCGCTGTACAGCCCCCCGAGCACCACCACCGGCATCAGCAGCGCCGGCCAGGACTGCAGCAATGCCTCGAGCAGGTACTTCAGGCTGAAGGTGCCCGCGGGCAGCTTGATCCAGAACGAGATCAGGATGATCACGGCCGCGTCGCTGAGCGCGAGCAGGATCCCCGGCGTGAAGCCGGCGAAGAACAGGGAGACGATGGATTCCTCGGTGATGATCCCGAACAGGATCAGGGTGATGGACGGCGGGATCAGCAGGGCGATGCCGCCCCCGCAGGCGATGATGCCGGTGGCGAGCCACTCGGGATAGCCGCGCTTGACCATCTCGGGAAACGCGATCACGCCCATGGCGGCGGACATGGCGGTGCTCGACCCCGAGATGGCGCCGAAGAACACCGCCGCGAGCAGGGTCGCGTAGGCGAACCCGCCCGGGAGCCAGCCGAGCAGCGCGTCGGCGAGCTTGAACAGCCGGGTGATGAGCCCGGTTCGCTCCATCAGGAAGCCGGCGTAGATGAAGAACGGGATCGCCATCAGCGTGTAGCTGGACACGAAGCTGAAGAAGGCGCGAAACAGCGCCACCGGGGAGGTGATCGGGTCGTTGAGGATGACCAGCACGGTGGAGCCCATGAGCGCGATGCCGATGGGTACCCCGATCAGGAGGAACACCGCGAGACTGCTGCCGAGCATACCCATCGTTCGCTGCCTTTCCCGCGCTGCCGGGCGCGGGCGTCAGATGTTCGTGGTGTCCTCGGCCGGAGCCCAGGGGAACACGGTCTTGCCGCGCATCGCCTGCACGTCCTGGTAGAGATGGAACAGCGTGGCCAGCGCCATCAGCGCGAAGCCGGCCACCAGGCAGGCCTGGAACGGCCACAGGAACAGCACCATGCTCTGGGTCTTGCGGCCCATCATGATGGTGCGCTCCACCGTGGGGATGCCCCACCATGCGAACGAGGCGAAGATCCACAGGTTGATCACGCTGACGGCGGTGCGCAGGGCCACGACGGTCCGCGCGAAGCCCTTCGCCCGCAGCGCATCGATGGCCGCGCTCATCACCAGGTGGGCGCGCCGGGCCTGGGTGACACCGAAGAACAGGAATACCGAGCCCACGATCATGTAGGTGACGGCATCCTGCCCCCACTCGTAGACCAGCCCGAGCATGTAGCGGCGCACGATCTCCACCAGCGCCAGACAGGTCGCCGCCAGCAGCACCAGGGCGGCGCAGTTGCCGATGACCGAATCCAGGAAGAAGCGCACCCACCGGTAGGTGCGGTCCAGGAATCTGTCCATGGTCGTGCCCCCCCGCCTTGCTAGAACGGTTCCGGGAGCGGCGCGGCGGCGCGCTCCCGGTGAAGCGTCCCAGGGCGCGGCCGGGGCACCGGGCCCCGGCCGCGGTCAGGGCTCAGCCCTTCTTCACCGTGTACTTGGAGAAGTAGGGCTCGATCTCCTTGCAGTCGGTCTTCTCGAGCTCGGTCGAGCCGATGGGGTTCGCCGCCACGGCGGCCTTGGCTTCCATGGCGAACTTGTCGACCCAGGGGTGCGCGTCGGGGGGCGTGTTGGCCTTCACCCAGTCCGCTGTGGCGGTGCCCAGCTTGTCGGCCAGCGCCTTCTGCTCGGCGGCGGTCATGACGTAGATGCCGGGCTTGGAGGGATCCTTGGTCTCGAACTTGTCGATCAGGCGCTTGTCGTTGCACCAGTTCACCTTCTTCTGGAACGGGATCACCTCGTTGACGATGAGGTCTTTCACGACCTTCTGCTGGGCCGCATCGAGGGAGTTCCACCACTTGTTGCTGGCGCCGATCCAGTAGTAGTCGCCGACGATGCCGTTGATCCCGGCAATCGTGTAGTAGGGCGCCTGGTCCTTGGTGGCGTTGAAGCCGCCGAGGCTGGTGAGCAGTCCGTCGATGACGCCGGTCTGCAGCGCCGGCGGCACGTCGCCGAAGGCCATGGTGGTGGGATTCGCGCCCCAGGCCTTGAGCGCGGCGTTCTCCGCGGGGCCCATGGAGCGGATCTTCTTGCCGGAGAAATCATCGGGGGTCAGCAGCCGCTTGCCCGCTCCGGCACCCATGTACATGCTCATGTGACCGGTGCCGAACACGGTGACCCCGTGGACCTTCTCGAAGCGTTCCTTGAGCATGGCCACGGTTTCGAAGTTGTCGAGCGCGTTGATGGCACCCGGGGTGGTCATCAGCTGCGGGCCGATCACCACGTTCATGTACGGATCCACCACCGCGGTCTTTCCGAACTGGCCCCAGGTCATCTCCAGGTTGCCCTCGGTCATCGCCTCGACGGCCTCCGGGATGTTGTACAGGGCGCCCGAGTAGTAGATGCGCACCTCGCTGCCCGGCACCATCGCCTCGAGGCGTTCCTTGAAGTACTCCTCCGCGATGGACGCCGGATGGGGCGGCGGGACGATGTCGCTGGCGATGCGGATCATGATGGGCTTGACGTTCTGCGCGTGCGCCGCGGTGATGCCGCAGACGGCCGCGAGGCCGAAGAGTGCGGCCGCGAAGCCGAGGCGCCCCGTCATGAAGGTCGATGGGAGACGCATGATGTTCCTCCTCCGATGCTTGTAATACGGTCCGGCCTTGCCCGTCGTCCCGTTGCCGGCGGGCCGGCTCGGAGTGTCGAGGGGATCCCGCATCCTGGCAAGACGGATTCGCAGGCGAGGACCTGCGCGGTTGCCCGGCCCCGACACGGCCACGGCCTTTCGAGCGGTCGAATGCTGCGCTGCAACGCGAACCCCGGAAGACGGGTGGCGCCGGGTGGTGCGGCGCACCGGGATGCACGGACGGGTGCCGGTGCGATGCCGGAGGCACGTCCCCAGGACCGGGTGGCGCGCGGGGCCCGCCGCGGTGACGCGCGGCCGCGGAGCGAAGTCTCCGCCGGGCCCGCCCCGCCCGATTCCCCGGATCGGGCCATCCCCGTTCGCGCGGCACCGTTTCCCGTGTTCACCATCGCCCGGGTCCTGCAACGCTTTCGTCTGCCTCGCCCATTTCCTACACTGCCCCCTGGGCTGGAGCACATGAAAATCAAGACAGCCAAGGGCTTCGATCTGCCCATCACGGGGGAGCCCGAGCAGGTCATCGAGGACGGGCCTCCCGTCGCCACGGTGGCCGCGCTCGGGGTGGACTACGTCGGCCTCAAGGCCACCATGGCGGTCGGCGAGGGCGATCGCGTGCGCGCCGGCCAGCCCTTGTTCCAGAACAAGAAGTCGCCCGGCGTGCAGATCTGCGCGCCGGGCAGCGGCGTGGTGGAGGCGGTCCACCGCGGTGCGCGCCGCGCGCTGCAGTCGGTGGTGATCCGCCTCGACGAGGACGAGGACCCGGGCGAGCCGTGCTGCGAGCCGGTGGAGGCCGGTGCCGTCGCGACCATGGACCCGGCGCGGCTTCGCGAGGCGCTGCTGGTCTCGGGGCTGTGGACCGCGTTCCGCACCCGGCCCTACAGCCATGTTCCCGACCCGGAGTCCCGGCCACGCTCGATCTTCGTCACCGCCATGGACACCAACCCGCTGGCGGCGGACCCCCGGGTGGTCATCGCCGCCCACGGCGAGGCCTTCCAGGCCGGTCTCCTGGCCCTCACCCTGCTCACCGAGGGGCCGGTGCACGTGTGCACGGCTCCCGGCGCGCCGCTGGCGGTGCCCTCTCACGATCGGCTGCGCGTCGCCGAGTTCGAGGGCCCGCATCCCGCCGGACTGGTCGGCACCCACATCCACTTCCTCGACCCGGTAGGCGTCGGGCGCACCGTGTGGCACCTGGGCTGCCAGGACGTGATCGCCATCGGCACGCTGCTCGCGACGGGGCGCCCCTGGCTCGAGCGCGTGGTGGCACTGGGCGGCCCGCTGGTGGAGCGCCCGCGGCTGCTGCGCACGCGCCTCGGCGCCGCCACCGAGGACCTGGTGCGCGGCGAGGTCCCGCATCGCGAGGCGCGGGTCATCTCCGGCTCGGTGCTCAACGGTCACCACGCCCACGACGCGCTGGCCTACCTCGGGCGCTACCACACCCAGATCGCGGTGCTGGCCGAGGGCCGGGCGCGCGAGCTGTTCGGCTGGATCGTGCCGAGCCGCGACAAGTTCTCGTTCACCAACACCTATCTCTCGGCGCTGGACCGGGGCCGGCGGCGGTTCGCGTTCACCACCTCGCAGCTCGGCAGCCCGCGGGCCATGGTGCCCATCGGGGTCTACGAGGGCGTGATGCCGCTCGACATCCTGCCGACGCAGCTGCTGCGCGCGCTGCTCGTGCGCGACACCGACATGGCGCAGAAGCTCGGCTGCCTGGAGCTGGACGAGGAGGACCTCGCCCTGTGCTCCTTCGTCTGTCCCGGCAAGTACGACTACGGCCCCGTGCTGCGCGCGAACCTCGAGCAGATCGAGAAGGAAGGCTGAATGTCGCGGCTCAGGAACTGGCTCGAGCGCATGCACCCGCTGTTCGCGAAGGGCGGGCCCTACGAGCGCTTCTACGCCGTGTACGAGATGGTGGACACCTTCCTGTACACGCCCGCGGACGTCACGCGCGGGTCGCCGCACGTTCGCGATGCCATCGATCTGAAGCGCGTGATGAGCTACGTGGTGGTCGCCACCACCCCGTGCATCTTCATGGCGCTGTGGAACACCGGCTACCAGGCCAACCTGGCGATGGCCGAGGTGGGCGCAACGGGCGCCGAGGGCTGGCGTGGCATCGTGCTCGGGATCCTGGGGGTCGACTACGCGGCGAACAGCCTCTACGACAACCTCATGCACGGCCTCGCCTGGTTCCTGCCGATCTACGTGGTCACGCTGGCGGCGGGCGGGGCCTGGGAGGTGCTGTTCGCGGCGGTACGCAACCACGAGGTGAACGAGGGCTTCCTCGTGACCTCCATGCTGTATGCGCTGATCCTGCCCGCGAGCACACCGCTGTGGCAGGTGGCACTCGGCATCTCCTTCGGGGTGGTGATCGGCAAGGAGGTGTTCGGCGGCACCGGCAAGAACTTCCTCAACCCCGCGCTCACGGGCCGCGCCTTCCTCTACTTCGCCTACCCCGCGTCGCAGTCCGGCGACGCGGTCTGGGTGCCGGTGGACGGCTACTCCGGCGCCACCGCCCTCGCGCTCGGCGCCGAGGGCGGCGTCGAGGCGGTGACCGCCGCCGGCATCTCCTGGATGGACGCCTTCCTCGGCCCGATCCAGGGCTCCATGGGCTCCACCTCGGCGCTCGCCTGCCTCGTCGGCGGCGCGTTCCTGCTCTACACCCGAATCGCCTCCTGGCGCATCGTGCTCGGGGTGTTCCTCGGCATGGCCGCCACCGCCTGGATGTTCAACGCCATCGGCAGCGAGACGAATCCGATGTTCGCGATGCCCTGGTACTGGCACCTCGCGCTCGGCGGCTTCGCCTTCGGCATGATGTTCATGGCCACCGACCCCGTGAGCGCAGCCATGACCGACGCGGGACGCTGGATCTTCGGCGCGCTCATCGGCTTCATGACGGTGCTCATCCGGGTGGTGAACCCGGCCTTTCCGGAGGGCATCATGCTGGCGATCCTGTTCGCCAACCTGTTCGCGCCGCTCATCGACTACGGCGTGGTGCAGGTCAATATCCGGCGCCGGATGCGGCGCACGGGAGGCGAGACGTGAGCGACGATCCCCACACCACCGAGGCGGCGAAGCAGGCGCCGCCGGTGGCTGGCGGCCGGGGCAGCGGCGGCGGCCTGCCGCAGTGGCTGCCCGCGCGTCTGCGCGAGGCGCTTTCGCTGCCCAACGACCACCCGCGCAAGACCGTCGCCGTGGCGCTGGTGCTGTGCCTGGTGTGCTCGGTCCTGGTGGCCGGCGCGGCGGTGGTCCTGCGCCCGGTGCAGGATGCGAACCGCGCGCTGGACCGCAAGCAGAACATCCTCGCCGTGGCCGGCCTGCTGGGGCCCGGCGTGGACGTGGACGAGGCCTTCTCGCGCTTCGAGGCGCGCGCGGTGGATCTCGAGACCGGCACCTTCACCGACGCCGTGGACCCCGCCAGCTACGATCAGCGCGCGGCCGCGGCGGACCCCCAGCGCAGCCGCAACCTGCCGCGGGCCGAGGACCCCGCCGGGATCGGCCGGCGCGCCAACGTGGCCGTGGTCTACCTGCTGCGCGAGGGGGATCGCATCCAGCAGGTGATCCTGCCGGTGCACGGCTACGGGCTGTGGTCCACGCTCTACGGCTTCCTCTCCCTTGAGGGCGATCTCGCCACGGTGGCGGGCCTTCGCTTCTACGAGCACGCGGAGACGCCGGGGCTCGGCGGCGAGGTGGACAATCCGGCCTGGCGCGGGAAGTGGCAGGGCAAGGTGGTCTTCGGCGAGGGCGGCGAGGTGCGCCTGCAGGTCGTCAAGGGCAACGTGGATCCGGGCGCCGCCGACGCGAAGCACCAGGTGGACGGCCTCGCGGGGGCCACGCTGACCAGCCGCGGCGTCACCAACCTCATCCGCTACTGGCTGGGCGACCGGGGCTTCGGCCCCTTCCTGGACAACCTCCGCAGCGGCAAGGCGTGAGGAAGGAATGAACATGGGCAAGGAAGAACGCGCGATCCTCGTCGACCCGCTGGTCGACAACAATCCCATCACCCTGCAGATCCTCGGCATCTGCTCGGCGCTCGCCGTCACCACGACGCTCGCCGCGTCGCTGCTGATGTGCCTGGCGCTCACCAGCGTGACGGCGTGCTCGAACGCGTCGATCTCGATGATCCGAAAGCACGTGCCGTCGAGCATCCGCATCATCGTGCAGATGACCATCATCGCGTCGCTGGTGATCGTGGTCGACCAGCTGCTCAAGGCGTTCGCCTTCGACGTCGCGAAGCAGCTCTCGGTGTTCGTGGGCCTGATCATCACCAACTGCATCGTGCTCGGGCGCGCCGAGGCGTTCGCCATGAAGAACCCGCCGGGTTTGAGTTTCCTGGACGGACTCGGCAACGGCCTCGGCTACAGCCTGATCCTGATCATCGTCGGCACCGTGCGCGAGCTGTTCGGCTCGGGAAGTCTGCTCGGCTACACGATCCTCAAGCCCATGACCGAGGAGGGCGGCTGGTACTGGACCAACGGCCTGATGCTGCTGCCGCCGAGCGCCTTCTTCATCATCGGGCTGCTCATCTGGGGGGTGCGCGCCTGGAAGCCCGCGCAGCTGGAGAAGGCCGAGTACCAGATTCACCAGGTGCACCGCACCGAGGTCGTGTGAGATGGAGGCCTACTTGAGCCTGTTCGTGCGCGCGGTGTTCGTCGAGAACCTCGCGCTCGCGTTCTTCCTGGGAATGTGCACCTTCCTCGCGGTGTCGAAGAAGATCGAGACCGCCTTTGGCCTCGGCGTCGCCGTGGTGCTGGTGCAGGTGATCACGGTGCCTGCGAACAACCTCATCTACCAGTACCTGCTGAAGGACGGCGCTCTCGCCTGGGCCGGACTGCCCGACGTGGACCTGTCCTTCCTCGGTCTCATCAGCTACATCGGCGTGATCGCGGCCATGGTGCAGATCCTCGAGATGCTGCTGGACCGCTACTTCCCCGCGCTGTACAACGCGCTCGGCATCTTCCTGCCGCTCATCACCGTCAACTGCGCCATCCTCGGCGGCTCGCTGTTCATGGTCGAGCGCGACTACGGCTTCGGCGAGAGCGTGGTCTACGGCATCGGCTCCGGCGCCGGCTGGGCGCTGGCCATCACGCTGCTCGCCGGGATCCGCGAGAAGCTCAAGTACTCGGACGTGCCCGACGGGCTGCAGGGTCTCGGCATCACCTTCATCACCGCCGGCCTCATGTCCCTCGGCTTCATGGCCTTCTCGGGGATCCAGCTGTGACCGGCGTCATCGAGATCGTGCTCGGGGTGGTGCTGTTCACCGCCATCGTGGTGGCGCTGGTGTACGTCATCCTCGGCGCGCGCTCGAAGCTGGTCGCCACCGGCAGCGTGGACATCGTCATCAACGACGAGCGCACGGTAAAGGCGCCGGTGGGCTCCAAGCTGCTCGGCGCGCTGGCCGACGCCGATCTCTTCGTCGCCTCCGCTTGCGGCGGCGGCGGGACCTGCGCCCAGTGCCGGGTGAAAGTGTTCGAGGGCGGCGGCGCCATCCTCCCCACCGAGGAGAGCCACATCACCAAGCGCGAGGCGCGCGAGGGCGACCGGCTGTCTTGCCAGGTGACGGTCAAGCAGGACATGCGCATCCGGGTGCCGGAGGAGGTCTTCGGCGTGCGCAAGTGGGAGTGCACGGTGCGCTCCAACCACAACGTGGCGACCTTCATCAAGGAGCTGGTGCTGGAGCTCCCGGAGGGCGAGGACGTGCCGTTCCGCGCCGGCGGCTACATCCAGATCGAGTGTCCGCCGCACCACGTGCGCTACAAGGATTTCGAGATCGAGGAGCGTTTCCGGGAGGACTGGGACCGCTTCGATCTCTGGCGCTACGAATCGAGGGTGAACGAGACCGTCACCCGGGCCTACTCCATGGCGAACTACCCGGATGAGAAGGGCAAGATCATGCTCAACGTGCGCATCGCCTCGCCGCCGCCGCGCGCCCCCGCCGACATTCCTCCGGGCCGCATGTCGTCGTGGATCTTCGGGCTGAAGCCCGGCGACAAGGCGACCATCTCCGGGCCGTTCGGCGAGTTCTTCGCCAAGGAGACCGAAAACGAGATGGTCTTCGTCGGCGGCGGTGCGGGGATGGCGCCGATGCGCTCGCACATCTTCGACCAGCTGCTGCGGCTGAAGACGAAGCGCAAGATGAGCTTCTGGTACGGCGCGCGCTCCAAGCGCGAGGCCTTCTACGTGGACCACTTCGACCGCCTGGCCGCGGAGAACGACAATTTCGAGTGGCACCTCGCGCTATCGGAGCCGCTGCCCGAGGACGAATGGACCGGCTACACCGGCTTCATCCACAACGTGCTCTACGAGCACTACCTCTCCACGCACCCCGCGCCCGAGGACTGCGAGTACTACATGTGCGGGCCGCCGATGATGAACGCGGCGGTCATCAACACGCTGCGTGACCTGGGCGTCGAGGAGGAGAACATCCTGCTCGACGACTTCGGGGGATGAGACGCACGGAACCATCACCGGGCCGGGAACGGGCCGGGAGGACGACACCATGCTGAGACGCAACTTCCTGATCGCCGGCGGCGCCATCACCTCGCGCCTCGCGCTGCCCGGGGGCATCGTGGCCGTGGCGGGCTGCGCCGGGACCGCGCCCGAGGGTACCGGTTTCGAAGGCGCCACCATGGGCACCCGCTACGGCGTGCGCCTCGCCGCGCACCCCGGCACGGGGGCCCTCGAGTCGCTGCGCGCCGCGGTGGACGCGGCGCTGGCCGAGGTCGACGGGCGCATGTCCACCTGGAAGACCGACTCCGAGCTCTCGCGTTTCAACCGCGCGCGGGACACCGGCTGGCAGGCGCTGTCCCCGGCCACCGCACGGGTGGTGGGCAGCGCCTTCGAGACGAGCCGCGCATCCGGTGGTGCCTTCGACGCGACCGTGGGGCCGCTGGTGGATCTGTGGGGCTTCGGTCCGCCGGGCGCGGTGCAGTCGGTCCCCGCGGCGAAGGCCGTGGAGGCAGCCCTCGCGCGGGTGGGCTGGCACCAGGTGGAGGTGGACGCGACGCTCGGGCGCGCGCGCAAGCGCCGCGGGGACGTGTCGCTGGACCTGTCCGGAATCGCCAAGGGTTACGGCGTCGACGCGGTGGTGCGGGCGCTCTCCGCGCGCGGCGTGGAGGACTTCCTGGTGGAGGTGGGCGGCGAGCTCGCGGCTCGCGGCACGCGCCCGGGGGGCGGTGCCTGGCGGGTCGCCATCGAGCGCCCGCTGCCCGGGCGGCGCGCGGTGCAGCGCGTGGTGGATCTCCGCGGCGGCGCCGTCGCCACCTCCGGCGACTACCGCAACTTCTTCCAGGACGGTGGGTCGCGCTACGCCCACACCCTGGACCCGCGCAGCGGACACCCGGTCGGGCACCCGCTCGCCTCGGCGAGCGTGGTCGCCGGCTCCGCGATGACCGCCGACGCGGCGAGCACCACCCTGATGGTGCTGGGGCCCGAGGCGGGGCTCGAGTGGGCCACCGCCCGCGGTCTGGCGGCGCACTTCCTGGTGCGCGAGGGCGGGACGCTGCGCGAGCTCTGGACGCCGGCGTTCGAGCGCCATCTGGCGGCGTGATGGCCACCTTCGTGCTGAGCTTCGTGCTGGTGGCGCTGGCCGTGACGGGCATGGCCGCCGGTGTCCTGCTCGGGCGCAGGCCCATCTCCGGGAGCTGCGGCGGGCTCGGCAGCGCTACCTGTGCCGCCTGCACCCGCCCCTGCCGCCGGCGGCGCCGCGATGCCCAGGCGGACGATGACGCGGAGGCGCAGCCGTGACGCTCAAGTCGGTGAAGGTGCGCGATTACATGGCGGCGAGCCTGGTGGTGCTGCACCCGGAGATGGAGATCCTGCGGGCAATCCACCTGTTCGTGCAGAACCGCATCTCCGGCGCGCCGGTCACCGACGAGCACGGCAACCTGGTGGGGATCCTCTCGGAGCTCGACTGCATGCGCGTCGCGCTCAACGCCGGCTACTACGAGGAGCTGGGCGGGCTGGTGCGCGAGTACATGAGCACCGACGTGCGCACCGTGCAGGCCGACGCCAGCATCCTCGAGCTGGCGCAGATGTTTCTCGACGCCCCCTACCGGCGCTACCCGGTGATCGACGACAATCGCCTGGTCGGCCAGATCAGCCGTCGCGACGTGCTGCGAGCCCTGGAGACGCTCTGGTAATCGCGGCCCGCGAGACGCCCCGCGGGACCCGTCCGCGGGGCGCAGCGTCTCACAGGAAGCAGATCTGCAGCCCGAGTCCGATCAGGAACACGGCGCCCAGGCAGCCGAGCGCCGAGCGGGCCCTGGCGCTGCGCGCGATGCGTCGCGCCAGGGTGCCCCCGGTGAAGGCGACGATCACGTCCGCCGGTACCGCGGTCAGCGGGATCAGCATTCCCAGGATCAGCACCTGCAGCATCATGTTGTCCGAGCCCTGGTTGACGAACTGGGGCAGGAAGGCCAGGAAGAACAGCGCCGTCTTGGGGTTGAGCACCTCGACCAGCACGCCCTGGCCGAAGATGCGCCAGGCGCACTGGTGCTGCACGGCGTGGGTATCGCCCACCGCGTCGTGTCGCGAGCGGTAGGTCTGGACGCCCAGGTAGACGAGATAGATGGCCCCGGCGATGGTGATGCCCCGGAACAGCGTCGGCGAATAGGCGAGCGCGGCGGACAGCCCCAGCGCCGCGGCGACGGCGTGCAGCGCTCCACCGGTGGCGAGGCCGGCAGCGGACACCAGCCCGGCGGTGCGGTCCTGGCCGATGCTGCGCGAGAGCACGTACAGCATGGAGGGTCCGGGCGAAGCGCTCAGGGTGAATCCCGCGAGCATGACCAGGATGATGGTCTGTTCTGACGGCATGATCTCGTTCCTCTGTGTGTCTCTATCCGTTGGCCGTTGGTGCTGATGCGGCCGTAGTCACGCAGCCTGCGCCAGCGGCGCACGGCCGAGCTCGAAGGGATTGCCCTCGGGGATCGTGAACGGCAACCGCAGCAGGCCGCGGTCGTGGCGCTCGCGCAGGTAGGGGAAGTCGCGCAGGAGCTGTCCCAGCAGATGGTGGCCGGCGACGACCGGGCGATACGCCGGGCGCTGGCCCGCAGGGACGAGCTGCTCGAGCGGCGCGATGACGGCGTCGTAGTCGGCCGCCACGAAGAACGGCAGGGAGAAGCGCTCGCGCCCGTCGTTCACCACCCGGTGCAGCGTGGACTTGAGGCGCCCGTTGGTCCAGGCCTCGAGCATGTCGCCGATGTTGACGGTGAAGGTCCCGTCCAGTGGCGGCGCCTCGATCCAACGCTGGTCGGGACTCAGCACCTGCAGCCCCGGTCCGCCCTGGTGCAGGATGGTGAAGCATTCGTAGTCCGTGTGCGCCCCCATGTTGATGTCCGTCGTGCTCGCCGCCCGCGTCGCACGTGCCACGCCACCGTTCTCGAGGTAGTGCAGCAGTCGCAGCTGCGACGTGGGCTTGATCATGGCCCTGGTGAGCGTGCCCTCGGGCACGCGCAGGTACGTCTCGAAGGCCCGGCACATCACCTGCCCCACCCGGGACACGGCGTCGTAGTAGCCACCTACCGTGGCACGGAACCCCGCCTGGTCCGGCCACACGTTCGGGCCCATCAGGCAATGACCATCGCCCACGTCCGGGTCGTCCGCCGGCAGATCCAATCCGAGGTCGAAGGCCTCGTAGTGGCGAGCGCCCTCGTCGGGGTAGAGCCCTCGCTCGGACTGCGGGACGTAGCCGCGGTGGTTGCGCGAGCGGCCGATGTAGTAGCCGAGCTTCTCCCGCAACGGCCGCCGGAACCACGCCGCCGCCTGGCGGTAGACCGCGTCGATGGTGCACCGCTCGATGCCGTGGCCCTCGATGTAGAGGAAGCCGTACTCCTGCGCCGCGTCGCCGAGCGCCTGCGCAGCCCGCCGCCTCGCTCGCGGGTCGCTGCCGAGCAGGGGGGAGATGTCCACCACCGGCAGGGTCGACGTCGAGCGACCCGGGAGGGCATGGACCGTGGCGAGGGCGGGCCGACGTGACGGCTCCTCCACCCGGCTGGAAACCGTTTGCTTCATCTGGCGTTCCTCGTTGGCTCTCGCCGCGGTCCGGACGTGGCCGTGGCTGTCCCTGTATCGGCCGATCCGGTGACGGGTTTCACACTTTTCATGCACGAAATTCCTGGCGCGCAAAAGTGCGTGACGGGCGCACAGGGTCGTGGATAAAGCCTTTCTAAAACAGGTTTTTATCCTCACCGGTGCCTGCCGACCCTGTCCCGCCAGGCGGCGGGGTGCTGGAACAGGCGCCCAAAAAAGGAATTACGGTCCTGAAGATCGGAGGAGGCTAGAATCAAGCGGGCAGGTGTCGCGGAATCGTGCCCGCGAGCCGCAAGCTAAAGATCGCCCCCCGGCGGCCGACCGACGTCTCGGTGCTGCGCCCCGGCGAGCCGACTGGGGCCGGTGCATTGCTGCGTCCAGATCCAGGGATCGAGTCGAATCCGAGCATGGTTCCCAGGCCCACCGAGATGCGCGAAGCAACCGACGCCTACGAGGCGCTGGGTGGCGAGGCGCTCTATCTCGACATCATCCGCGAGCTGGCGATCGAGATCCTGCGCGGCCACGGCGTCGACGAGCTCCTCTGGCTCGTCGCCAGGAACACCATCGCCAAGCTCGGATTCGAGGACTGCGTGATCTACCTGCTGGACGAGGCGCGGCAGGTCCTCGTCCAGCGTGCCGCCTTCGGTCCGAAGAGCCCGGAAGGCGCGACCATCGTCAACCCCATCGAGATCGCCGTGGGCGAAGGCATCGTCGGCACGGCGGCGCGCACGAAGGAACCGGTGCTCGTGGTCGACGTCCGCGAGGATGCTCGCTACATCGTCGACGATCAGGCGCGCCGCTCGGAGCTGGCCGTCCCCATCGTGCACGACGATCGGGTGATTGGCGTCATCGACTCGGAGCACTCCCGGCCCGGCTTCTACACGGAGCAGCACCAGGCGATGATGATCATCATCGCATCCATGGCCTCGAGCCGGCTCGCCGCCGCGCTGACCATCGAGCAGCTGAACGAGACGGTGGCCGAGCTGGAGGAGGCGCGCAACGCGCTGCGCCGTGAGGAGCGGCGTTACCGCGACTTCTACAACCAGCTCCCGTCGATGTTCTTCAGCGTCGACGGCGACGCACGGATCATCTCGACGAACGACTACGCCTGTGAGGAGCTGGGTCTGTCCCGCGACCGGATCGAGGGCCATCCGCTGACCGAGATCGTTGGCGCCGGGGAAGCAGGCGAGATCGCCGAGCACATCGCCGCGTGCATGGCGAGGCCCACGCAGGTCCGACGCTGGGAGGGCAGCATCGTTCATGCCGATGGCAAGGAGCACTGGCTGCGGCTCACGGCACGCGGCCTGGCCACGCCGCGGGATACACCTGGCTCCGTGCTGATCGTGGCCGAGGACGTCACCGAAACGCGGGATCTGTCACTGGAGCTCGAGTTCAACGCCACCCACGACTGGCTCACGGGTCTCTACAACCGGCGCGAGTTCGAGCGCCGGCTCGCGGTCGCGATGGACGACGGGCGCGAGCGCGATGCCGATCACGCGCTGTGCTTCATCGACCTGGACCAGTTCAAGGCAGTCAACGACACCTGCGGCCACGCGGCCGGAGATGCCCTGCTGCGCCACATCTCGCGCTGCTTCGAGGAGCACGTGCGCAAATCCGACGTCGTCGGGAGGGTCGGCGGCGACGAGTTCGCGGTGCTGATGCACGATTGCGCGCTCGCGGACGCGAAACGCTCCGCCACCCAGCTGGTGCAGACCATCTCGGAGGAGCCCTTCCGCTGGGACGGTCACGTCTTCTCGGTCGGCGCGAGCGTGGGCGTGTGCGCGCTGAGCATCGGTCGCGGCTCCATCGACGATGTCTTCTCCGCGGCCGATGCCGCGTGCCTGAGCGCCAAGGAGCACGGGCGCAACCGGGTGCACGTGTACCGCGAGCGCGACGAGGAGGTCGTTCGACGCAAGGGGGAGAGCCGCTGGATCCACCGTATCAGCCGCGCGCTGACCGAGGACGCGTTCGAGCTCCACTATCAGCCCATGCAGCCGCTGAGCGACGCCCCCGCGGATCCGCTGCACGCGGAGCTGCTGGTGCGCATGCGCGACGAGGCCGGCTCGCTGGTGCTTCCGGGCGCCTTCATCCCCGCCGCCGAGCGCTACGGCCTGGCGGTGCGGCTGGACACCTGGGTGGTGGAGCACGCGCTCGCCTGGATCGCCGACGTGGGTGCCGGGCAGGAGTCCGTGGGGATCTGGTCCATCAACCTGTCGGGCGCCACCATCGGGGACGACGAGTTCCTGGAGCGGCTGATGGACCTGCTCGATGCGAGTGGCGTGGCACCGGCCAGCCTGTGCTTCGAGATCACGGAGACCGCCGCGATCGCCGACCTGGTCCGCGCCCGGAAGTTCATCGAGCGGCTCAAGGCGCTGGGCTGTCTTTTCGCGCTCGACGACTTCGGCAGCGGGCTCTCCTCGCTGGCCTACCTGAAGTCCTTCCCGGTGGACTACCTCAAGATCGACGGCGTCTTCATCCGGGACGTGAACAAGGATCCCGTGAGCCTGGCCATGGTGCGGTCCATCAACGACATCGGCCACCTCACCGACAAGAAGACCATCGCCGAGCACGTGCACGACCAGGCGGTGCTGCGCACGGTGGCGGCGCTGGGCGTGGACTTCGCCCAGGGGTTCGCCATCGCCAGGCCCCGACCCCTGTCCGAGATGGTGACGACGGCATCAGGTCATGACACGTGACTCCATCGGTTTCGCTACAGTACGTGCTCGAGGAACGTCCTGGGAAGGCGGTTCGCGGAGCGGCACATGCGGTCGGGAGGGTCCTTCACCGGTGAGGATGGTGCGGCATGTGTCAGCGATCAGGACGCGCTCGCGCGCGCAGGGAACGGCGATCAGGAGGCCCTCGCCCTGCTCTATGACCGGCACGCGGCGGCGATGTTGAGGCTCGCACACCGCTTCATGAGCGATTCGGAGGACGCGCAGGACCTGGTGCACGATGTGTTCCTGGAAGCGTGGCAGCGCGCCGGCACGTACGAGATGGCGCGCGGGAGTGTTCGCGCATGGCTGCTGCTGCGGGTGCGAAGCCGTGCGCTGGACCGGCTGCGCCACGCCCGGATGCGCCGCGCCACGGCCCACGACGTGGCCGACTACACGTCGCCACAGCCGGCGCCAGTGCCGTCGGGCGAGGCCGACGGCGCACGGGCCCGCGAGCTGCTGGCCAGCCTGCCCGCTGCCCAGAGGCAGGCAATTGAGCTATCGTATTTCTCAGGACTCACCTGCCGGGAGATCGCTGCGCGCTGTGGCGTGGCGGAAGGCACCGTCAAGGCGCGCATCTCGAGAGCCGTTGCGAGATTGCGAATCGCCCTTCAGGCCGGGTCCGCCGCGGACACGTGAAGCCATGGACAACGCCCTGATCGTCGAATACCTGCTCGGACAGCTCCCGGAGCCGGAGGCCCGCGTCGTGGAGGATCGTCTCCGGCGTGACGCGGGCTGGGCGCGTGAGTGCGCCGCGACGGCGGATGCCCTTGCGGGGATTGCGTATGCAGACCCGGCGCCGCGGCCGGGCGAGGGCTTGCGCGAGCGGGTGCTCGGCAGCGTGGCCGGTGCGCAGCGCTTCGACGGCTTCGCGCGCCGGCTTGCGCGGCTGTTCGACGTGGACGAGGCGCGCGCCCTGAAGCTGGCGAGACGGGCGGCCAAGGGACCCGGCTGGGGCTGGCTGCCCTACCACAGCCGCGGCGTGCACGTGCTGCCGGTGCGCTGCGGTCCGGCGCTCGCGGGGGCGCGCGGGGTGCTGGTGCACCTGGCGCGCGGGACGAACCTGCCCCGGCATCGCCACGGCGGGACGGAGCAGATGCTGATCCTCGACGGCTACGCGTGCGAGAACCGTCAGCGTGTGGTCGCACCCGGCGACCTCGTCGTCAGCGAGCAGGGCAGCGAGCACCAGTTCGAGATCCTGCAGGACGCGCCGTGCCTGTTCGCCTGCACCCTGGCCGGGGGCATCGACTGGCTGGCGGATACCCACGCCGCTCACGGCTGAACGGCCGGTAAGCCCGGCCCCGGGGACGACAGCGGCCGCTCCGCCCGGGGCGGATCGCGTACCGATCTCCACGGCACCCGGGACGCTCGGGTGGCCCACCCGCTCGTGACCGTCAATCAAAGGCTTGCGTCAGTCCGGCTCCAGCGGAACCCGCAATCCGTTCCCCCAACTCCACCGTCGACGCAACCAACCGCCTGCCCCGCGCGTATTGGGAGACAAGGGGCCGCGGCGGGCGGCCCGCGAGGACGGTTGCCAGCGACCGGGAGATCGGGAGATGCACCGACGAGGGGATTCGCCGTGGCGTAGCCGCTGCCAGGGAGTGCTGACAGCGATTCTGGCCTGGCTCGTGGCCACCACGGCGCCGGCTGCACCCTTCGTCCCCGCCGAAGATGACCTGGTCCTCGAGCGACTGCCTCGCGTGGCAGTCGGGCTGGGCACTGGCCAGCAGGCAGCTGCCGACGTGGGACGCGGCGCGCTGTCCGCGGCGATCGCACGCGCTGGCGACCTGATCGCGGCGGGACGGGCCGAGGGCGATCCCCGCTACCTGGGTTACGCCCAGGGCGTGCTCGCGCCGTGGTGGGACGAGACGGATCCGCCGACTTCGGTGCGCCTCCTGCGGGCACGGATCCGGCAGGCGCGTCACGACTTCGCCGGCGCACTGGAGGACCTGGACGCGGTGCTCGCCGCGCGCCCGGGCGACGCGCATGCGTGGCTGCTGAAGGCGGGCATCGAGCAGGTGCAGGGCAACCTGGCCGCGGCCCGGCGGAGCTGCGCGGCACTGCACCGTCGAATGGCACCGCTCGTCGTGGCCACCTGCGCAAGTCGCGTCGACGGGCTCACCGGCGCCGCGGGCCGCGGCTATCGCCGGCTGCAGGGTGCCCTGTGGCGCGCACCGTCCGCCGATCCGGCCGTCATGCAGTGGTCACTCGGCACCCTCGCCGAGCTCGCCGCGGCCCTCGGGGACGCCGACGCGGCCGAGCGTCACTACCGCGAGGCGCTGGCCGCGGGCGGGCGCGACGTGGGCCTGCTCGCACGCTATGCGGACTTTCTCCTCGATCGCGGCCGCCCGGCGGAGGTGCTCGCGCTGCTGGACGGCGAGACTCGTGCCGACGGCCTGCTGCTGCGCCTGGCGCTGGCGGAGCGGGTCACGGGCTCGCCGGCGTTCCGGGATCACCGGGCGGAGCTCGCCGTCCGCTTCGAGGCAGCACGGCAGCGCGGCCTGCGCGCACATCTGCGCGCGGCCGCGCGGGCGGCGCTGCACCTGGCGGATCGGCCCCGTGAAGCGCTCATGCTGGCTCTCGACGGCTGGTCCATCCACCGCGAGCCCGCCGATGCGCGCATCGTGCTGGAAGCGGCCCTGGCCGCCGGGCAGTCCCGGGCGGCACGCCCCGTGGCGCAGTGGGTCCAGGCCAACGGCACCGAAGGCGAGCCGCTGCGCGCGCTGGTGGGCGCGGTGCTCGGGAAGGGCGCCCCGTGAGCCGCGCGCCGAGCGTCGCCCGGGCGATCGTCGTGCATCTGTCGTGCACGCTGGCGATGCTCGCGCCCATCACGCCGGCCAGCGCACACCAGCCGGGGGCGAGCTACCTGGAGGTGGAGCTGGAGGGCGCCCGGGCGCAGGTGCGCTGGGACATCGCGCTGCGGGACCTGCACTACGCCCTCGGTCTCGACCGGGACGGCGACGGCGCCATCACCTGGGGCGAGCTGCGCGGTCGTCACCCGGCCATCGCCGGGCTGGCCCTGGCGGGGCTGCGCATCGCGGCCGGTGAACGCACCTGTGCCACCGGCCTCGTGCGGCACCTGGTGGAGCACCGCGGCGACGGTGGCTACGCGGTGCTGCGCTTCACGGCCGACTGCGGTGCACGCGGCCCGGATACCCTGGAGTACCGGCTGTTCGCGACGCTGGATCCCTCGCACCGGGGCCTCGCCCGGATCGCCGCGAACGGGCGCGTGACCAGCGCGGTGCTCGGTCCCGACCGGCCCGCGCTGTCCCTGGCGGCTGGCGCCCGGCCGTGGACCGCCGTCGCCACCGACTATGCCCGCGAGGGCGTGCGCCACGTCTGGCTCGGTATCGATCACCTGGCGTTCCTGGTGACGCTGCTGCTGCCGGCGGTGCTGCTGCGCGCCGGGCGCGACTGGGTGCCCCGCAGCGGCGGGCGCGCGGTGGCCATCGACGCCGTCGCGGTGGTGACCGCCTTCACCGTCGCCCACTCAATCACCCTGGGTGCGGCGGTGCTTGCGGACGTGAGCCTGCCGGCGCGCCCGGTGGAGGTGGCCATCGCGGCCACCGTGATCGTGGCGGCGCTCAACAACCTGGTGCCCTTCGCGCCCGCGCGTCGCTGGCTGCTGGCCTTCGCCCTGGGGCTGGTGCACGGGCTCGGATTCGCCGGCGCGCTGGCCGAGCTGGGGCTGCCCGCCGGTGCGCGCCTGCTGGCGCTGGCCGCGTTCAACCTCGGCGTGGAAGCGGGCCAGCTCGCGGTGGTCGCCGTGCTGCTGCCCGCGCTCTACCTGCTGCGCCGGCGGCCGCTGTACCGCCCGCTCGTCCTGGGGCTCGGGTCCGCGGCGGTGGCGCTGCTCGGCGGCGGCTGGCTGGTGGAGCGGGCCTTCGATCTTCAGGTCTGGCCGGTGTGACGGCACACCGGCATCGACAACCCGTGCGGCGCAAGCCGCCCATCACCACTGACGAGGAGACAGCACCATGAACCGAACACACCGCATGCTGGTCGCGGCCGCGGCGCTGGCCGCCGTGGTGCATGGGGGCGACGCGAAGGCCGTGCTCATGGTGGACGGCACCGTCGAGCCCATCGGCGGCGGCGCCTTCCACTACGCGCTGACGGTGGATAACGACACCGCGGACGAGCTCGCCATCATCACGCTCGACGCCCCGTTCGGGGATCCGCTGATCGGCGCCTCGCTCACCGGGCCGCCGGGCTTCGTCACGAGCTACGACGACGTCCTGGGCTTTCTGGACCTGCTCGCGGAC
>JBFHNV010000061.1:0-27728 GCA_041593595.1 Gammaproteobacteria bacterium
AACAGCTAAGTGAACCTGAATATCCGACGGACAAGTACGGAAACTCCCCGTCCATGAGCCCTGATCGAACTTGCGTCGTAAGGTGCCCAGTCGCCTTGGTCCATCGCTTTCGCCTGGATTTTCAGATTGCGTCGAGGAAATTCCGTGCCCGCTCCTCCTCGACCTCGGAATCTTGTTGGCTGAGTATCTGGACAACGTCAGTGTTGTAACACGGAACGTTGCCACATAAGCGCGCGTTGCCGGCACGCGTTCGCCTGACATCCCTTCCAGTGTTCGCCACGTAACCCGCTGACCGCGTTCGGGTGTCGACATCGTCGGCATTACTTATAGCCCTGCTGAATCCGGGTGTCATCTGACGGGAGATGCGACAGGCGTACGCCGATCACGATCCAAGGAGTCCCGTGGGATTCGGCCGGGAGCCCCGGCAGGCGAAGGTGGGTCGCAGCGAAGGCCGCGCCCCGCGCACGACCACGCCCGTCACGGTCCGGTCCCGGCGTTGCTACGAGAGCGCCTGTTCGCTGCGGCGCAACATCATGGCGGCAGGTCCGGCGGCGGGGCCCGGCCGTCGCGGCGCGCCGGGCCCCCTGGGTCCCCACGAGGATCAGTGCTCCGTGTCGGGGATCGTCGCCGGTCGTCCAGGGCCCGCCCCGCCTTGCGGCCCCGCGCTCCCGCCCTCGCGCGACCGGGCAGCGTGTCCTGGTCGGGTCCATCGTCCCTCGCCGCCCCCGCCCGGCATGGCACAATGTCCCATCCGCACCAGGTCTCGATCCCCAGGAGCCCCCATGCACCTCGGCATCTTCATGCAGCCCGTCCACCCGCCCCACCGGGACTACACGCAACTGCTCGAGGAGGACCGGGAGTGCATCCTGCTGGCGGACCGGCTCGGCTATTCCGAATGCTGGATCGGCGAGCACTTCACCGCCGCGGTGGAGCCCATCACCGTGCCGCTCACCTTCTGCGCGAGCCTCATCCACGAGACGAAGCGCATCAAGTTCGGCACCGGCGTCCTGGGGCTGCCCAACACCCACCCGGTGGCGGTGGCGGCCCACGCCGCCATGTTCGATCACCTGGCGCAGGGGCGCTTCCTCATGGGCGTCGGGCCCGGCAGCCTGTCCAGCGACGTGGAGGTGTTCGGGGTTGGCGATGCCCCCACCCGCGGCCGGCGCACCGGCGAGGCCCTGGACATCATCCTGAAGCTCTGGGCCGAGGACCCGCCCTACGACATCAAGGGCGAGTTCCACGAGTTCTCCCTCAAGGATCTCTCCCGGCTGGAATGGGGTGTGGGCCAGCTCGTGAAGCCCTACCAGAAGCCCCACCCGCCCATCGCCATGTCCCTGGTCACGCCCCACTCCTTCAGCGCCGCGGTGGCCGGCGAGCGGGGCTACATCCCCGTGTCCGGCAACTTCATCCAGCCGCGCTACGTGGCCACCCACTGGCCGAAGTACGTGGAGGGCTGCGCGCGCTCCGGGCGCCGCCCGGATCCGTCCGTGTGGCGCGTGGCGCGCTCAACCTTCGTGTGCGACGACCCGGGCTTCGCCCGCGACTGGGTGGCGGATCCGGACGGCGTGATGGCCTTCTACTTCGGCTACCTCATGTCCGCCATGCGCACCCGCGGCGCGCTGTTCCTGCTCAAGCCCGACGAGTCGATCCCGGACGAGGAGCTGACCGCGTCGCAGGTGGCGCAGTCCATGACCAGCGCCGGCACGCCGTCGCAGGTGCTGGATCAGCTCGTCGCGCTGCGCGAGACCACGGGGGACTTCGGCACGCTGGTGTCCGTGGCCCACGACTGGGACGACGCCGAGCGCTGGAAGCGCTCCATGCGCCTGCTGGCGGAGGAGGTGATGCCGCGCTTCCGCCAGCACTGCGGGGCGGTGCAGGCGGCGGAGTAGGGCGCCACGGAACCCGAGGGAGCGCAACTGGTCGATTCCCCCGGGTGGCTGGACGGATCCGGGCATGAAGTCACGCAGAAGCTTTTCCTGGCGCGCGCCGGCTGGGCGCGCCCCGCGCGGGACGGCGCTCGCCGCCGCGGCGGGTCTCGTCCTCGCGGCGGCCGGGTGCGGCGACGAGCAGTCGACATCCTCCGCCGCTCCCGCGGCCCCTGCCGCATCCGGCGCGGCCGCGCCGCAGGCCGCCGCGCCCGGCCCGACACCGCCGGCCCCCGCCACGGTGGTCCGCTGGTACGCGCCCGAGCACGTGCGCCGGGGTGCTACGGTGTACGCGCAGCACTGCGCCGCGTGCCACGGCGACGCCGCCCAGGGCACCTCGGACTGGCGCCAGCGTGATGCGAGCGGTCGCTTCCCGCCGCCGCCGCTGGATGGCAGCGCCCACGCCTGGCACCACCCGGTGCAGGCGCTCGCGTACCAGATCAAGTTCGGTGCGCCCGGCGGCAAGGGCGCGATGCCACCCTTCGCGGACAAGCTCACCGACGGGCAGGTGCTGGAGGTGATCGCCTGGTTCCAGGACCGCTGGCCGGACGAGATCTACGCCGCCTGGCACGACATCGAGGTCCGGTCGCGCGCGAAGTAAGCGCGTGGATCTTGCGAGGGTCCGAGGCCGCGTGTAGTTTCCGCCGTTCGCTTCACCTGGAAAGGGAGGTCCGATGAAGTCCGTCCGCCGTATTGCCCTGCTCGCCGCGCTCTCCTTCCCCACGCTTCACGCCCACGCCCACGGGGGCCCGGACTCCGGTGCGTCCGGTCACGGCATGAGCTCGAGAATGGAACACGCCATGCACCTGGCGCCCGATTTCGGCAAGGCCGCCGATCCGGACTCGGCCCCTCGCACCGTCCAGGTGGACATGTCTGACACCATGCGCTTCGACCCCGGCGTGATCCAGGTGGAGAAGGGCACCCCGGTGCGCTTCTCGGTGAAGAACACCGGCAAGGTCATGCACGAGATGGTGCTCGGCACGGCCGAGTCCCTCGCCGACCACAAGGAGATGATGGAGGAGTCGCCGAACATGGATCACGGCGGCGCCTGGATGGCCCACGTGCCCCCGGGCGAGACGCGGGAGATGGGCTGGACCTTCACCGAGCCCGGCGAATATCTGTACGGCTGCCTGATCCCCGGCCACTTCGAGGCCGGCATGGTGGGCCGCGTCATCGTGCGCTGACGCGCACGTCGGGAGCTATTCTGCGCTGACGCGCACGTCGGGAGGCGCGCTCGCGCCGACCGCGCGCTATCCTCGGGCCCTCCATCCAGGAGGCTCCGAGCGCCATGAAGATCACCCGCCTCACGCCCGTGCGCGCCGGGCAGTTCCTGTTCGCCCGCATCGAGACCGACGCCGGCATCCACGGCATCGGGGAGGCCGGCTGCTGGGGCGCCCTGGAGGCGGCGGAGGCCGCCATGGCCAAGTTCGCCGGCTACCTCGAGGGCCGCGACCCCGGGCCCATCGAGCACCACTGGAACGTGCTGCACCGTGACGCCTACTACCAGGGGGCGGCCATCAACGGCGCCATCTCCGCCATCGACATCGCCCTGTGGGACATCAAGGGCAAGGCGCTGGGGGTGCCGGTGTACGCGCTGCTGGGCGGCCCGGTGCGTACCCGCTGCCGCACCTACGGTCACGTCTACGCCGAGACCCTGGACGCGGTGCTGGCCGACTGCGCCGCGAAGGCGCAGCAGGGTTTTACCGCAATCGGCCACCTGAACCCGTTCCTGGACGAGGGCGAGGACGTCCCCTACTTCCAGAGCCACGTGGACAAGGTGGACGTGGCGGTGGAGCGGGTTCGTCGCATGCGCGAGGCGGTGGGACCCCACGTGGATCTGTGCCTCGAGCTGCACCGGCGCCTGACGCCGGCGGAAGCGGAGGTGTTCGCCCGCGCGGTGGAGCCGCTGCGGCCCATGTGGCTGGAGGACCCCATCCGCCCGGAGCCCATCGACGCCATGGCACGGCTTCGCAACCGCATCAACGTGCCGGTCGCCACCGGCGAACGCTTCACCACGCTCTACCAGTTCGAGCAGCTCATCGCCCGCGGTGGCGTGGACTACGTGCGCCCCTCCATCGGACTGTGCGGCGGCATCACGGGCGCGAAGAAGATCGCGGCCTTGGCCGAGGCCGCCGGGCTGCAGGTGGCACCCCACAACCCGTTCTCGCCGGCGACGCTGGCCGCGGAGCTGATGCTGGACGCGTGCATCCCCAACTTCGCCATCCAGGAGTATCCCACGGGCTTCGACAACATGCAGATGGTGTCCGGCGAGCGGCTGCTGGGCGCGGATCTGTTCCAGGGCGTGCCGCAGGTGGTGGACGGCTTCATCGAGCTGCCTGAGACGCCGGGGATCGGCGTCGACCTGGTGGACGATCCGGTGAACGTGCGCAAGCCGGTCACTCGCACCATCGGCATGCGCCCGCATGCGGATGGCTTCATCGTGGATCAGTAGGCGCGGGCGGAGCCGCGAAGCGCGTGGGTGCGAGCCTGCCCGACGCGTGTCTCGCGTGCCGGTCAGCCCCCGGGGGATGGCGAGGGCACCGGCAAAGCCGGCATGATTGCGCTCGTCGCCGGGACGAACACGGAAGGGGAGGATCGCCATGAAGGTCGACGCACCGTTGCGCGACGTGCCGCTCGCGGAGGTGGCCCGCGAGGCCGAGCGTTACGAGCGCATGGGCTTCGCCGGGCTGTGGACCTTCGAGACCAAGGCCGATCCCTTCCTGGCCCTGCTGCCGGCGGCGCTGGCGACGCGCCGCCTGAGCATCGGCACCAACATCGCGGTGGCCTTCGCCCGCAGCCCCTACGCCACCGCGGTGGCGGCGTGGGACCTGCAGAAGGCCAGCGGCGGCCGCATGATCCTCGGGCTCGGCACCCAGGTGCGCGCCCACGTGGAGCGCCGCTTCTCCATGCCCTTCGAGCATCCGGCGGCCCGGGTCACGGACTACATCGACTGCGTGCGCGCCGTGTGGAACACGTTCCAGACCGGTGCACGACCGGACCACGAAGGACGCTTCTACCGGTTCACCCTGATCAACGACTTCTTCAACGCCGGCCCCTGCGACCACCCGGAGATCCCCATCTACCTGGCGGGCGTGAACGAGCGCATGTGCCGGGCCGCGGGCGAGGTGGCGGACGGATTCCACCTGCACCCGATGCACTCACCCGGCTACCTGCGCGAGGTGGTGCACCCGGCGCTGGCCGAGGGGGCACGGATTCGGGGACGCGACCCCGCGGCCATCACCGTGCACGCTCCGGTGTTCGTGGTGATGGGCGACAGTGAGAAGGTGCGCCGCAGGATGGAGGCGTCCGTGCGTGGCCAGGTGGCTTTCTACGCGTCCACGCCCAGCTACCGGTCGTTCCTCGCCTACCACGGCTTCGAGGACGTGGGGAAGAAGCTCAGCGAGGCCATGCGCAGCGGTGAGCTGGCGAAGATGCCCGCCCTGGTGCCCGACGCGCTGCTGAGCGAGGTGGTCGTCAGTGGAACTTTCGCGGAGATCCGCACGGCGCTGCACGAGCGCTATGCGGGTGGGCTCGCCCATCGCACATCCCTGTACATGTCGGTCCCGGAACACGCCGACGAGGCGGCCTGGGGGAAGCTCACCGAGGACGCCTGAGCGAGCAACGGATGGGTGCGCGATGCCCCTCGCGCTGATGAACGGCATCGGGCATCAGATGCACGACATCGGGTCTCGCGGCGCCTCTCCCACGAGGAGGCGTCAGGCGCTGCGGGGGCGCCCGCCGGCCCCCGCAGCGCGTGCCCGTTCGGTCCCGCGCGTCAGTCTTCGCGGATCTGACCGCGCACCTCGCCGCCCGGATTCGGCCGCGTGTGCACGTTGACGTACATGTCGCCGAGGCGGATGGAATCGATCAGCTCCGCCAGGGTCGACCCACAGGCAGTGGGAATGATGTCATCGTCCGTGAACGATGCGTTGTCGATCCACTTGCCGTCCACGTCCCATGCGCCGGCCGCGGGACGACCCGCCAGCCAGACCGCGACGGGCCCGTTGACCCCCGCTGCTCCGCAGTGGATGTGCGCCTGGAACACCCGCGACGCGTCGTTGAGGCGGATCCGGTAGGTGGCCGTCCCCTCGAAGTCGTCGTAGGCGAGGCGGAAGTCGCCGCTCGCGTCCGTGGCTACCGGTGGCACCTCGTTGTCGCCGCTCAAATCGGCGCGGAACTTCTCCCCGGACTTGTTGCCCGCCGTCGCCGTGCCGGCCAGGGCCAATGCCGCCGCGAGCAAGGCGATTTTCGTCGTTCTCATCTGATTTTCCTCCCGAATACCGTGCGTGTTCTCCCGGCATCGCCGGGGTCCCGGCGCGCGCCGGCCCACTTCACGCAGACCGCATGCCCCGTAATCAATGCGTACACCCTCCGGGAGGAACTATTCCCGGGGGGCCCGGAACCGGGGAACGGAGTTCCTTTCGCCCGGCAGCGGGGGTGCCTGCGGGGCGCCCGGGATCGGTTCGTCGGTCGGCGCTACGGCGCGCTCGACGGCAGTGCGCGGAACGGCGCGATGGCCGCGCTGCCTCCCGCCTGCCAGCCGCGGCCTACCGAGGCTTCACCCACGTCTCCGACCACGCCAGCACGCAGCTCGACGACTGTCTGTCGCCGCGCTTCTCCGCCCACGGCTTGCCGCTCGCGAACTGTCCGTTCATGGACAGCTGCGCCCTGCGCGCCGGGAAGAAGGTGGTGAACACGCCGATGGGGCGCCCGTCGTACCCCGGCGGCGCGTGCATCACGAACGGGTCGATGCAGTCGTGCCAGGTCATTCGGATGATGTCGTCGTCGGACTCGATGACCTCGGTGGTGCTCGCGCGGGGATCGCCGAAGCGGTGGAAGGCCGCGGCGATCACCGGGATCTCCGTGTCCGCGAACTCCTTGAACAGCACGGTCTCGATGGTCTCCTGAAGCCAGCGCGCCACGGCGATGCTGTCGGCGTAGACGCGCACCTTGCCGCCGGTCAGCTCGCTCTTCATGAACAGCGCGTGGCCGGCGCCGGCGGGGCACCACAGCACCCGCCAGTGGCTGAGCCGGTCGCTCATGGTCTTGCCCCCGTCGGGGCTCAGGCGGATGAAGGAGTTCTCGCCGGTCATGAGGACGTCGTTGGGGTCGGTCAGGGATGCCATGGTGTGTTGCTCCGGGCTGAGGTGGATGGACGGGGTCCTGTCATCAGTGTTCCTGCCGGCGCCGCGGCGCCTGGCCGGCGATCGCCAGCTCCTCGGACTTGTCCCGCACCCGCGTGGGCGTCATGACGATCTGCTCCACCAGCGTGCGCGCCGGCATGCGGGCGCACAGCAGGATGGCCGCCGCCACGTCCTCGGGCTGCATCATGCTGGCGCGGGCCGCGTCGTCCGGCGGCGTGGGGCGCGCATCCAGCACCGGCGTGTTCACCTCGCCGGGCACGATGGTGCAGGCGCGGATGCCGTGCTGGCGGAGCTCGTTGTTGAGCCCGCGCATGAGCGCGAGCTCGGCGGCCTTGGCGGCGCCGTAGGCCACGCCGCCCAGCAGGTTGGGATTGAGCGCCGCCATGGAGGCCACGGTGATGACCGTGCCGGACGCCCGCGTCACCATGGACTCCAGCAGGGACTGGGTGAGGCGGTAGACGGCCTCCACGTTGATGCGGAACACCGACGCAAAGTCCTGCGGATCGATGTAACGCAGCGAGCGCACGCGGGTGCTGTGGCCGGCGTTGTTCACCAGCACGTCCACTCGGCCGTGCTCCGCCAGCGCCCAGGCGCCCAGCGTCGCGGCGGCGTCGCCGTCCTCGAGATCGACGCTGCGGGTCACCGCCCGCACGCCGGCGGCCTCGGCCTGTCGGCGGGTCTCGTCGAGCGGTCCCTCCCGGCGTCCCGCCAGGATCAGCGTGGCGCCCTCTTTCGCGAAGGCGAGGGCGGTGGCGCGGCCGATGCCGCTGCCGGCGCCGGTGACGAGTACGACGGCGTCCTTCAGGGTGTCCATGCTCGGGGTCCGGTCGCTGCGAAGGTCGTGGCGGCGGCAGGCGCCCGCCGGTGCCCCATGATGTGGCGTGGCGGGCCCGGGCACCAGATCAGGCGCATTCAAACAAGCGTATTGGATCAGGGGCATCGTACCCCGGGGCACCGGCTCAGGCGGCGTCCGTGCGGCGCCGCCACTCAGGTCGGTGTCTTCTCGTAGACGGGCATGTCCGGTGGATAGCACATGTCCCGGCGTGCAGAGCGGGTCCAGATGTGGGCAGCTACGTCGAACCACTGGGGGTCGTCGAAGGTGCCGCCGGCGATGGCGCGCATGCCCGGGCGCATCTCCAGGGTCCAGGTGACCGTGGTGCCGCAGCGCATGCAGAACTCGTTGCGCAGCCAGCGGCCGCTGGTGTCCGAGTGAAACTCGTAGCTGCTCAGCTCGCCGTCGTTGAACTGCACGTCGGCGTCGTCGAAGTACACGCCAATGCCGTATGCGGCGCCGGTGCGCCGCTTGCAGGTGGTGCAGTGGCAGGCCACCACGCGTTTCGGCGCCGCGGTGGCGCGGTAGCGCACCGCGCCGCACTGGCAGCCGCCTTCGTGGAGGGTATCGGGCATGATGGAGCCCCCGATCGAGGAACGAGAACGGATCGGAATCTTGCTCAGCCGCCGGATCCTCCGGATCCTCCGGAGCCGCCGTCGCGGTCGGCCATCCGCCTGAACGCCGACATGATGTCGATGGGCACCGGGAACAGGATCGTCGAGCTCTTCTCCGCGGAGATGTCCAGCATGGTCTGCAGGTAGCGCAGGGTCAGCGCCTGGGGCTCGCGCTGCAGGGTGGCAGCGGCCTTGGCGAGGCGCTCCGAGGCCTGCAGCTCGCCCTCGGCGGCGATCACCTTGGCGCGCCGCATGCGCTCTGCCTCCGCCTGGCGGGCGATGGCGCGCACCATGGTCTCGTCCAGATCCACGTGCTTGATCTCCACCGTGGAGACCTTGATGCCCCAGGCGTCGGTCTGCTCATCGAGGATCTTCTGGATGTCGTCGTTGAGCTTGTCCCGCTCGGCGAGCATCTCGTCCAGCTCGTGCTGGCCGAGCACCGAGCGCAGGGTGGTCTGGGCGAGCTGGCTGGTAGCGGCCATGAAGTCCTCTACCTGGAGCACCGCCTTCTCCGGGTCCATCACCCGGAAGTAGAGCACCGCGTTCACCTTCACCGAGACGTTGTCCCGGGAGATCACGTCCTGGGTGGGCACGTCCAGCACGCGGGTGCGCAGATCCACCCGCACCATCTGCTGCACGCCGGGGATGAGCAACACCAGGCCGGGGCCCATCACCGACTGGAAGCGGCCGAGGAAGAAGATCACCCCGCGCTCGTACTCGCGCAGGATCCAGATGATGAGGTAGGCGAGGCTCACCACCAGCGCGCCGGCGGCCAGGTAGATCAGCGAATCCATGAACATCATGCCCTTTCCCTCTTGTCCTGGCCGGCCGCCGCCGACGTGTCCGGCTCCACCTCGAGGATCAACCCCGCCAGCTCACGCACGCGAACGGGCTGTCCCGCCGCCACCGGCGCGGTGGTGTGCGCCGACCATATCTCGCCGTGAACCCGCACCCGTCCCGTGGCGTCGAAGGCCTCCAACGCGCTACCGGAGGCGCCCACCATCTCCTCGCGCCCCGTGACCACCGGCCGGCCGCGGACGCGGGTGAGCAGCACCACGGTGGCCAGCATCAGGCCCGACGCGCACAGCGCCAGCGTCATCACCAGAGGCATGGACACGGCGACGCCGTCCACGTCCTCGTCGAACAGCATCACCGAGCCGGCGACGAAGGCCGCGATACCGCCGATCCCGAGCACGCCGAAGCTCGGGGTGAACATCTCCGCGGCGATCAGCGCGATGCCGATGACGATCAGCGCCACCCCCGCGTAGTTCACCGGCAGCAGGTGCAGGGCGTACATCGCCAGCACCAGGCAGATGACGCCGACCACGCCGGGGCCGATGGCACCCGGGCTGTAGAACTCGAACAGCAGCCCGTAGATGCCCACCAGCATCAGGATGTAGGCCACGTTGGGATTGGTGATGACGGCCAGCAGCTTGGTGCGCCAGTCCGGCAGCACCTCCTCGATCACCCAGCGCTTGCTGTCGAGAGTGCGCTTCTCGCCCGCGACGTCCACCTGGCGCCCGTCTAGCTGGGCCAGCAGATCGTCCAGGTCCGCGGCCACCAGGTCGATGACGTTCTCCTCCAGCGCCCGGGCGGAGCTCAGGCTCGCGCCCTCGCGCACCGCCTTCTCGGCCCACTCGGCGTTGCGCCCGCGCAGCTCCGCCAGCGAGCGGATGTAGGCCACCGCGTCGTTCACCACCTTGCGGCGCATGGCGGTGGCCGACGACGCGGGCTCCGACTTCGCGTCCTTGTCGTCCTTCCCGCCCGTGCCGCCGTCCCCCGGCTGATCGCCGCCCGGCGGGCCCCCGGGCCCGATGGACACGGGCGTCGCGGCGCCCAGGTTGGTGCCCGGCGCCATGGCGGCGGCGTGGGCCGCGTACAGCAGGAAGGTACCGGCGCTGGCGGCGCGCGCACCGCCCGGCGCCACGTACACGATCACCGGCACCGGCGCGGCGAGGATGGCCTTGATCATGGCGCGCATGGAGGTGTCGAGACCGCCCGGCGTGTCCACGCGCAGGATCACCGCCGCGGCACCCTCCTCGCCGGCGCGTGCGATGCCGCGTTCCACGAAGTCGCTGACGGCAGGCCCGATGGCACCCTTCACCTCGATCAGCAGCGCACGGGGCGCGCCGGGCAGATCCGGGGCACTGGCCTGCTGGTCCTGCGGCGCGGCAGCGCTCAGCGCGAGCGACAGCGCCAGCAGGGTGATCAGGCGCCCGAGCATGAACGTATCTGTCGTGACGAGACCCGGGAGCGGGTCCTCGCGGTCGTCCTGCAGGCGCTGTGGGCATTCACTGGCCGCCTCCCGGTGCCGGCACTGGCGCGGGCCGCGCGCTTCGGGCACCTCGGGTGATCCTAGCAGCAGCACGCTGGCCGGGCGCCGGCGCCGGGTATCGGGTTCAGGCAGCCTGCCGGCCCCCGGGCGGCGCCGAGGCCATGCGGCACAGCAGCTCGAAGGCGGCGCGGGTGGCGTTCACGCTCGCGACACCGGTGCCGGCGATGTCGAAGGCGGTGCCGTGGGCCGGCGTGGCCACCGGGATGGGCAGCCCGCCCACCACGGTGACTCCCTTGTCGAAGCCCATGAGCTTCATCGCGATCTGGCCCTGGTCGTGGTACATGGTGACCACCGCGTCCGCCTGGCCCTGGCGCGCGCGCAGGAACACCGTGTCCGAGGGCCACGGGCCGTCCGCGGCGATTTGCATCGCGCGCGCCTTGTCCACCGCCGGGCGGATGACGTCGATCTCCTCGCGGCCGAAGTTGCCGTCGTCGCCCGCGTGCGGGTTGAGCGCGCACACGGCGATGCGCGGTCGCGCGTGGCCGGCGCGGCGCAGGGTGTCGTGGGCCAGCTTCACCGCGCGCACGATGCGCTCCTCGGTGATCATGGCCGGCACGTCCTTGAGCGCCACGTGGCTGGTTACTCGCGTGGTCATGAGGCCGTCGAGCACGTTGAACTCGGACATGGGGCCGTCGTAGCCCGTGCGCGCAGCGATGTAGCGGTGCTCGTCCTCGTGGCCGATGCCGGCGGCGTGCATCGCCGCCTTGTTGAAGGGCGCGAACAGCACCGCGTCCACGGTGCCGTCCTGGGCCAGCGCCAGCGCCGCGTCCAGGGTGCGCAGGCTCGAGCGCCCACCCGCCTCGGTCACCTCCGCCACGCGCACCTCTTCCGGTCTCAGGGTCTCGCACTCGCGCAGCGCGAAGGCGGGCGTGTCCCGCCACGCCGCGGTGTCGTTGCCCACCGGATTGAGCGGCACCGTCACGCCTGCCTGGCGCATGCCCTGCTCGAACACGTGCCGGTCGCCCACCAGCAGCACGTCCGCCTTCGCAGCGGTGTCCGGCTCGGCCAGGAGCTTCGCCACCAGCTCCGGCCCGATGCCGCTGGGATCCCCGGGGATGATGGCCAGGCGGGGCTTGCCACGGGTGCTGCCGGTGCTCATGGGCGTCTCTCTCCGGAGGGGGAGTCCCAAACCTTGCACGCGCCCCCGCGCAATTCAAGAGGGACGCAGTCGCTTGATTTCCTGCTGAATTCAAGCGACTGCGTCCCTCTTGAATTCCTGATGTCCTGCGCAGGCCCCGGGGGCTAAGCTCGCGGGCAAGCCCGTCGCCGCAGCCGCCCGCCAATGAGCCAGTTACCGCCTGAGGTCCGCCGCCACTCTTCCCACTGGGGCGCCTTCGACGCGCTGGTGCGCGACGGGCGCCTGGTGGGGGTGCGGCCCTTCGAGAAGGACGCCCACCCCTCGCCCATCATCGAGTCCATCCCGGAGTGCCTGTACGGCGACGCCCGCATTCCCGCCCCCATGGTGCGGGAGAGCTGGCTGGACGGTGGGCCCGGCACCCGCAACGAGCGCCGTGGCGCCGAGCCCTTCGTGGAGGTGGGCTGGGACGAGGCCCTGGACCGGGTGGCGGGGGAGCTGGACCGGGTGCGCCGCGTGCACGGCAACGCGGCCATCTTCGGCGGCTCCTACGGCTGGTCCAGCGCCGGGCGCTTCCACCATGCGAAGACCCAGCTCCACCGCTTCCTGGCCGGTCTCGGCGGCTTCACCGACCAGGTGTTCACCTACAGCAACGCGGCAGGTCACGCCATCCTGCCCTACCTGTTCGGGGAGAAGGGCCTGGGGCGCGGCCCGTTCACCTCCTGGGACAGCATCGCGGCGCACTGCGACCTGTTCGTCTCCTTCGGCGGCCTGGGGCTCAAGAACACCCAGGTGGAGCCCGGCGGCATGGGCGAGCACGGCACCCACCGCTGGCTCGCGAGGCTGCGCGAGAGCCGCGTGCGCTTCGTGAGCGTGACACCGCTGCGTGACGACACGGCGGCGTTCCTGGACGCAGCGTGGATAGCGCCCCGTCCGGGCAGCGACGTGGCGCTGATGCTGGGGATCGCCCACACGCTGGTGGCGGAGGGGCTGCAGGATCGCGCCTTCCTGGACGGCTACTGCACCGGCTACGAGCGCTTCGAGACCTACCTGCTGGGCCGCGACGACGGCACGCCCAAGAGCGCCGCGTGGGCCGCCGCGCGCTGCCAGGTGGATGCGGACACGATCCGCGCGCTGGCGCGGCGCATGGCCGCCGGACGCACCATGATCGGCACCGCCTACGCGCTGCAGCGCGCGGAGCACGGGGAGCAGGCGTACTGGATGACCGTGACGCTGGCCGCCATGCTCGGCCAGATCGGACTGCCCGGTGGCGGCTGCGGCTTCGGCTACGGCAGCATGCACGGCTACGGCAATCCGGTGGCGCGCTTCCCGGTGCCGGCCATGCCGGGCCTCGGCAACCCCGCCGGCAGCGCGATCCCGGTGGCACGCATCGCCGACATGCTGCTCGCGCCGGGCGCTCGTTACCAGTTCAACGGCCAGGATCTCACCTACCCGGACGTGCACCTGATCTACTGGTGCGGCGGCAACCCCTTCCACCACCACCAGGATCTCAACCGGCTGCTGCGCGCGTGGCGCAAGCCGGACACGGTGGTGGTGCAGGAGATCTGGTGGACCGCCACCGCGCGCCACGCGGACGTGGTGCTGCCGGCCACCACCACCCTGGAGCGCAACGACATCGGCGCGAGCTCCCGCGACCGGTTCATCATGGCCATGCAGCAGGCGGTGGCGCCGGTGGGCGGCGCGCGCAACGACTTCGACATCTTCGCCGATCTCGCGGGGCGTCTCGGCTTCCGCGACCGCTTCACCGAGGGTCGCGACGAGACGGCGTGGCTGCGCCACCTCTACGAGGTGTCCCGCCAGCAGGCGGCGCGTCACCGTATCGAGCTGCCGGACTTCGAGACCTTCTGGGCGCAGGGCTACGCCGAGCTGCCGGAGCCGGAGCAGCCCTTCGTGCTGTTCGAGGACTTCCGCCGCGATCCGGCGGCCCATCCCCTGAAGACGCCCTCGGGCAAGGTGGAGATCTTCTCCACGACCATCGACGGCTACGGCTACGACGATTGTCCCGGCCATGCCACGTGGCTGGAGCCCGAGGAGTGGCTGGGCGGCGAGTGCGCGCACCGCTTTCCCCTGCACCTGGTCTCGGGCCAGCCGCGGGGCAAGCTGCACGCGCAGCTGGATCACGGCGTGACCAGCCGCGCGCAGAAGATCGGCGGCCGCGAGGCCATCGCCATCCATCCGGACGACGCGGCCGCGCGCGGCATCGCGGACGGCGACGTGGTGCGGGTGCACAACGACCGCGGCGCCCTGCTGGCGGCGGCGCGCGTCTCCGCCGACGTGCGCCCCGGCGTCGTGAGCCTGCCCACCGGCGCCTGGTACGACCCCCAGGAGCCCGGCGTACCCGGCAGCCTCGAGAAGCACGGCAACCCCAACGTCCTCACCCCCGACCGCGGCACGTCCCGCCTGGCCCAGGGTCCCATCGCCCACAGCGCCCTCGTGGAGGTGACGCGCCACGACGGCGAGCCACCCCCCGTCACCGCCTTCACCCCTCCCGAAATCAAGAAAATCAAGAGGGACTGTCCCTCTTGATGTTGGTCAGTGCACCAGGCGGGTGTGGGGGTAGGCAGCGTGCCAGCCGAACCAGAAGGCGCGGTGGGCGGGGAGGCGAGGGAGCGTGGTGCCGGCGGAGGCCAGTGCGTCCTCCGAGAGGGTCCAGGACCGCCCGTCGGCGCTGGTGAGCGTGTGTTCGCCGTCATAGTCCGTGAAGCGCACGGTGCCGCTGGCGTAGACCCGGTTGGCGCCGGAGGGGTCGGTGACGATCACCATCACCAGCTCGCCGATCCGCTCGTGATGCACGGGATGCCGTGAAAGGAACTCCGCGCTCACCGCGAGCGGGCGGTCCGCGTGGGGCGCGAGCACCAGGCCCAGCACCTCGGCCTTGTTGGCGAGGCGCCCGTCGCGCCGCGGCACCGGGAACATGAGGGCGTCGGTGGCGAAGTAGTCCCGGTAGGCCGCGCCCTCCGAGTAGTCCCGCGCGTGCCCCGTGTCCAGGGAGAGCACCGTCGTGTCGGGATGGCGGCGGCGCCACTCTCCCCAGGTGGTGGTGACCACGCTGCCGCGCGCGAGGCGGATGCCCCGGCCCGCGAGCGGCCCGATCACCGGCTCGCCGCCCAGCGTGGTCCACAGGGACTGGGTCGCGCGGTCGTACATGAGCTTGTTGGAGCGGTACAGGAAGCCGCTGGTGCCGAGCTCGTGAAGCGTACCCCCGTGCGTCGACTCGTAGAGGATCATGCTGCCGCACAGCGTGCAGTAGACGCCGGTGACCGGCACGCCGCCCACGCTGTCGGTGAACATCTCGTGCCACGCCAGGATGCGCTTGGGATAGGCACGCGCATCGCCGTTGATTGCGAGCCCGAAGACCACGTGATCGTCGGCCAGCCAGTCCGCCTGCCCGGCGGGAATCATCGCGGGTGATCGCAGCGGCGGGATCCCGTCCTGGGTCACGCCGCCCCACACCACCTCGTCGAGGCGGATGCTCAGGGAGCGATCCGCGGCAAAGTAGCCCGCGAAGCGCGGATCGATGAGGCCGTAGGCGTGACCCTTGAAGGCCGGGTAGTCCGGGTGCATGGGCGTGTCCTGCGACCACATCCACTGCCACCAGGCGGACAGGTCGAAGCCCAGCGACTGGCCGGTGTGCCGTTGCAGCACACGGAACAGCCCGAGGCCCACCTGCGGCACCCGGCTCAGGTAGATGGTGTCCATGATCATGGGCACGGCGCGTCGGTCGAAGTGCCGATCCACCGTCTCCAGCGCCGTCGCGGCGGAGGTGGGATCTGACGTCAATACCTGGAGCAGCGCCCGGGCAATGGGCGATGCGAGCTCGGCGCCTTGCGCGCGCGCGGTGACGGTCAGCAGGATGGCGGCGAGCAGCAGTGCCGTCGGGATCGTGCGATGCATGATTGCCTCCGTCGGGATGACTCGGGCCTGCCATCGGCGCCGCTCGGCGCCGGTGCCGCCATGTACCCGGGTCACCGTGTGACTCACGGTGGCGAGGATGGTTCAGACAGTGCATCGGCGCGCGTGGCCGTGAGCGAAGGGATGGCTGGATGCGCAGAGGACCCCTCACCCCGACCCTCTCCCCGCGAGCGGGGAGAGGGAGAGGAAGGCGCGAGGGAGCGTGGCTTGAAGCCCTCTCCCCCACCGGGGGATCCCGCAGAGATCGTTCTCAGGCCGCGAGGCCCGGCATGCCGAAGCCGGCGGCGTCGAGCTTCTTCACCAGGTCCGCCGCCTGCTGGCGGTCCAGCTCCACCAGCGGCGGGCGCAGCGTGGCCCAGCGGGGGTTGCCCGAGTGGTGGGCGATGGCGGCCTTGAGCGCCGGGATCATCACGTAGCTCTGGAAGATGGCGCGCACCCGGTCCAGCGCCACCTGCTGATCGTCCGCGTCGTCCTGCTGCCAGGTGCGACACAGCGCCGCGATGGCGCCCGGGTTCACGTTGGCGGTGGCGCTGATGCACCCCGCCCCACCGGCCCGCAGGGCCTGCAGCAGGAAGGTCTCGGAGCCCGGGAACACGTCGAAACCCTGGGGCTGGAACTGATCCAGCATGGCCTTGGTGTTGACCCAGTCGCCGGAGCTGTCCTTGACCCCGGCGACGGTGCCGGGATAGTCCTTGAGGAGCCGCTCGATGAGCTTCAGGCTGATCGGCACCTGGGCCACCGGCGGGATGTGATACAGGTAGATCCGCAGCCTCGTATCGCCCACCCGCTGGATGATCTCGGAGTAGTTGCGGTACAGGCCCTCGTCGGACACGCCCTTGTAGTAGAACGGCGGCAGCATCAGCACCCCGCCGCAGCCGAGGCTCACTGCGAGCCGCGTGAGCTCCACCGAGTCCGACAGGGCGCAGCAGCCCGTGCCCGGCATCATGCGCTCGGGCGGCAGCCCCGCCTCCACCAGCTTCTCCAGCAGCGAGGACTTCTCCGCCACCGACATGGAGTTGGCCTCGGAGTTGGTCCCGAACACCGCCAGTCCCACATCGTTGTCCAGCAGCCATCGGCAGTGCTTCACCAGCGCGTCGGCATCCGGGCGCAGCTCGCGATCGAAGGGGGTGACCACGGGGGAGAGGACCCCCCGGATGCGGGCGGTGTCGTTCATGATGTCGGTGTCCAGGGATGGGCGATCCGGCCAACGGTAATCGGGGCGACCAAAGAATTCCAGGCGCGAAGCGATCAGCCGGCCTCGCGGGCGAGCCCCGCCACCACCTCGGCGCCCGGCAGCGCGAGCAGGGTGTCCGGCGCGGTCACGATCTTCGACGCCCGCTCGCCGCTCCCGAGCACCACGCGCGCGCGCTCCATGACCCGCACGTCCACCCACAGGGGCAGGTCCTCCGGCAGCCCGAAGGCGGTGACGCCGCCCAGCTCCATGCCGGTGATGCGCCGCGTGTCCTCGGCCGAGGCGAAGGACGCCTTGCGCGCGGCCAGACGCCTGCGCACCGTGTGGTTCATGTCGAGGCGGGTGTGGCCCAGCAGCACGCAGGCGACAAACGGGATCGCGCTGCCCTTGGACTTCACCAGGATGGTGTTGGCGGCGTCCTCGAGGGCATAGCCGTAGCGCTCGCAGAACACCGCAGTGTCCGAGAGATCCGGATCGCAGGCGATGATCTCGAACGGCCGGCCGGTGGCCTCGAGCTGTGCGCGAACGTGCGCTGGCGGCGTGCTCATCCGTGGTGTTCCCCGTCGGCGGGCGGCCGGCTCCGCGCGCCGCGCACCTGGCACAGATACGAGCGGTGCGCCACGGATCCGCTCACGGGATCCTCGTCCTCGTTGCCGATGAGGACGTTGTAGTTCGCGGTGCCCGCCCCCAGCACCGGCGTCTCGGCGAGGCCCAGCGCCGTGCACGCCTGCCACCAGCCGTGCTGTGCGGCCACCACGTCCGGCGCGAGATCCGTGCGCAGCCTCACCCGCGCACGCAGGGATCCGGCGGGCGTCTCCACCTCGGCCCAGGCGCCGTCGGCGAGTCCGCGCGCCGCCGCGGTGTCCGGGTGCATCTCGACACGCGGATGGCGTTGCAGCTTGCGCAGTGCGGGCAGATTGCGGTGCTGGCCGTGGCAGAAGGCATGGGACTTGGCGCAGGTGAGGACCAGCGGGTAGCGATCCGCGAGGTCCGGGCGGCGCGCGTGACTCATGGCCGGCGCCACGTACTCCGGCAGCGGCGGTTGCCCGTGGCGCTGCAGCGCCTCGGAGAAGATCTCCACCCGGCGGCTGAGCGTGGCGAAGCCGCCCAGGTCCCGGTAGCGGCGGCGGCACTGCGCCCGCGGCGCCCGGATCCCTCCCGGCACCTTTTGCAGCGCCTCCAGCTCGAGCCCGCTGGGCGCGAGGATCTCCCGGTAGGCGGCGTCCGCGTCGCCGTTCCAGAATCGGTCCGCGAGGCCCAGGCGCTCCGCCAGCCGGAAGGCGATCCACTCGTCGGAGCGCGACTCGCCCAGGGGCTCGATGGCCGCGCTCCGGTACTGCACCAGCGCCGCCGCCGCCGCGTCCATCTCGAAGCCCGCGCGCAGCGCGCGGCGCTCCCACGCGGTGCACACCGGCAGCAGCACGTCGGCGAAGCGCGCCGTGGGCGTCAGGAAAGGGTCCGCATGGGCATGGAACTCGAGCGCGCGCAGCGCGTCGGCACCGCGCGCCACGTCGGCATGGGAGACCAGGGGATTGCCGCCGAAGGCGATGAGCGCACGCACCCGGTAGGGCTCGCCCTCGAGGACGGCACGGTAGAGATCCCGGGACGTGATCCAGCCGCTGCGCGGCGGACCGAGAGGCCGCTCGGCCAGCCCCAGGGCACGAGCCGTGCGCAGCGGTTGCACCAGATCCTTCCCGGACACGTCGTTCACCGGCGGCGTGGCGAACTGCACGTTCCCGCCGGGCGTGTCGTAGCTGCCGGTCAAGGCGTACAGCAGCGCGATGGCGCGCGCCGTGTGGGTCGCGTTGGTGTGCTGCCCGACCCCGGACCAGGCGTACAGGCACACGGGCCGGCCGGTCCACAGGGTGTGCGCGGCGGCGCGGATGGCTTGCGCCGGCACGCCGGTGATCCCTGCCGCGCGCTCCGGCGTCATGTCGCGGCACAGGGCGGCGAATTGCGCGAACGCGCTGCGACAGGCGATGGGACCGCCGGGCGCTGGCACCTGCACCGCCGCGTCCAGGCGGAACGACCGCGCCGCGTCCTCGTCCACGGGCGCGCGCGGATCCACCACCACGGGTCCACCGCGGGACTCGCACCAGACCACCCGCTGGTCGCCGCTCCCGAGGCCCGCATCTGCAGCGCCGAGCATGCGCCCGTCGTCCTCGCGCACCAGGAACGGCCCGTTGGACCAGGCCGTGAGGAATGCCCGGTCGAACTCGCCGGACTCGAGCAGCACACCCGCCATGGCCAGGGCCAGGGCGCCGTCGGTGCCGGGCCGCACCCGCAGCCAGTGATCCGCCTTCGCCGCGGGCCCCACCCGGCGCGGGTCCACCACCACCAGCCGCGCGCCCCGGGCGCGGGCCGCGGCAGTGCGCGAGGCCTGGGCGAGCCACGCCACGTTGGGGTTGTGTCCCCACAGCAGCACGCAGCCCGTGTTCGCGAAGTCCGGCGTGCCGATCCCCGCACCGAAGGTGAACTCGAAGGCCACGTCCTTGTGCCAGTTGCAGATCTCGGTGCTGTAACAGTTGTTGGGCGAGCCGTAGGCGCGCATCAGCCGCTCGACGAAGGCGACGCCGTCGGACAGGGAGGTGCCGCTGGGGGTGGTGAGCGCGAAGGCCACCGCCTCGGGTCCGCTCTCGGCGGCGATGCGGCGCATGGCGAGCGCGGTGCAGTCCAGCGCCTCGTCCCAGGACACGCGCCGGAAGCCCGGGTCCGGATCGCCCTTCGGCCGGGTGCGGCGCATGGGGTGCAGCACCCGGTCGGGGCTGTAGACCATCTCCGGCGCCGCGCGGCCCTTGGCGCACAGGGCCTGGCCGGTGGGGTGATCCGGATCCGGCTCCACTGCCACCAGCCGACCGTCGCGCACCCGCGACACGCAGCCGCAGCGCGATCGGCACATGGGACACCAGCCGTGGTGGCGGATCTCGGCGGGTCGGACGGACATGGGTCGGCGCGGGTTCGTGGACGCCGCCAGCTTACCGCGGCGCCAGCGACCGGTGCCGTGTCCGTCGCGCACCGGGGCCACGCGAGGCCCCGGTTCAGTCCGTGGTCAGCCCCCGGCGCCGAAGAACTTCTTTCTTGCCAGCGACTGGCTCTCGTAGATGGAGCCGCCCCTGGACGGCGGCGGGTAGGGCAGGCGGATGGGCGCCGGCACCACCCGCGGCTCCAGGGTCGCCTCGCCCATGATCATGGTGGCCTGGTACGCCTCCCACGTGCCCTCGCGCATCCCGCGGATGTCCCACGCGTCGCCGGAGGCCACTTGGTAGAGCAGCAGGCGGCGGTCGCGACCCGAGGTGTTCTGGGCCGAGCCGTGCACCGCACGCACGTGGTGGAAGCTGCACGCGCCGGCGCGCCCGGTGCACATCTCGGCGGTGGCGAAATCGAGGCCGCAGGTCTCCGGGTCCATGGCGCCGATGAACCGCCCGTCCTGGTGGTGATCGTGGGTAGGGCCGGTGTGGCTGCCCGGCACGATGAGCAGCGGGCCGTTCTCCGGCGTCATGTCGTCCAGCATCACGCCGATGGCCAGCACGTCGTCGTTGGTATGTGGGTAGAAGGCCCAGTCCTGGTGCCACTCCACCGGCGCGCCGTAGGTGGCGGACTTCAAGTTGATCTTCGAGCCGTGCAGGCGCGCCGCCGAGCCGATGAGCCGGCGCAGGACTGCCTTCACGCGCGGGTGGGCGGCCATGTCCCAGAACACCGGATCCACCTTGTGGGGCTCCTTGATGCGGCGCACCCGGGGGTTGTCCGGGGTGTGGCTGGACTCCAGGTCGTAGACGGCCGTGTGCTCCGTGAGACCGCCGGCCCTGGCCACCAGGTCCTCCAGCGTCTCGCGCATGCGGGCGACCTCTTCGGGGGCGTAGATGTCCTCCACCACCACGAAGCCCTTGTCCCGGTACTGCGCGACCTGCGCGTCGCTGATGACGGGCTCGTCCACCACTGCGGCCATGCTCGGTGCTCCTGTCCGGCGGCCCGTGCGGCCGCTGGTGTCGATCAGTGAAAGTAGTCCGGATAGCGGGCCCGGATCTCGTCGCTGGCCCTGATGGAGTCCCCCAGGTGCTCGCGCACGGCGCGCTCAGCCGCGTCCGGGTCGTGGCTGGCCAGCGCCGCCAGCATGGATTCGTGCCCCGCGAGGATCGCGTCCACCTTGCCCTCGCCGGGCAGGTTCAGGCGGCGCAGTCGGTCCAGGTTCGCCTGCTGGGCACGCACCAGGTGCCACAGCCCGCCGTAGCCTGCGAACTCGTAGATGCGTGCGTGGAACAGGTCGTCGTAGTCCGTGAAGGCGTCGAGATTGCCCGTGTCGCGCTCCACCGCCTGGCGCGCCACCAGCGCGCGCAGCGCCGCCGCCTGGGTGTCGCTGAACACCGGCGCGAGGGCGCGGGCAATCTCCACCTCCACGCTGCGGCGCAGGAAGAAGGCCTCCCGGGCGTGCTGCACGTCGATGAGCGACACCGCCGTCTTGGACTGGGGGAAGATGTCCACCAGCCCTTCGTCCTCCAGGCGCAGCAGCGCCTCGCGCACCGGGGTGGGGCTGACTCCGAACTCCTGCGCCACCTGGTTCTTGGAAATCAGGCTGCCGGGGGGCAGACGCAGGTCCACGATCATGTCCCGGATGTCGCCGTAGATGCGCTGCACCACCGGCGAGAGCCGCTCGCGCTTGGGCGGCGGCGCGAAAGCCGGTCTCGCGGTGGTCGGGGCGTCCATGGGCGTGTCTCGGGGTGGCGCGTTGTGTCGTGCGGGCCCTGGAGCAGCCCGCGCCGGCAGCCGCCGTCGGAGCTACTACCGTATTAGTACGCTAATATATTAGTATTTGTTGCGTCAAGCGCCCGCTGGCTGGGATGGCCCATGGAGCGCCACCAGGGGCGCGGCACCATCCACCCAGCACCGTACCGGGGACACCGACCATGACCGAGCACACCCTGAGCCAGGAGACCCGCGAGCGGCTCGCCACCGTGAGCACCGCCACCCTGTGCACCGCCCTGTTCAAGCGCGGCCTGCGCAACCAGTTCATCCAGGACGTGCACCCGCTCAACCCGCGTCAGCCCAACATGGTGGGCACCGCCTACACCCTGCGCTACATCCCCGCCCGGGAGGACCTGAACCCCATCAGCGTGTTCGAGGACCGCTCCCACCCCCAGCGCAAGGCAGTGGAGGAGTGCCCGCCGGGCGCGGTGTTCGTCATCGACAGCCGCAAGGATCCCCGGGCGGCATCCGCCGGCTCCATCCTGGTGACGCGCCTCATGAAGCGGGGCGTGTCGGGCATCGTCACGGACGGCGGCTTCCGTGACTCCCCCGAGATCGCGCAGCTGGACATCCCGGCGTACCACCACCGGCCGTCGGCGCCCACCAACCTCACGGTGCACCAGGCCATCGACATCGACGTGCCCATCGCCTGCGGCGACGTGGCGGTGTTCCCCGGCGACGTGGTGGTGGGGGATCGGGAGGGCGTGGTGGTGATCCCGGCGCACCTGGCGGGCGACCTCGCCCGCGAGGCCAGCGAGATGACCGCCTTCGAGGACTTCGTCACCGAGCAGGTGATGGCGGGCCGCTCCATCCTGGGCCTGTACCCGGCCACCGACGAGCGCGCCCGTGAGGACTTCGCTGCGTGGCGCAAGAAGTACCGGCGCTGACTCGCGCAGGCCGGGAGCCCGTGACCATACCGCCCCGCACCCCGCGTGGCGATGCGCCCGCAGTCTCAGGCCCTCAGGTCCACGTCGCCGGAGCTGTGCACGAGCAGCACGTCGCCACAGGCCTCCAGCACCGACTCGTATGTGTCGGCGAAGAACCCGCCCTCGCCCTCCTCCGGCGGGTCGAAGCCGATGAGCACCGTCGCGGAGTCGCGGGAGCGCTCGCGCATCTCCGCTGCCGGATCGGTGGACACGATCACGTCCACCTCGGCCTCGATCCGGGCCTCGGTGACCATCCCGTCCAGCACCTGAAGCGCCTGCTCGCGGCGCGTGTCGTCCGCCACCACGTGCAGCACGCGAACCTTGCGGCCACGGAACTCCGGGTTCTGCACCAGCAGGTGGGCGAGCATCAGCATCAGCGCGCCGTTCTCCCGGCCGCGCCACCACACGTCCACCGGCCCGTCGCGCACCGTCCACGCCGGCGCCGATTCGTCGTTCTTGGCCACCAGGATGCTCATCCGCAACGTCCGCGCCAGCCGGTAGATGCCCGCGAACTCCTCCACGCGCCGCGGATCCTCGGACCAGCCGAGCAGCAGCGTGTTGGGGCGCAGCCCGCCGATCCCGTGGGACTGCAGCAGTGCCTTGGTGCCCTCCAGGAGGTCCTCCTCCACCACCACCGCGGCGAATGCTTCCAGCTCCTGCTCGCGGATGAACGCCTTCAGGGCCTGCTCGGCCTCCCTGCGCGCCAGGATGCGGTCCTCCACGTCTCCGGTCACGACCTGTCCCAGGGTGAGCAGCCCGCGGCCCGCCCCCAGCCAGTAGCCGTACTCCGCCACCTGGGGCGCGTTCCAGGGGCCCGAGCTCAGCGCCAGGATCCCGGGCCGCCAGTTCTTCGGGTGGTAGCGCTCCTCTTCCAGCCGCAGCAGCGACTTGCGCGCGCGCTCGTAGGCCACGCCGCTCGCCACGTCGCCCCAGCGCACCCGCACCTCCTTGTGCCGCACGTACCGGTGCAGCGCGGCCATCGCGGCCACCGAGAGCACCGCCCACAGGGGCTCCATGAGCAGCATCACCAGCGCGCAGCCCAGCGCGCCCGCGAGGGACATGGACCAGTGGTTGAAGCGGAAGCGCGGGCGGAAGCTGGGGTTGCGGGAGTAGCCCTCGTAGAAGCACGCCAGATTGAGAGTGCCGTAGGTGATCATGAAGAACATGGTGATGATGGGCGCGACTAGATCCAGATCCCCGAGCAGCACCCCTGCCTCCGCGACGGCGAAGGTGAGCACGGTGGCGCGGCGCGGCTCGTTGGCCTTGCCGCTGCCCCGGGCGAAGCCCCGCAGCCGCGGGAACACCCCGTCCTTCGCCAGCGCCTGCAGGATGCGCGGCGCCCCCATCATGCTGCCCAGCGCGGACGACAGCGTCGCGGCGAAGACCCCCGCGAGGATGAGGGAGGGCATCCATGCGAGGTGGGCCATGATCAGGTTGTTGCCGGTGAGCGCGTCGCGCGACGTGCTGCCCGCCAGCACCACGGCGAGCACCAGGTACACCGCACCCGTCGCCGCGATGGCCGCGAACGTCCCCGCAGGGATGGAGCGGGCCGGATCCCGCAGGTCACCTGACATGTTCGCCCCCGCCATGATGCCGGTGGCCGCCGGGAAGAACAGCGCGAACATGACGAAGAAGCCCGAGCCCGGTTCGAACGCGGCCGCTGCGTTCGCCGCCAGGGTATCGGACGAGAAGGCCGGCACCGCGCCGGCAAAGAACGACACCAGCGAGGCGAGGAGCACCGCCAGGATCGCGTACTGGAGCTTGATGGTCCAGCCCGCGCCCACGTAGACGCAGGCGAACACGGCGCCGTTCACCAGCGTGGCGACGAGCCGTCCGGACAGCGCGATGTCGGGAAATGCCGAGAGCAGCGCCTCGGTGAAGCCGATGACGTACATGGCCACCGAGACGGCCTGCGCGAGGTAGAACACCACACCGATGGCCCCGCCGTACTCCACGCCGAGGCTGCGGCTGATCATGAAGTAGGCGCCGCCGCCCTGGATTCGCGTGTTCGTGGCGATGGCGGCAAGCGAGATGGACGTGAGCGTCGTGATCAGCTTTGCGCCAAGGATGATCAGCAGCGCGTACAGGAGGCCCGACTCTCCCACCACCTGCCCGAGGCGCAGGAACATGATCACGCCCAGGATCGTGAGCACGTTGGGGGTGAACACGCCCCCGAAGGTTCCGAATCCAGGTGCCGCCATCTCGGAGGATCTCCGCGTCGCGTCGGTGCCTCAGCGCCCCGATGGGGAATCCTCGCCAATCAGGTCGGCCGCCTTCTCGCCGATCATGATCGCGGCGGCGTTGGTGTTTCCGGACACCAGCGTGGGCATGATGGATGCGTCCGCGACGCGCAGCCCCGCAACGCCGTGGACCCGCAGGCATTCGTCCACCACCGCGTTGCGATCCGAGGCAGGCCCCATCTTTGCCGTGCCCACCGGGTGGTAGAGGGTCTGGCCGGTCTCTCGCGCGAAGGCCTCGAGGGCCTCGTCGCCGTCCACCTCCCTGCCGGGCGACAGCTCGAGGGCCCGGTAGGGGTCCATCGGCGGTGACTCGATCACCCGCCGCCCGGTGCGCATGCCGCGAATCAGCGTCTCCACGTCAGCGCGCTCGGACAGGAAGTTGCCGCGGATCGCGGGTGGTGCCATGGGATCCGGCGACGCCGCGTGGATGCTGCCGCGGGACTGCGGGCGGAGCTGGCACACGGCGAGCGTCATGCCGGGCTCGCGATCGAGCTTGCGGGTGGCCGGATCCGCGTAGCTCACGTGGGCCAGGTGATACTGCACGTCCGGCGTGTCGGCGCCCGGATCGGTGCGCACGAAGCCGAAGGCCCCGCCGGCGCCGTAGGTGAGAATGCCGCGGCCGAACAGGGCGTAGCGCGCGAGCTCCCGTACCAGCGACAGGCCCCGCGCCTTCTCGTTCAGCGTGATGGGACGCGTCACCCGCCAGCGCATGCGCACGCCGTAGTGGTCCTGGTAGTTCTCGCCCACGCCGGGCAGCGCGTTGCGCACCTCGATGCCCAGCTCGCGCAGGCGCTCCGGCTGGCCGATTCCGGACAGCTCCAGGAGCTGCGGGGTCTGCACCGCGCCGGCGGCGAGGACCACCTCGCCCGTGCAGCGCGCCTCGCGCAGCGCGCCGCCGCGGCGGTACGCCACCCCCACGGCGCGGCCCGCCTCGAGCAGCACGCGGGTGGCGTGGGCGCCGGTCTCCACCCGCAGGTTGTCGCGAAACACCGCGCGGCGCAGATACGTGCGCCCGGTGCTCATGCGCCGTCCGCCGCGGGCGGTGAGCTGGTAGTAGCCGAAGCCCTCCTGCTCGCCGCGGTTGTAGTCCGGGTTACGCGGGAAGCCGACGCTCTCCGCGGCGGCCACGAACGCGTCCAGGATCTCGTGGCGCTCCGAGGTCACCGATACCCCCAGCGGACCGCTGCCCCCGCGCACGTCGCTCGCGCCTCCGGCCCAGGACTCGGCCTTGCGGAAGTAAGGCAGCACGGACTCGTAGGACCAGCCGCGGTTGCCGTGCTGCGCCCACAGATCGTAGTCCCGGGGCTGCCCGCGCACGTAGACCAGGCCGTTGATGGCGCTGGACCCGCCGAGGGTCTTGCCCCGCGGGATGGCGATGCGCCGGTTGCCCGTGCCCTGTTCCGGCTCGCTCCAGAAGCCCCAGTTGTAGCGGCTGCTGGAGAGCAGCTTGTAGAAACCCGCCGGCATGGTGATGAGCGGGCTGGCGTCGGCGGGACCTGCCTCCAGCAGCAGCACCCGGTGGCGGCCCTGCTCGGTGAGGCGGTGGGCCAGCACGCAGCCGGCGGAGCCTGCGCCCACCACGATGTGGTCGAAGCGGTTCATGCCATAGGCCCAAACGCACAAACGCCCGGCCCCGTTGCGGGTGCCGGGCGCATTCGGTCGTGCACCGCCCGCGGCGCGCCCGCGGGACGGCTGTCTTCAGGGGGCTTTCAGCCCTTCTTCTGCTCGACGCTGGCCGCCGGAGGCGGAGTTTCCAGGTCGTTCTTCTTCACCGTCTTTCCGCTGTAGTTGCAACCTTCGCCGGCGAAGGCCGATGCGGCGCCGCCGAGGGCAAAGGCCAGGGTGAAGGCGTGGATCAGCTTGCGCATGGTGCGGCTTCCTTGTGCATCGCGGTCCGGTGTGGACCGGAGCCACCAATATACGCCGGCGCCGCGACGCTTCAAGGCCACTTGTGCTGCGGCGCAGCAACGCAGCCGCCCCCGCGCCGGTGGTCAGTAGCTCATGGCGTAGATGACGATGTTGATGCCGAGCTTGTAGGCATAGTTGGAGTAGTGCAGCGGATAGTCCGCGTCGTCCGCCCACTCCCAGGCGTCGCCCAGGTCGGTGTTCCAGTTGATGAGCACCATGAGCCGTCCCGAGGCGTCGAAGATCCCCCGGGCTCGGGGCACGTAGCCGTCGTACTCGTGGGTGCGCCCGGTGCCCGCCTGGGCCACGTTGGGCACCTGCACCAGCTCGTCGATGTCGTAGAAGGCGTGGAACACCGGGTGATCCAGCGGCACGTCCCGAACCGGGTGGTCCGGCAGCAGGGCCTCGAGCTGGGCCGAGAGGTTGTCCCAGGCCCAGGTGCCCCAGAAGTCGTCCACCACCAGGAAGCCGCCGGACAGCAGGTAGCCGCGCAGCGCCGCGCGCTCGTCCTCCGACAGGGACAGCGCGCCCGCCTCCACCACGTAGACGAAGGGGAAGTCGCGCAGCCGCGAGCCGCCGAGGCCGACGGCGTTGTCGGCGGCCGAGGCGTCCACGCCGGTGAGCCGGGTCAGCGCCACCAGGAAGTGCCGGTCCGCTTCCGGGTAGTCGATGGCCCAGCGCGGGCCCCAGGGATCGCTGTCGCCGGCGCTCGAGTAGATGCCCCGGGTGAAGTAGAACTCGTGCGGGTGGGGGTGGGCGGTGTCCTGGGCAGGCGCGGCGCCGGCGAGCAGCGCGGCGAGCAGCGTGCCGGCGATGCGGGCGATCTTCATGCCGGGGCTCGTGGTGGACGGGGTCGCGCCGCCCCCG
>JBFHNV010000062.1:0-27312 GCA_041593595.1 Gammaproteobacteria bacterium
ATGCGATCGGCCACACCGTCGCCAGGGGCGGAAAAGGCGGCGAGGATGGGCTCCCAGGCGCCCTCCACCGACACCGGGCCCAGGTGAACGATGCCGTCGCAGCCGGCGGCCGCGCGCGCCATGTCCGTGGCGCTGACCACGTCCGCGCGCAGGTAGGACTCGTTCGCGCCCACGTCGTCGATGGGCACCACGTCTGTGAGCCGCAGCTGGTACCGGCCGGCGAGCTCGCGGCGCAGAAAGCGGCCCGCGGCGCCTGCTGCGCCGGTGATCAGAATGGTCTTCACGTGGGTCTCCCTGGTGGCGTGAGGGATGGCTCCTGCGATGGATGCCGACGGCTCCAGTCCGTCGCCGCCTCGTACGCCGCGGCGACCCGGTACAGCATCGCCTCGTCGAACGCCTTGCCCACGATCTGCACCGACAGCGGCAGGCCGCTGGAGTGCATCCCGCAGGGCATGACCAGCGCCGGGGAGCCGAGGAAGCTGAACGGCGTGCGCGCCTGGCGCGTGTAGGTTCGGGCAACCTCCGCGGCGTCGTCGATGCGGCTGGGAGGCTCCATGGACGAGGCGCAGATCAGGGCATCGAATTCGCCCATGAGGCGGACGAAGGCATCGCGCAGCCGACCGCGCAGGCGCAGCGCATCGACATAGTCGGCGCCCGGGACGAAGGCGCCGGGGAGCAGCTTCTCGCGGGTCATGGCGGCATAGTCCTCGGGCCGCTCCCTGAGCCAGCGCCGGTGCACCGCGTAGCCCTCGACGGTGAGCAGGATGCGGTTGCCGCCGGCATAGTGGCCGAGCGGCGCGAGCCGGGTCTCGCGCACGCTCGCGCCGAGGCCGGCCAGGGTCTCGGCGACCGCGTCGAGGCCGGCCGCCACCTCGGCATCGGCGATCATGTCCTCGCTGTGGAAATGACGCACGTAGCCGATGCGGAGGCCCTCGATGCCGCTGCCGATGCCGGCCGAGAAGTCGGGCACCGGCGCCTCGGCGCTGGCCGGGTCGCGCGGGTGCGGCCCCGAGATGACCTGCAGCATGAGCGCGTTGTCGCGCACGGTGCGGGTCAGCGGGCCCACGCTGTCGAGGCTGTAGGCGAGCGGGAAGACACCGGCGCGGGGCACCCGGCCGTAGGTCGGCTTGATGCCCACCAGCCCGCAGCAGGACGCCGGATTGCGCACGCTGCCTCCCGTGTCGGAGCCGAGCGCGCCCGGCAGCAGCCCGGCGGCGACGGCGGCGCCGGAACCGCTCGAGGACCCGCCCGGGTGGTGCGCGGTGTTCCAGGGGTTGCGCGCCGGCGGCCAGGGCAGGTCGAAGCACGGGCCGCCGAAGGCGAACTCGTGGGTGGCGAGCTTGCCCATCAGGATCGCGCCGGCCGCGTTCAGCCGCTCGGTGACCACCGCGTCGCGCGCCGGCACGTTGTGCTCGAGGATCTTCGAGTGGCAGGTGGTGCGGATGCCGGCGGTGTCGATGATGTCTTTCAGACCGTAGGGGATGCCGTGCAGCGCACCGAGTCTGCGGCCGGCCGCGATCTCGGCCTCGGCCCTGCGCGCCGCGGCGAGCGCCGGCTCGAAGGTGGGCAGCAGGTACGCGTGCAGCGTGCCGTCCAGGCCCTCGGCCCGGGCGATCAGCGCCTCCACCAGCTCCACCGGCGAGAGCCTCCCGGCGGCGATCTGCTGCGACGCGTCGTGGATGGAGAGGAAGCCGAGCCCGGCGCCGCTCATGCGGCGTCTCCCTCCGGCTCGTGCGGCGCGGCGCGATAGATATGGGCCGGCTCCTCCTCCGCCGCGAGATCCTCCGGCAGCACGGCGCATGCCGCCGCGGCGCTCGCCTTCGCCTCCTCGACGATGCCTGCCTTCAGGGCCCGCAGGCGGGCATGGGGATCGTCATCGCGCGGCTGGCTCATGGTCGGCTCCGGGCGCATGCATCGAAGCGGGCATTGTAGCGCCGGCTTGCGTCGGCCTTACCGCCGCGGGATCGGCGCGTGGCGATGCCGAGCGACGCGTGCATTCCACAGCCGGTCGCCAACGGACACCCGTTGCGCAACCGCGTCGGGCAGATCGCCCGTGCGCTCGCGCACCCGTTCCCCCTATTGCGCGGCGAGAATTCCCGGGAGCATACTGAGTGTGCCAGAAACTCCTGGAACGGCGGATCGGAGCGGGCGCCGAAACACGCCGTACGTTCGTGTTTCGAGCATGCGCACCCTTTCTCTGGAGCCAAGGGTGCCCTGACGGCACCACCTAAGGACTGGCTGTCGAATTCGCGTGGCGGCCCGCTCTCCTGATTCTTGCGAACCTGCAAGGACCGGCCAACTCAGCGCCTACGCCTCGAAGGCAGGACGGATCGAGGCGCGCTTGCCTGTTCAGGGGAGAATCACCATGAACGCCCGAGTCCCGTTTCTCTGGGTAGCTCTCGCCGGTTGCATTGCCTGGCCGATTCGCGCGGTCGGCGTGCCGATCTACGGAGTGAGCGCCTTCGTTACGGTCGATGCCGGCTCCGCGATTGACTTCGTCAATTTCGTTTCCGATAGTAATTTGATCACCAGCGGAGTAATCACCAAGTCGGTGACAGACAACGCGGGCGGGGGAGCTCAATCCGCCTCCACGAGTGCTCGCGCAACGATTGGTTCACTGGGCGGAAAGGTCAAGGCATCTACCGCAGGCGCACTCCTGCAGCATGGGCAAGGGTTCAATGACCTGAATTGGTACATCAATTTCCTGGCCAACGGCGCGGCGGGAACCAAGGTGTCCTATCTGTTCAGCATGGACGTGAACGGAGTCGTGGTAGGAGCGGGTAGCGGCTACAGCGGTCGTGTGCACGCGACGTCGTTCGTTGGGGGCACCCTGTTGGGTGACTACATTTTCGATGTTCTTGTCAACCCGGGCCCCTTCTCCGTCTTGACCAGTCAGGTCTTCGAGTTCGACGCCGGAACGAACGTCATGCTTTCGGGCAGGATGACCGTGGGTGGAAACGCGGACCGGGAATCCAATGTCGACGTTGACGCGTTCACGAGCTCCGACTTCTACGTGGACGTCCTGACTCCCGGCGGGGGGTACGTCACCGATGCGGGCGTGGTATTCCCGACGTTGCTCGCTGCGACGGTTCCCGAGCCCACCGTCTTCGCCCTGCTGGCCCTCGGCCTCGCCGGGCTCGCGCTTGCTCGACGCAGGGCCTGAAGCGGACCACGCCCGGGGCCCGGATCTCCATCGCGCGCGAGCCGCGCGAGCGCCATGCCGTTGCCCGGCGCACCGCTCATTCGAAGCACTCGAGCGCGACGCGCCGGCGCTCGATGAACTCCCAGTCGTACTCGACCCCGAGTCCCGGTCCGTCCGGGACCGGCACGCAGCCGTCCTCGCCGAGATCGTCGGCCTGGTCGGAGTACCCGCAGGCGTACACCGGCGGCACGCAGTTGGCCATGCCCGGACCGATCAGCGCCATCTCGTAGAAGTGGGTGTTGCGCACCGCGGAGCCGACCGCGCGATGGGCCGGCCCGCAGGCGTGGAACTGCACGTCGAGACCCAGCGCCTCACACAGGTGCGCGATCTTCATCGCCCCGGTGATGCCGCTGTCGTACTCCGGATCGGCGTGGATCATGTCGCAGCCGCCCTGCAGCACGAAGTCCGCCTTCTGCTCGAGCCCGCGCACGTGCTCGGTGACGAGCAGCGGCGTGGCGAGCTGCTCGCGCAGTCGTCGGTGCCCGAACGCCGAGGTGGCGGCATCGCGGTACGGATCCTCGTACCAGAAGTAGCGGGCCTCGTCGCAGGCGCGGCCCACGTAGAGCGCGTCCAGGTAGGTGCGCAGCTGGCAGGCCGGATCGAGCATCAGCGGGAAGTCGTCGCCGACCCGCGCGCGCACCCCGAGCACGTTGGCCGCCTCGCGGTGTCGATCGCCGTCGTGCCAGCCGTGAATCTTGAACCCGGCGAAGCCTCGCTCGCGACACTCCAATGCGTAGTCCGCGAACGCCTCCGGAGTATCCAGCCCGCCGGGCTCGTCCTGGCCGTGGTAGGTGCTGGCGTAGGTGGGCAGCCGATGGCGGTACCCACCGAGCAGCCGCGACACCGACGCGCCGTACTTGCGTCCGGCCAGGTCCCACAGCGCGATGTCGAGGGCGCCGTGTCCCATGTGATCGTAGGCGCGGACCTCACGCTTCAGGTCGTCGAAGATGAGCTCGCGCTGCTCGGCGTCGCGCCCGATCAGGTTCGGGGCGAGCATGCGGATCTGGCCGAGGGTCGAGGGAGTGCCGACCCAGTGGGTGACGTAGGCACCTTCGGCCCCGTCGCTGCAGCGGATGCGCAGCGCGAAGCGTGTCGCGGTGAGGGAGCGCCCGGGCGCGTGGACCACGTTGCCGACCCCGGCAGCGGCGTGGGCGCCGAGGGCGACGTCGGCGACCTCGAACCCGAACACGTGGATCTCGACGCGGTCGATGATGCTCATCGCGGTCTCCGGGTCTGGGGGATGGATCGGCTTTATACCATCGACCGGATCGGCGTCCCGGGCCGGGCTCCGTCGAGGACCCGGCGCAGCATCACCTTGGCGGAGCCGCGCAAACCGGTCCGGCGCTCCTGCTCCTCGAAGCTCATGCAGTTTCGAGGAAACGTTCCCGCGGAAACGCTTCCGAGAATTCACTTGAAGTTCGCCGCCCGCCCCGGCGCTTCGCGCGAGCGGCCGTGACGCACGAAGCGTCGCGGCGAATGCTCGAGCGTGAAGCGCGCTCGCCCCCGATGTAAGGATCGTACCGGACAGGGTGGCTCACACGGTGAGCTTCGACGGACGGATCGAGACGGAACGAATCCCCGAGCCTGCCAGGCGCCGGGGGCCCCTGTCAGGAGGCGGACGGGGCACGGCCGGGCGCCCTCCCGCCAGCGCGCGGGCGCCCGCATTGGCCCGGTGGCCAGCGCTCACCCGGCGGATTATGATCCCTGGCCCGGTCCGACTCCGGAGTGCAGCAGATGAGAATGACGCACGTTCTTCTCACCGCGATTCTTGCGCTCCCGGTCCGCGTGGAGGCCGAGAGCCTGCAGGTATCGCAAGCCGATCACGAAGACTGGATCTACACCGTGCCGTCGGGACACGTGGAGTGTGTGGACGACGCCCTGCTGTTCCGCTCGGGAAATACCTCGTATGCGCTCAACACCGTTGCGCTTCAACGAGGATACGATCCCCCTCTGGCACTGGTGCCCGAGGCGCACTTCGTGGACGCCCAGTTCGCGCAGTATCTCGTGCGGTGGAAGCGGGAGTGGGAGTCCGGCAAGCCATCGGCGCGAACCACCTACGGGCCCGCCCTGGTCGACGCTACCGCACCCAGGTCTCTCCGTGACGCAGCCTTGACACTTTGTGACTGACGGTTCCGGAACGACGGTGGTCGCCGGGGCTGCGCCGGATCTGCAGCGCACGGCGAGCCTTCGCCCCTGGAGATTGCCGTCGTAGGGCCTCCTCCAGGGGCGTCGGCAGCCCCAGCCGGCCGCGATCGATGATCGCCGCGGCAGCGAGCTAGTCGTCGTCACCCTCGTCGTCGCCCCGATCACGATCATCGTCGCGACGATCGTCGTCGTCATCGTCGTCGTCTCTGGCTTTGACCTTGCCCAGACTCATGACCACGAGCCCGTTGACGATGTCGCTGGCGACGATGACATTGCGGTCCGGGAACGGGAAGATGCCCCACTGACCGTTGAAGAAGGGCGGCGAGACCGTCCGCGGCTCCGTGTCCATCCGGGCGATCTCCTCGAGCCTCAGCTCGCCCTTCCTCTTCTTCATCTTCAGAACCCGGGTGCCGGCGTTGTAGACCGCCCAGTAGAGCTTGTTGCCCTTGCGGACGAAGTTGTGATCGTTGTCTCCGGGCGAGTCGATGAAGAAGCGTTCCTGCAGGAACGGTGCGTCCAGGTCCTTGACGTTGACGACGTACGTGCTCGGATTGGGCGCGGGATCCTGCGGCGCGTCCGAATTACAGAACAACGTCCGGAAGAACCCGGTGCCGTCATTGGGCTCGGCATCGCGCGGCTCGTCGACCTCGTCGTTGATGAGCAGGAACTCGTGACGATCGGACGAGGTCCATCCCTGATGCGAGAAGCACAGCCCCTCGGGCACGAAGGACGAGATCACCCGGATGTCGTCCTTGTCCGTCACGTCCCAGATCTCGGTCGTGCCGCCGACCGGGACACCGGGCGTCTCGTCGACGCGCTTGCCATTCCTGCCGGCGGCATCCTTGTCGCGGCCATCGAACACGAAGGCAATCTCCCGACCCCGGTAGTCCCGATCGGGACCGTTGTAGTTGACCACGTAGAAATCGTGCTCGCCGCGGTCGGCGAGGCAGGCGACGACGGTCGGATCCAGCGGGTTCGGGAGCAGGTCCAGGATGAGCGTGTTGAACCTGGACGGGTGATTGGGATCGCTGTCGCAGGCGGTCACATCCCCTACCAGGCCGACGCCTGCCACGTATGCATAGCCCGTGTCCTGATTGATGTAGATGTTGTGCGCGCTGTCGTAGCCGCCCTTCTCGAAGACCGCGCTCGGCGCAATCTGAAAGGCGGGGTTCGGCGCAGGCCCCATGAAGTCCAGCTGGTTCAGCTCGAGGATGTTGATGCCGACGCCATCGGCTTCCGTGGTGTAGTAGACGTAGCCGGTGTAGCTCTCGTCGTCGTCGTCGTCCTCCCACTGGACGTTGAAGACGGCGGTATCGCCCCACAGATTGTTGAAGGCGTCGGGAAGCCCCACCTGGCCGATGAAGACCGGATTGTCGGGATCGGTGACCCGCACGATGGACATGCCGTCGCTGGTCCCGACCAGTGCATATGCCTCTCCTGCCGGCGAGACCCAGCCTCCGATGTCGTTGAGCAGGACTCCGGCTCGCTGGTTCACCGCGTTGATCTCGGCGGGCACCAGCTGTCCCCGGAACGTCATGTTGCGGGTATCCGGGAACGGACCGACGGCAGGCTCCGGGAAATCGGGGAAGACGCCGATACCCGGGCCCGTCTCGCCGGGCGGGTTGTAGTCCCCGTCCTGCTGCAGGAACGCTCGCGCGTGGTCGGCCCGGATCGCCGTCGTGGGCAGGGTCAGCAGTACGCACGTGGCGATGAGGGCCGGCAGGTGTCGCGTTGATTTGATGGCTTTCATGGCTTCTTGTCCCCCTGTGGCTTGGCCAATCGACAAGGGCTCGACTCCGGCACAGCAGAGACCGGCCCGGTTTGCGCAGCATCCGAGCCGGTGTCGTGCTCGTTCCATCGGATGCTGGTGGATCGCCTGGTTCTCGCAGGCGAGGTGGACGTCGAGCGCGTCGGGCGCGCTGGACTCGACGTGGCGCGATAGCGACGGGAACTCTCGATCACCATGCCGGTGCTTGCACTGGGTGCGAGCGGTGCAGGGGATGCTGTCGAGGGCCGCGGACAGCGTCGCCGTCCGATGGCCAACGAGGCGTTGGGTAGTGCCCTCGCCATGGCCCGGTACCGTCGGCACGGTTCGTAGGAATTTCGATACTAGCGCCGAGGAACGCAGCACACAACGCGACCGGCGGGCGTCCATGGACCGCACGGCTGCTCCAGGGCCAGCGGCTGGCGCTGGAGGTGGAGCTGGAACTTCTGGCAAGCGCGACTTTTACATCTCGTAGCTCATGCAGATTCGAGGAAACGTTTCCGTGCAATCTCTTTCGAGAATTCACTTCAGGTTGGCCGTCGATCCAGGGACCTGGCACGAGCCGGCCGCGACTGGGATGACGCCTGTCGGATCGTCGGTGACCCGAACGAAGCGGGGGCCCGTGGCAGCTGCTCGCGGCCACCCGCGCTTCGCGCTCCCGTCCCGCGAACGCGGCCTCCCGCACTTGACCCGGACTCCACTCGGGATCCTAGGATCACCGAGTGACCATTCGTCTCGATCACACCATCGTCCCGGCGCGCGATCGGGACCGCTCCGCTCGCTTCCTCGCGGAGATGCTCGGCCTCCCGGCGCCGGAGACGCTCGGACCGTTCACCGTCGTGAGGGTCGGGGACACGTCGCTGGACTACGTCGAGACCGAGGACGAGATCCACCCGCGGCACTATGCGTTCCTCGTGAGCGAGGCCGAGTTCGACGCGATCTTCGAGCGCATCCGGGAGCGGGCCCAGTCCTACTGGGCGGACCCGTACCGGCGCGAAGCCAATCGGATCAACACCTGGGACGGCGGCCGCGGCGTGTACTGGGACGATCCGAACGGCCATCTCCTGGAGATCATCACGCGGCCGTACGGCAGCGGCGGCACGACCACCACCGATCCGCACCCCCTGTTCTCTCGGGACGTCGAGCGCGATTAGCCGGCGCCGGGGAGCGACGCAGAGCAGCATCTGGAGCATGTGGCGGGTCGCTCGCGGCAACCCCGGCGTAATGCTGATCGGGCCGTCTCAGGTACGGACGTCCGGCCGGCTTCGCCCCAGCCGCTCGCCGATACCGGCCAGGGAACGCGCGGCGCGCGCCACGTCGCGCAGGGCCTCGGCCGGATCCTGGCCCTGACGCGCCGGCTCGAGCTCGTAGCGTTCCAGGTACACACGCAGCGTCGCGCCTTCAGTGCCGGTGCCGGAGAGGCGGAAGACGGCGCGCGCCTCGTCTCCGAAGAAGATCCGGATCCCCTGCCCGGAGGCCCGCGAGCCGTCCACCGGGTCCGTGTAGGAGAAGTCGTCGGCCGCCGTGACCGTGAGACCCCCGACCTCGCGCCCGGGCAGATCGGGCAGGGCGTCCCGAAGCGCCGCCAGCAGGTCGTCGGCGGCCGTCTTGTCGACAGCCTCGTAGTCATGGCGCGAGTAGTAATCGCGTCCGTAGATCGACCAGTGCTGCTCGAGGATCTCGGCAACCGACAGCCGCCGGACTGCGAGCACGTTCAGCCACAGCAGCACCGCCCACAACCCGTCCTTCTCGCGCACGTGATTCGAGCCGGTGCCGGCACTCTCCTCGCCGCAGATCGTGGCCTTGCCGGCGTCGAGCAGGGTGCCGAAGTACTTCCAGCCCGTGGGTGTCTCGAAACAGGGCACGCCCAGCGCGCTGGCCACCCGGTCGGCGGCGCGCGAGGTCGGCATCGAGCGGGCGATACCGGCGATGCCTTGCGCGTAACCCGGTGCCAGGTGGGCGTTCGCCGACAGCACCGCCAGGCTGTCGGACGGCGTCACGTACGCGCGCCGGCCGACGATCATGTTCCGATCACCGTCGCCGTCGGATGCCGCGCCGAAGTCGGGGGCCTGCGCGCCGAACATCTCGTCCATGAGCGCGCGGGCGTGGACCGGGTTCGGGTCCGGGTGACCACCACCGAAATCCGGCAGCGGCACCGCATTGACAACCGTCCCCTGAGGCGCGCCGAGCTCGTCCTCCAGGATGGCGCGGGCGTAGGGCCCGGTGATCGCGTGCATCGCGTCAAAGCGCATCGTGAACCCCGAGGCGAACAGATCCCGGATCGCGTCGAAGTCGAACAGCTGGCGCAACAGCGCGGCATGGATCGCGACCGGGTCGATCACCTCGACGACGGTGCCGCCGAGTCGCCGCTCACCGTCCACCGACAGGTCGGCGTCCGGCGCCTCGGCGATCCGGTACTTGTCGATTCGCCGGCTACGCTCGTGGATGGCTGCGGTCACGGCTTCCGGAGCCGGTCCGCCGGCGGGAATGTTGTACTTCACGCCGAAGTCGCCGTCCTCGCCACCCGGGTTGTGACTCGCCGAGAGGATGATTCCGCCATCGGTTCGCCGCTGCCGGATCACCGCCGACGCCGCAGGGGTCGACAGCAGCCCGTCGCGCCCCACCAGCACCCGCGCGGCGCCGTTCGCCGCGGCCATCTTCAGAATCGTCTGGATCGCCCGGTCGTTGAAGTAGCGCCCGTCCCCGCCGAGCGTGAGAGTCTTGCCCTCGACGCCCCCGACAGCGTCGACGATCGACTGCACGAAATTCTCGAGATAGCCGGGCTGCTGGAACACGCGGGTCTTCGCGCGCAGGCCGGAGGTACCGGGCTGCTGCCCGGCGAACGGCCTCGTCTGGACGGTCGTCGTCTTCATGGAGTCCTTCCTCGCATCGGTGCGGTCGGCGCCGCCCCATGGCATTCACATCTGACACCGGCGATCTTCGCCCTGAAGCTGCCGGCCTCGTCAACCGCTCACCCTGTGAAGCTGCGCCCCGGCGCGGGCCGCCTTTGCCACCGGAGCGCTGCTACGGATCGGCGTGCCGGTCGGCGCCGGTGCGGGGCGGACGTCCAGCCAGCTCTGCGCCTGCTCGATCGGCAGCACGAGCCGCCGCAGCCGCTCATCGCCGCATCGTCCCCGATACATCTTCACCGACTGAAGGAGTTCCGGTCTCGAAATTGATCACGATCACTTCCGTTCTTTCGCGTCGCAGCGAATTGGTGTTTGATGCAATTCCAGAGGAATCAGCACGACTACACTGAGGAGTGGACATGAAGCAATTCAGAACCGTGGCTCCGCCAGTCGTACCCGTGGATGCGATGGGCCGGCGGGAAATGCTGAAGCTCTGCGCGCACGCGCTCTCGGGCGCTGCGCTCGCGCCGCTCGTATCAGGCTGTGCGATGACGCCGGAGGATCCGCCAGATCTCAGCGATGCGGTGTTCGAGCCTGTGAACACGGACAAGCTGCACGCCGCGCGGCACGACGTCGCCCGAGCGCTGCTGCGTACCATCGAGACCGCAGTGCCCAACGAGACCGCCATGAAGGACAGCGGCCGGATGCTGAGGGAAACGGGCCTCTGGAACGGCGCGCTTTACGGTGCTGTCGACAGGAAAGACGGTGTGGGACACACGATCCTCTTCCACGGCGGGGACATGGGAAGCTTGCAGGTCACGGTGCTCAGCAGCGACCGTTTCACGCCGCCGCTCCTCGTGAGCAAGGGGTTGCCGGGTGCCCAGACCCGTGCGTACCAGAGTAAGACCTGCATGTCGCACTACTGCACCAACAACACGGACGGTGAGCACGCTTTCCGGGACTACGGCGCAGACGAGACCAAGGTAGAGATAATGCTCATGCCACGAGGGCGGCGGGACTCCTTCACGCCCGGCGATGTCGACTTCGCAGCCGAGGTCATCGGGGACGCGACGAGGCTTCTCGTGGCGCCACGGCACGGTGATCTGAGGAAGCTCGGGGGGCGGCTGGAGGAGGCACGCAACCGCCATGGCGCTGGGGGTGCGTACGTCAGCGCCACCGACAAGGGCAGCGTCGTGTGGTACGACTGGCTGCTGACCTTCAGCAATGGCGCCTCGGCCTTAATTCAGCTTGCAAAGGGTGACGTCAAGCCTTTCTATCGGATAGACGGCGCGGAGCCGCGGCCCGACCTGGCCGGCGTGGCGGACATTCAGTGGGACCGCCGGTCGACGAACGACCCGGAGCGCCACCTGGTCGTTGCGCACGTGACGGCTCGCGCGTGAGGTCCGGCGCGCGTGTCCGCGCCGCAGGTGCTGATCGTCAGCGAGGCCACAGACGTGACCGTCGACTATCTCGTTCCTCACCTCGAGCGAGCGGGCCTGTCCTGGTCGCGCTGGGATCCCGGATGCGTTCCCACACGTTCCTGTGCCGGGATGGCGCTGCGCGAAGGAGCGTGGTCGTCCTTCGCAGTCGTGGACGAGGACGGCGCGCGCTTCGACCTCGGCGAGGTGGGCGTCGTCTGGTACCGCCGCCCATCGGATGCGCATGCGCCGGCGTCGACGCCGACGCAGAGCGTCGTCGAGTTCATCAACCGCGAGACGATCTGGTTTCTCGCGAATCTCTGGGAGTGTCTCGGCCGGCCGATCGTCAACGATCCCTATCTCAACCTCCGAGCCTCGTTGAAGGCGCATCAGCTCCACGTCGCCCACGCGATCGGTTTCGAGGTGCCGCCGACCTACATGGGCAACGAGCCCGACGCGATCAGACAGCTCTTTCGCGCGGCCGGCGGCTCGCTCGTCGTCAAGGGGTACGATCCCCGCTCCGTTCGTCTCGCAGACGACGCGGAGCGCGCGATCTACACCAGCCTGGTGGATGAAGGAGACCTGCAGGACGACGCAGTGCTGCGCGCCTGTCCGAGCATCTGGCAGGCTTACGTCCCCAAGCGTGTGGAGATCCGGGTCACGGTGGTCGGGAACGCCATCCTCGCCGCGGAGATCCACTCGCAGGCGAGCGATCGGTCGAAGCATGACTGGCGCATCTACGACCTGGAGAACACGCCTTACCTGCCCCACGAGCTGCCAGAGCCACTCGCCGAGCGCTGCCGACGGCTGGTGCGTGAGCTGAGGCTGTTCTACGGCGCCATCGACCTGGTGTTGACGCCCGACGGGCGCTACGTCTTCCTGGAGATCAACCCGTCCGGTCAATGGGCGTGGATCGAGGAGCTGTGCGGCCTGCCAATCGCGCAGGCTCACGTGCGTCTCCTCAAGGATCTCGCGTCCGGCGTGTTCCGGTGGTGACGCCCGAGGCGCCGGGTCCGCGTTGACGCCAGCAGCTCGTGCCCGGACCGATCGCTCCCGGAAAGCCGCCGGAGCAGGACCGCGAGCGCGGCACCGCGCCTGCGTTGCCACCTCGAGCGCGACCGCTGCGTGGGGTACCCGACGCTGCGCAGGGTGGCGGTGGAGAGGAGGATCTGGAGCATCGGACGGAAATCGATCCGGCACCGGCCGCAATCGGTGAGCGTATCATCCGGACAGGCTGACCTGCGGCGCCATCATGGACCCATTCCTCGCCGGCATCCCCATCGTCGACGCCCACCACCACCTGTGGGATCTCCACCGCAACCACTACCCGTGGCTGTCGGATCGCATCAATCCGCACTTCTTCCTGGGCGACTACGCGGCGCTGCGCCGCAATTACCTGCCGGACGACTACCGTCGCGACGCGGCGGAGCACCACGTGGTGGCCACGGTGCACGTGGAGGCGGAGTGGGATCGCGCGGGCCAGGTGGACGAGACCCGCTGGCTGCACGGCATCGCCGACGCCCACGGCATGCCCCACGCCGTCGTGGCCCACGCCTGGTTCGACGACCCGCGGGTGGAGCAGGTGCTGGAGGCCCACGCGGCGTTCCCGCGGGTGCGCGGGATCCGCTCCAAGCCCGCGCGCCCGGGTCAGGCGCCCGGCGACGAGGACGAGGCCCGCGGCGCCATGAGCGACCGCGCATGGCGCCGCGGCTACGCGCTGCTCGCGAAGTACGGGCTGTCCTGGGATCTCCGCGTGCCGCTGCCGCAGCTCGCCGAGGCCGCCGCGCTGGTGGGCGATCATCCGGACATCCCCGTGGTGCTGAACCACACGGGATTTCCCTGGGACCGCGGCGACGACGGACTCGCCCTGTGGCGCAAGAACATGCGCCTGCTCGCCGAGCGCCCCAACGCCTGCGTCAAGCTCTCCGAGCTGGGCCTGAGGAACGCGCCCTGGGACTACGAGGACAACCGCCGTATCGTGCTGGAGGCCATCGAGATCTTCGGCGCGCGGCGCTGCATGTTCGCCAGCAACTTCCCGGTGGCGGGCCTGCGCATCGGCTTCGATGCACTGTTCACCGCGTACAAGCGCATGGTGGCGGACTTCACACGCGACGCGCAGCGTGCCCTGTTCCACGACAACGCGGCGCGTTTCTACCGGATCGACACCGGCGCATCGGCCGCCGGCACCAACACCTGACGTGCACGACCCGGCGCTGTCGCCCTTCGCGACGCCCATGGCGGCGCTGGAGCACCAGGCCGCCAAGCGACCCGACGCGGCGGCGCTGGTGTTTCCGGCGCAGGAAGCGCGCATGACCTTCGCGCAGTGGCGCGACGACGCCGGTGCGCTGGCGCGCGCGCTGATGGAGCTGGGTGCCGGCCCCGGCACCCGCGTGGCGCTGCTGGCGGAGAACCGCGCCGAGTGGCCGGTGGTCCAGCTCGCCGTGGCCGCCGCCGGCGCGGTGCTGGTGCCGCTCAACACCCACTACCGCCGCGACGACCTGCGCTACGCCCTGGAGCAGTCGCGGAGCCGCGTGCTGCTCGCGTCGCGGGCGTTCCGCTCGAACCCGTACCTGGACACGGTGGCGGCGCTGCGCCCGGCGCTTCCGGCGCTGCGCCAGGTGATCTCCCTGGACGGTCCGCAGGAGGATTGCCTCGACTACTCGACACTGGTCGCAAAGGGTCGCGCATCCAGCGCCGCGTTGCCCGCGGTGACCCCGGACGACATCGGATCGCTGCAGTACACCTCCGGCACCACCGGCCATCCCAAGGGCGCGCTGCTCACCCACTCCGGGATGCTGGTGGACGCCTGGGGCAGCGCCCGCCGCCTGCGGGTCACGCCGGCGGACCGCTGGACCTCCATCATCCCCCTCTTCCACTGTGCCGGCTGCATCATGAGCCTGCTGGGCTGCCTGCAGACGGGCGCGTGCTACGTGGGCGTGGCGGGCTTCGACGCGGAGCAGATGTTCCGCGTCATCGAGGCCGAGCGCTGCACCCTGCTGAGCGGCGTGCCCACCACGTACCTGGCCATGGCGGACCACCCGGCCCGCGAGCGCCACGATCTCTCGAGCCTGCGCGCCGGCACCTGCGGCGGCGCCGACTGCGATCCGCAGGTGCTGGCGCGCTGCGCGGAGATGCTGCCCATTGCGGGGCTTTGCCAGGTCTACGGCCAGACCGAGGTGTGCACCCTGGTCGCGTGCCCGGAGCCGGACGACCCCGAGCGCTTTGCCACCGCGGGACGGCCACTGCCGGGCCTCCGGGTGCGCATCGCGGACACGCGGGACGGCCGCACGCTGTCTCCCGGCAGCATCGGCGAGATCGTGGTGCGCGGCGCCACCGTCATGCGGGGCTACCACGAGCGCGATGCCGAGACCGCGGAGGTGCTGTCGCCGGACGGCTGGCTGCGCACCGGCGATCTGGGCTACCTGACGCCGGAGGGCCGGCTGGTGATCGCCGGCGGGCGGCTGCGGGACATGATCATCCGCGGCGGGGAGAACGTGTACCCGGCGGAGATCGAGAACGTGCTGGTGACGCACCCGGCAGTAACCGAGGCGGCGGTGTTCGGCGAGCCGGACGACTACTACGGGGAGCGGGTGGCGGCGGCGGTGCGCCTGGAATGCGAGGCACGTGCCGCGGATCTCGTGGCGTACTGCAAGGAGCGCCTGGCGGGCTTCAAGGTGCCGGCCACGTTCTACCGGGTGGACACATTGCCCTTCACGGCAAGCGGCAAGGTGCGCAAGACGGTGCTTCGCGAGCGGGCCCGCGACGGGGCGATGGAGCGGCTGCCGTGAAGCCGGTGCCGGCGGATGCGCGGCACGCCTACGACGCGATGCCTGGCTCGCGGCACACCGCGGCGGCAATCGGCAACGAGGGCGTGCACGCGGTGGGCAGCGCCTTCCTCATCGGCTGGCTGGAGGAGGCCTGTCACCGGCTGCTGCTGCCCTTCTACGAGGACGGCGAGGCCACCGTGGGCACGGGCTTCGATCTCCAGCACGTGGCGCCGGCATACGCGGGCCGGCCGGTGACGTGCCGCGCGTCGCTCGCGTCCCGGGGAGGCCGCACGCTCACCTTCAGCGTCTCCGCGGAGCAGGACGGGCGCACGGTGATGGAGGGACGCCACGTGCGCGTGCTGGTGGACCGTGTGGGTTTCGCGACGCGCGCCGCCGCGGATGCCGCGGCGCCGCCCGGCCCGACACTCACCTTCTGGTTCGACGTGCACAGTCCCTGGTGCTTCCTGGCGGCGCTGCGGATCGGCGACATCGCCCGCGCCCATCGCTCACCGCTTCAGTGGCGCCCGCTGCACCTGCCCACCCTCATCGACGCCATCGGCGGGCGCCGCCCGCTCGAGGAGAACGAGGCCTTCGTGCGCTGGTACCGCCAGGACCTGGACGACCAGGCGGCGCTGGCCGGCGTGCAGGTGCAGTACCACCCCCGATACCCCTTGCGGAACTCCCGGGCGCTGCGCGCCTGCGCCTGGGCCGAGTCGCTGGGGCGCGGCGAGGCCTTCACGCAACGGGTGCTGCGCGGCTACTGGACCGAGGAGGCGGCGGACATCTCGGACCCGCCAGTGCTCGCGTCCATGGCCGAAGAGGTGGGGCTGGACGGCGCCGCGATCCCCGAGGTCATCGCGGACCCCGCGCGCAGGCAGTCCGTGTCGGACAACACGCAGGAGGCCATCCGCGCCGGCGTGTTCGGCGTGCCCACCGTCGCCTGCGAGGGCAGGCTGTTCTTCGGCAACGACCGGCTGGAAGCCCTGGACCGCTGGCTGTCCGGACGCACCGGCTGATCAGTCCAGCACCATCCCCCCGTCCACGTTGAGCGCCTGCCCGGTCACGTAGTTCGACGCCTGGGAGGCCAGGAACACCACCGCCTCCGCCACGTCCTCGGGCTGACCCATGCGGGGGATGGGCAGCGCGTCCACGCCGTAGTCGAAGCCGCGGGTGAGCTCCGTCGCCACCGGGCCGGGGCACACGGCGTTGCAGTACACCCCGTGCTGGCCGCCGGCCTTGGCCACCCACTTGGTGAATGCGAGCACTCCGCCCTTGGCCGCGGCGTAGGCCGGGCCGCTGCGCCCGCGCACGGACTCCTCGGTGTCCGTGGGCCGCGACACCGCGCCGCCGATCTTCCCCGACACCGAGGAGACGTTGACGATCTTGCCGCGGCCCTGGCGCTTCATGATGGGGAACACCGCCTGGGTGAGGCGGTAGGTGCCGTTCATGATCACGTTCACGTCCCGGTACCACATCTCCTCGGTGGTGCCTTCCAGGTCGGCGCGGTGGGCGACGCCCGCGTTGTTCACCAGGATGTCGATGCGGCCGAATTCCTGCAGCACGCGGTCCACCGTGGACTTCACCGCCGCCGCGTCCGTGACGTCGCAGGAAAGGGCAATCGCGCGCGAGCCCTGGGCCTGCGCCGCGCGCGCCGTGTCGCCCGCATCCAGCATGTCGGCCACCGCCACCGACGCGCCTTCGCGCGCCAGCGCCAGGGCGATGGCCCGTCCGATCCCCCGCGCGGCGCCGGTCACCAGCGCCACCTGCCCCGCGAGGTTCACGCGCCCGCTCACCTGGGACATTCAGAACTCGTAAGTCATTGATCCGGGTTCTCGCAGTATCAGCTGAGAGTCCTTCGGGAATCCACCCTGCAATCGTGGGCAATCGCAGCCATCAAAATCCGGATCAATGATTTACGAGCTCTGAACGTCCCTCGGGTCCACGTCGCGCCAGGTTCCGGGGGCGAGCCCGTCCAGGGCCCACGGCCCCACCGCCACGCGCACCAGGCGCAGCGTCGGGTGCCCCACCGCGGCGGTCATGCGCCGCACCTGGCGGTTACGCCCTTCGCGGATGCGAAGCTCGATCCATGCGGTGGGCACGGTGAGGCGGTGGCGCACCGGGGGATCGCGCGGCCACAGCCAGGCGGGCTCGTCCACGCGGCGCGCCTTTGCCGGGCGCGTGGGCCGGCCATCCAGCACGACTCCTTGGCGCAGCGCCGCCAGCGCGTCCTCGCCGGGCTCGCGCTCCACCTGCACCAGGTAGGTCTTCTCGAGCTTGTGGCGCGGCTCTGCGATGCGCGCCTGGAGAGCGCCGTCGTCGGTGAGCAGCAGCGCGCCCTCGCTGTCCCGGTCCAGACGCCCGGCCGGGTACACGCCCTTCACGTGGACGAGATCCGCGAGCGTCGCGCGACCGTCGCCGCCGCCGGAGAACTGGCTCAGCACCCCGTAGGGCTTGTTGAGCAGGATCAACCGCACGGGCCCTGCCGCGGCTCGCCTTCGCGCGCGCTCAGCCCTCGCTCAGGGTGAGCAGGGTAGCGTTGCCGCCGGAGGCGGTGGTGTCGATGCTCACCACCCGCTCGGTGGCGAACAGGTCCACCCCCTCGGCCAGGGCCAGCAGCAGCACCCGACGCCCGGTGCGCCCGGCCAGCGCCTCGCGCAGGCTCCGCGCCTCCTCGTCGGGCCCGTCGAAGGCCACCAGGCCCAGGTCCGGGAAGATCGCCACCAGCTCCGCCGCGTCGTCCACGTCCACTGCCGACACCAGCGCCCGGTCCAGGCCCGCCGACGACAGCGCCGCGAGCAGGACCGCCGCGGTGGCACCCGTGGGCAGCGCCACCGCGTTGCCCGCGGCCAGGGCCACGAAGGTCTGGGCCACCAGGGTCCCGGCGTCCACGTCGCCGCCGCCGACCCCCAGGCACAGGGCGATGCCGCGACCGTGCAGGGACAGGTGGTTGCTCTCGCCGGTGGGACCCGGCAGGGCGCCGGCGCTGGCAAAGAAGTCGCCGCAGGCGGCCAGCGCCGCGTGGGCGCACGCCGCCAGGGGCTCGGGCAGGGCGCGGGCCGCCGCCTCCAGCACCACCGCGCGATCCCCCCGTGCGTCCCACGCCGCCCGCGCCTTGGGGAAGGCGTCGGCGAACAGGGTCGGGTCCTCCGGCGCCACGTCCGCCACGCCGGCCGGCAGCGCGGCACCGTTCACCCGCACCGCGGGCCGCGTCGCGTGGGTGAAGCGCGCCAGGTAGTGGGGCCCGCCGGCCTTCGGGCCGGTGCCCGAGAGCCCCTCGCCGCCGAAGGGCTGCACCCCCACCACGGCGCCGATCTGGTTGCGGTTCACGTACACGTTGCCCGCGTGCACCCGGCGGCAGATGGCCTCCACCCGGTCGTCCAGGCGCGAGTGCAGGCCGAAGGTGAGGCCGTAGCCGCTGGCGTTGATGCGGTCCACCACCGCGTCGATGTGGTGGGCCTCGAACTCGAGCACGTGCAGCACCGGACCGAAGATCTCCCGCTCGAGCTCCTCGTAGGCGTCCAGGCGGATGGCGGTGGGCGGCACGAAGCGCCCGCGCGGGCTCGCGCGCCGCATGGGGTGGCGGAACATGATCCGCCCGCGGGCCTCGAAGTCGCGGCAGTGGCCGAGGATACCGTCCCGGGCCTCGTCGTCGATGACCGGGCCCACGTCCGTGGCCGGGTTCCAGGGGTCGTCCACCCGCAGCTCCAGGGCCGCGCCCTCCAGCATCTCCAGCAGCCGCGCGGCGATGTCGCGCTGCACGAACAGGGCGCGCAGGGCCGAGCAGCGCTGGCCGGCGCTCTGGAACGACGAGTTCACGATGTCGCGCACCGCCGCCTCGGGGAGCGCCGTGGAGTCCACGATCATGGCGTTCAGCCCGCCGGTCTCGGCGATGAGCGGCGCGCGGGCGTGGCCCGCCCGGGCCATGGCACGGTCGATGAGGACGGCGGTCTCGGTGGAGCCGGTGAAGCACACTCCGGCGGTGCGCGGATCGCCGGTGAGCGCCGCGCCCACGGTGGCGCCGTCGCCGGGCAGCAGCGCGATGGCGTCCTCCGGCAGGCCCGCCTCCAGCATCAGCGCCACCGCCCGCGCGGCCACCAGGGGCGTCTGCTCCGCGGGCTTCGCGATGACCGGGTTGCCCGCCGCCAGCGCCGCGGCGATCTGGCCGGTGAAGATGGCCAGCGGGAAGTTCCACGGCGAGATGCACACGAAGGGTCCGCGACCCGCGCGGCCGTCCAGGGTGCGCCGTGCCTCCGCCGCGTAGTAGCGGCAGAAGTCCACCGCCTCGCGGATCTCCAGCACCCCGTCCAGGCGCGTCTTGCCCGCCTCCCGGGTGAGGATGGCCATGAGCTCGAAGGCGTTGGCCTCGTAGGCATCGGCGATGCGGTCCAGGATGTCCGCGCGCTCGGCCACCGGCCGGTCGCGCCAGGCCGGGAACGCGGCCACGGCGCTCGCCAGGGCCCGGTCCGCCGCCGCCGCGTCCGCCTCGTGCACCTCGCCCACCCAGTCCTCGTGATCGGAGGGGCTCGCCGCCGCGCGCGCCGGTGCGTCCAGCGCCGCGCCCGCCACCAGCGGGCGCGCCTCCCACTCGGCGCCGCGGAACGGCGCCATGCCGGCCTCGATCTCCGCCGCGGTCACCGGGTTGTTGATGTTCCAGCCGCGGGCGTTGCGCCGCGACGGGCGGTAGAGATCCGGCGGCAGCGGGATGCGCGGGTGCGCCACGGGGTCCGCCGCCTCGGTGGTCGCCACCGGGTCGCGCACGAGCTCCGCCACCGGCACGTCCTCGTCCAGGAGCTGGTGCACGAAGGACGAGTTGGCGCCGTTCTCCAGCAGCCGGCGCACCAGGTAGGCCAGCAGGTCCTCGTGCACCCCCACCGGCGCGTAGATGCGGCAGCGCCGGCCGTGCTGCTCCCGCACCCGCTCGTGCAGCGCCTCGCCCATGCCGTGCAGGCGCTGGAACTCGAAGCCGTCGAGGTCCCCCGCCATCTCCAGCACCGCCGCCACCGTGTGGGCGTTGTGGGTGGCGAACTGGGGGTAGATGCGATCCGCGTGGTCCAGCAGGAAGCGTGCACCGGCCAGGTAGGAGACGTCCGTGGAGGCCTTGCGGGTGAAGACCGGGTAGCCGTCTAGGCCCAGCACCTGGGCATTCTTGATCTCCATGTCCCAGTACGCGCCCTTCACCAGCCGCACCGAGACGCGCCGATCGAGAGCGGTGGCCAGGTCCCGCACCCACTCGAGCACCGGCAGGCACTGCTTGGAGTAGGCCTGCACCACCACGCCGAAGCCCTCCCAGCCGGCGAGATCCGCGTTGGCCAGCACCGCCTCGATGACCTCCAGGGAGAGCCCCAGCCGGTCGGCCTCCTCGGCGTCGATGTTGAAGCCGATGTTGGCGTTGCGCGCCTGCACCGCCAGGGACGACAGCCGCGGCACCAGCTCGGCCAGCACCCGCTCGCGCTGCACCGTCTCGTAGCGCGGGTGCAGCGCGGACAGCTTGACCGAGATCCCCGGGTTGTCGTGGGCGAAGTCCGCGCTGGCGAGCTTGGAGATCTCGGCGATGGCGTTGGCGTAGGCGCGGAAGTAGCGCCGCGCGTCGGGCTCGGTGCGGGCCGCCTCGCCCAGCATGTCGTAGGAGTAGCGGTAGCCCTTCTCCACCATCTCCTCGCCGCGCTCCAGCGCCTCCTCGATGGTGCGCCCGAGCACGAACTGCTGGCCCATCACCTTCATGGCCTGGGCCACCGCCGCGCGCACCACCGGCTCGCCCACCCGGCGCACCATGCGCCTGAGCGTGCTCACGAGATGCGCCTCGGCGGGCGCGCCCTCGCGGTAGATGCGCCCGGTGAGCATCAGCGCCCAGGTGGAGGCGTTGACCAGCAGCGACTCGGTCTCGCCGGCGTGCCGCGACCAGTCGGCGCCGCCGATCTTGTCGCGGATGAGGGCGTCCAGGGTGGGGGCGTCGGGCACCCGCAGGTACGCCTCCGCCAGGCACATGAGCGCCACCCCCTCGTCGGTGGACAGGCCGTACTCGGCCAGGAAGCTCTCCATCAGGTCCGGCGACGGGTCGGCGCGCAGGTGCTCCACCAGCGCCGCCGCCGCCTCGCCGATGCGCCGGCGCGCCGCCGCGTCCAGGCCCGTCTGCCCCAGGCGCCCGCGCACCACCGCCGCCTCGTCCTGGAAGTACGCCGCGTCCACCGCGGCCCGCGCCGATCTCAGGTCCATCGCCTAGCTCCAGCAACAATCAAGGGGACGGAGGCTCTTGATTTCCGTCGCGCAGGAGGGACGGCTGCCGGCGACCCGGAAATCAGGACCCCCGCACTCATGATAGGAAATCAAGAGCCTCCGTCCCCCTTGATTACAGGTCCAGCGGGAAGGTGGAGAGGGGCTCGCAGCCGGTCTCGGTCACCAGCACCTGCTCCTCGAGCTTGACGCCCTCGCGGCCGTCCTCGGCGCCCATGTAGGACTCCACGCACATGACCATGCCGGGCTGGAGGACCGCGTCGTAGCCGCGGGTCTCGAAGTCCATGGCGTGCTTCACCGACGGGTACTCGTCGCACAGGCCCACCCCGTGCATCACCACCCCGTAACGGTTCTTCACGAATCGCCGGGGCAACGTCCAGGCCTTCTCGGCGATCTCGCGGGTGTGCACTCCGGCCCGGACCAGCTCAGTGTTGTAGTGGATCTGCTCCCTGGCCAGCGCGTGCAGGTCGCACTGCTCCGGCGTCGGCCGCACGTCGCCGCACACCCAGGACCGCGAGATGTCCGAGCAGTAGCCGTAGGGGCCCACCAGGTCGGTGTCGAAGCTCACCAGGTCGCCGGCCTCGATGGGCCGGTGGCTGGCCTCGCGGAACCAGGGGTTGGTGCGCGGCCCGGACGACAGCAGCCGGGTCTCGATCCACTCGCCGCCGCCGGCGGAGTTCACCTCGTGGAGGACGGCCCACAGGGCGTTCTCGGTGATCCCGGGCACCAGCGCCTCGCGCATGGCCTGCATGCCCGCCTCGCACACCCGCAGCGACTCGCGCATGAGCGCGATCTCGCCGTCGCTCTTCACGCAGCGGGCGCGCTCCATGAGCTCGAAGCCGTCGTGGCACTCGATGCCCGCCGCGCGCAGCAGCCGCACCCCCAGGTGGTTCATGCGGTCCACCGCGATGCGCCGGTTGCCGCCGCCGTGGGCGCGCACGAGATCCACGAGCTCCGCGGCCCAGCGCCGGGCGTGCTCGCGGTAGCGGTCGCCGGAGAGAAAGTACAGGAAGGGCTGGCAGGGGCGCACCTCGTCGATGGTGGGCAGCCCTTCGGCCAGGTGCGCGCAGGAGGCGTACTCGAACAGCACCACCGGCCCCTCGGTGGACACCCACACGTAGCGCGCCTCGTTGTGGGCACACCAGATCTGCATGTTGGTGGCGTCCGTGGCGTAGCGGGTGTTGAGCTGGTCGAACAGCAGCGCGCCGGCGTAGTCGCGCCGGCGCAGCGCCGCGCGCACGTTGGCCAGGCGCTGCAGCCGCACCGCGTCCAGGTCGCAGGGCGGCTCGCTGTGCTCCATGGCCCCGTGCTGGCGCGCGACGGGCGGCAGGGGGCGGGCGGCGCTGCTCATGGCGAGAGATCCTGCGGGTAGGTGGACAGGGGCTCGACGCCGGTCTCGGTGACGAGCACCTGCTCCTCGAGCTTCACGCCCTCGCCGCCGGCCTCGTCGCCCATGTAGGACTCCACGCACAGCACCATGCCCGGCACGATGGTGCCGTCGCAGCCGTGCGCGTCGAAGTCCACCGCGTGGCGCACCGTGGGGTACTCGTCGCACAGCCCCACGCCGTGCACGATCATGCCGTAGCGGTTGGCGCGGAAGCGCTCCGGGATCGCCCACGCCCGCTCCGCCAGCTCGCGGAAGGCGAGCCCCGGGCGCAGCAGCGCGGTGTTGTGGGCCACCTGCTCCACGGCGAGTGCGTGCAGGTCCCGCTGGGCGGGCGTGGGCTTCACGTCGCCGCATACCCACGATCGCGACATGTCGGCGCAGTAGCCGTAGGGGCCCACCAGGTCGGTGTCGAAGCTGACGAGATCCCCCTTCTCGATGCGCCGGTGGCTGGCCTCGCGAAACCAGGGGTTGGTACGCGGCCCCGACGACAGCAGCCGGGTCTCGATCCACTCGCCGCCCAGCGCGACGTTGGTGGCGGCGAGCTTCGACCACAGGGCGTTCTCGGTGATCCCGGGTACCAGCGCCTCGCGCATGGCCTGGATGGCGGTCTCGCACACCCCCACCGCCTCGCGCATGAGCGCGATCTCGCCTTCGCTCTTCACCAGCCGCGCGTTCTCCATCAGCTCGAAGCCGTCGTGGCACTCGACGCCCGCCTGCTCCAGCAGGTCCACTCCCAGGTGGTTCATGCGGTCCACGGCGATGCGCCGGTTGCCGCCGCCGTGCTCGCGGACGAGCTCCAGGATCTCGTCGGCCCACAGGCGCGCCCGCCGCGGGTAGGTGGGTCCGGCGGTGTAGTAGAAGAAGGGCTTGCAGGGGCGCACCTCGTCGATGGTGGGCAGCCCCTCGGCGAGATGCGCACAGTTGCCGTACTCGAACAGCACCACCGGCCCGTCGGTGGAGATCCACGCATACCGGGTCTCGTTGTGCATGCACCAGATCTGCATGTTGGTCGCGTCGGTGGCGTAGCGCAGGTTGAGCTGGTCGAACAGCAGCGCGCCGGCGTGGTCGCGCTGGCGCAGCGCCTCGCGCACCCGCTCCAGGCGGTAGCGGCGCACCGCGTCCAGGTCGCAGGGCGGGTCGGTGAACTCCATCGCGCCGTGCTGGCGCGCCGAGTGGATCCGCGGTCGGACGACACTGCTCATGTGCGGTTCCTCCGCTGGCAGCAGCCGGCGGCTCAGTCGTCCTTCAGCCCGAACAGCTGGTCCAGCTGCTCGCGCGCGCGGTCGGCCTCGGCCTTGCGCTTGCGCTCCAGGGCATCGGCGTCCGGCGCGCCGGATGCGGGCGCCGCGTCCTCCTCAACACCGAACACGGCCTCCAGGCGCCGGCGGGCCGCGTCCGCCTCGTCGCCGGCGGCGTGCGCCCGGGGGTTCAGCTCGAAGTAGCCGCAGAAGTTGGCGCGCTCCTTGTCGCGCACCTCGTCCGCCACCGGCTCGGCGCAGTCCTTGGCCTTGGAGGTGTCGTACCAGCGGCACTGCCGGCACACGTGCAGATCCGCGCCGCAGGCGCGGCAGCGCGCCTCGCGGCCCAGCGGCATGGGCTCGTCGCCGATGCGCGCCCCGCATTTCCAGCAATCGAGCTCCACCGCCACCGGCCGTCTCCCGCTCCTGGGCTGGCGGGCCCCGCGGGGGCCCGGGATCGCGAGAGTGGACGCTACGCCGCCCCCGGCGCAAGGGATGGCCGGCTCACGACCCCCAGTGACGCACCAGCGGCCCGCCGGGCCCGTACAGGGGATCGCCGGGTGGCAGCGGCACCGCCGCCACCACTGCCGCGCGCGCCGCGCAGCGGCCCGCGTCGGGCCGGCACATGTCCGGGGACTGACCCGCCGGGTAGGCGCCCACCACGCCCAGGCGGCCGCGGCACGCCAGTCGCTTGTGACCGGTGCCCGCGGGCAGCACCACCAGGTCGCCGGGCTCCAGCACCACGTCCGCGCCGTCCTCTCCGCCGAGGCGCACGGTGACCGTGCCGGAGTAGATCCCCAGCGCCTCGTGGGCGGTGCTGTGGAAGTGGTGGTGACCGTGGATGCCGTTGCGCCACGCGGCGGGCCAGCCGTTGGCGTCGAAGGCCGCCTCGAAGCGCGCCGCCAGGTCCGCGCCCGGCGCCAGCGCCCGCGGGTAGTGCAGCACCGGCAGGCGCGGGTTGTTGGGGACCTGGCCGTCGTCCGGGAGCCGCAACGCCTTGACCTCCACGCCTCGATCCGGGTTCTCGCTCATGATCGCCTCCTTCATGCCCGTGCCGGATCCGTCCCGCCCGCCGCGATCTCGCGCAGGGCCTCGGCGTAGCTCACCGGCGCCGGCAGCCGCCCGCGGATCGCCCGGTCCAGCGCCGGCATGTGATAGAAGGGCACCGCCGCGAACAGGTGGTGGTGGCAGTGGTACTGCATGTTCCACCCGAGCCAGCGCACGAGGGGGTTGGTGCGCAGCACGCGGGTGTTGGCGAACACGTCCGGCGACAGGGGCCGGCCCGTGTGCTCGCACAGGTTCTGTATCTCGTGGCTGCCCCGGGCGGCGATCAGCGGGCCCAGCCAGAAGATCACCGGCGCCCAGGTGTGCAGCAGCACCGCTCCGCCCGCCACCGCCGCGTACACCGCCAGGTGCATGCGCGCCTCGCGCACCACGATGCGCTGCTCCGTCTCGCTCATGAACGCCACCATCGACACGTCGCCGATGCCGAGCCGCAGCAGGTAGCGCAGCCGCCGGCGCCAGTAGCCGATCCCCAGCAGACGCCAGGCCAGGGCCCAGGGCCCCGGGGGCGCCGCGTGCGCGGGCACGTCGAACAGCTCCGGATCGCGCTGCAGGTCCGCAGTGTGGCGGTGGTGGCGGAAGTGGGCGATGCGGTCCAGATCCCGGGGGAACAGCACCACCAGCCCCGTGAGCCGGGATCCCAGCTCGTTCAGCGCCCGGGTGCGGAACGCGGTGTTGTGCATCATCTCGTGCTGCGCCGCGTAGAGCCAGTTCAGCAGCACGCCGTGGAGCAGGAACACCGGCACGGCGAAAGCCGTGCCCCAGGTGGCCGCCAGGGCAAATCCGCTGGCGGCGATGGCGCCCAGGTGGCTCGCGAGCTGCAGGCCCGCACGGGCGTCGGAGCGCCGGCACAGCTCGCGCAGACGCTCCGGGGCCAGCAGGTCGTCGCGGTGCACGTACTCCAAGGCGACGTGCTCCCTCAGTACGAGCGCGGCAGGTCCAGCACGCGCTCGGCGATGTAGCACAGTATCAGCTGCGGGCTCACCGGCGCGATGCGGCAGATCAGCACCTCGCGCATGAGGCGCTCCACGTGATACTCCTTCGCATAGCCCATGCCGCCGTGGGTCATCACCGCCCGGGTGCAGGCACGGAAGCCGGCCTCGGCGCCCAGGTACTTGGCCGCGTTGCATTCGGCGCCGCAGGGCAGGCCCGCGTCGTAGAGCGCGGCGCCCTTCATGGCCATCAGGTACGCCGCCTCGAGCTCCATCCAGCTCTCGGCCAGCGGGTGCTGGATGGCCTGGTTCTGGCCGATGGGGCGGTCGAACACGATGCGCTCGCGGGCGTAGCGCGCGGCGCGGGCCAGCGCGTTCTGCCCGATCCCCACCGCCTCCGCGCCGACGAGCACCCGTTCCGGGTTCAGGCTGTGCAAGATGTAGCGGAAGCCCTCCCCTTCCTCGCCGATGCGGTCATCCAGCGGCACCGGCAGGCCGTCGATGAAGATCTCGTTGGAGTCCACCGCCTTGCGCCCCATCTTGTCGATGACGCGCACGTCGCAGTAGTCGCGGTCCAGATCCGTGTAGAACAGCGACAGCCCGTCCGTGGGCCGCCGGCACTGCTCGACCGGCGTGGTGCGCGCCAGCAGCATGATCTTCCTGGCCTCCTGGGCGGTGGTGGTCCACACCTTGCGCCCGTGCACCACGTAGCCGTTGCCACTCTTCTCCGCGCGGGTGCGGATCTTCGTCGTGTTGAGGCCCGCGTCCGGCTCGGTGACGCCGAAGCAGGAGAACAGCTTCCCCTGCACCAGGTCCGGCAGCCAGCGCGCGCGCTGCTCGTCGTTGCCGAACACCACGATGGGGTGCGGGCCGAAGATGTTGATGTGGATGGACGAGCACGCGCTCATGGCGCCGGGGCTCGCCGCCACCCGGTGCATGAGCAGCGCCGCCTCGGTGACCCCGAGGCCGGCGCCGCCGTGCGCCTCGGGCATGGCAATCCCCAGGTATCCCGCGTCGGCCACGGCCCGGTGGAATTCGAAGGGGAACTCGCCGCTCGCGTCCCGGGCCAGCCAGTAGTCGTCGCCGAAGCGGGCGCACAGGCGGTCCACGCTGTCGACGATGGCCTGCTGGGCGTCGGTCAGGGCGAAGTCCATGGGCGATCATGGGACCGCGCGGGCACCCCTGGCGTCAACCGCCCCTCCCGTCGCTGATGGATTCAACCACGGAGGCACAGAGGACACGCAGGAAATTCCGGCAGCAGCCCCCTCTGTGGCCTCTGTGCCTCCGTGGTTGAACCAGAAAGAAGAAAGGCCGCG
>JBFHNV010000063.1:0-27055 GCA_041593595.1 Gammaproteobacteria bacterium
ATGCCTGCACCGGCCGTCAGCCCAGGTAGAAGTACACCAGCATCCCGGCGAACACCGCCAGCACCGCGATGGCCATGCGGCTCGAGGGCGTCACCCGGGCGATGCCCTCGCCGGGGCCGTAGCTGCGGGCGAAGTACTGCCCGAGCATCATCAGCCGACCCTGGACCCCCTCGCAAAGCGCGATCCACATGCCGCGCGCCGGAGGCCCCGCGACGCCCAGCACCAGGCGCGGAACGCGGCGGTAGAAAAAGTCGAAATCGAGATTCACCGACCGCAGCTCCGGCGGGTAGATGCCGTGCCACATGAGCACCGAGAAGGCCAGCGCCGAGAACACCAGCAGCTGCAGCTGGGTCAGCACGTGGGCGGCGGTGTACGGCTGATAGTCGACCGCGAACGGCAGCAGCGCGTACAGCGGATCCGGATAGACGCCGATGCCAATGCACAGCGCCGCCGTCACCGCCATCGCAATCAGCATGTTACGCGGCGCCTCCTGGCAGCGTATGCCGCTGTCGTGAGCGAAGAACGCGAAGTACGGGATCTTGATGCCAGAGTGGTGGAACACGCCGGCGGATGCGAACAGCAGCGTAGCCCAGATCCAGAAATGCCCCTCCAGCGCGACGGCCGTGATGATCAGCGATTTGCTGACGAAACCGCTGAACAGGGGAAACGCCGAGATGGAAGCCGCCCCGACGATGCAGAATCCGGTCGTCCACGGCATGGACTTGTAGAGCCCGCCGAGCTCACTGCCCTTGACCGTGCCGGCGCGAAGCAGCACCGCGCCCATCGACATGAACAGCAGCGCCTTGTAGAGAATGTGGCAGAAGGCGTGCGCGGCGGTGCCGTTCAGCGCGAGCTCGGTACCGACGCCGATGCCCACCACCATGAAGCCGAGCTGGTTGTTGAGACTGTACGACAGCACGCGCCGCAGGTCGTTCTCGATGACGGCATAGAAGATCGGGAACGCGGTCATGATGGCGCCGATCCAGATGAGTTCCGGCGTGCCGGCAAAACCGCGCGCCAGCGCGTAGACCGCCAGCTTGGTGGTGAAGGCCGACAGGAACACTGTGCCCGTGACCGTCGACCGGGGATAGGCATCCTGCAACCAGTTGTGCAGCAAAGGGAACGCGCACTTGATGCCGAAGGCCAGGAAGAGGAGCCAGCCACCGAGCCCTTGCAGGCCGACATGCTCGAAGCGGATCGATCCGGACTGCGCGTACAGCGCCAGCGCGCCGATCAGCAGCAGCAACCCGCTCAGCAGCTGCACGAACAGGTACCGCATCCCGGACCGGTACGACGCATCGGTACGGCTCGCCCACACCAGGAGGACCGACGAGACCGCGGTCAGCTCCCAGTACACGAACAGGGTCAGAAAGTCACCCGCCAGCACCGCGCCGACGGCGGCGCCCGCGTACACCAGGCCGGCGACCTGCTGCACCCAGTCGCGGATGTGCCAGGCATAGACCACGGACAGACCGGCCGCGAGCAGGAAGATGTAGCTGAAGATCCGGCTCCACGCGTCGACGCGGGAGTGGACGAGTTCCAACCCCATGTATTGCAGCGTTCCGTGATCGCCGTCGGGCGTCCACAGCAGCGCCGCGAACGCGACGGCCGGCAACGCGAGCATGTAGACGTTGCGCTGCCGACCCCGCAGCAGCGGCACGACGACCGCGCCAACGATGACGATGAGCGCCGGAGAGAGCCCCTGGAGGCTACTCATCGTAGTAATCCTCCGGGCGCATCAGGACCCTGCGCAGGGCCTTGGCGCCGAGGACCAGCCCGACACAGCCGATGAAGCCAAAGAAGCCGTAGAAACCGAACAACCCCTCGATCGCGAAGTGGCCGTGCAGGTGGACGAACACCTCGACCGCCAGCAACACCGCGCAGGCAATCCACACGCCGCGGTAGACCTTCGTCACGTTCTCCCTGGAATCGAGCCAGTACCGCTTCTCTTGCATCATCGCTCCAACCCTGACCACCCGGTCGTGGCGCATGCCGGCCGCCTGACGGGGCCGGGCGTCCGGGCCTGCGCGGCGGCATGCCTGCCCGCCGGCCCATCCGTGTTGGGACAAGGCCGGTCCGGTGCGGACCGCGGGGACCGTCGGCCGCATGGACGCGGCCGTCGAGCGTACACGGACGTATTCACAGCGTGTCCCCGCGGTCCGTGCCGGACCGGCCGCACCTGGACACTGCCGTCAGCCGATCACGAATGCCCGCTCCCGCCGCCGTCATCGGGCAGCCTCCCCGAGCTGCAGGGCCAGGGCCAGGGGCACGTCCGGCCAGAAGAACAGCAGCACGGTCCCCGCGGCGGTGACCGTCAGGGCGAGAACGATGGGAAACGGCGCCTCGCCGTGTGGCGCGTCATGGCCGTCCCGGTGTTCCCCGTGGTCCTGACCGCCTCCATGGGCCGGAGACACCCTGAAGAAGGCGCGGTAGACGATGGGCAGGAAGTAGGCCGCGTTCAGCAGGGTGCTGACGACGAGGACCACCACCGCGACCATCTGCTGCGTCTCGAGGGCGCCCGTAAGCATGTACCACTTGCTGAGGAAGCCCGCCGTGGGTGGCACGCCGATCATGCTCAGCGACGCCACCGCGAAGGCGCCCATGGTCCACGGCATGCGCTGGCCGATGCCGTCGAGCTCGCTCACCTCGGTCTTGTGGGCGGCGGTGTAGATCGACCCGGCGGCGAAGAACAGGGTGATCTTGGCGAAGGCGTGGGCCGCGATGTGCAGCGCCGCGGCGGCAATGGAGATCGGCGCCAGGATCGCCGCCGCCAGGGTCACGTAGGAAAGCTGGCTCACGGTCGAGTACGCAAGCCGGCGTTTGAGGTTGTCCTGCCGCAGCGCCACCACCGACGCGATGAGTATGCTCGCTCCCGCCGCGTAGAGCAGCCAGTGGGTGCTGCTCTCGGCCGCCAGCAGGTCCAGCCCGAACACGTACACCACCACTTTGACCACGCTGAACACGCCGGCCTTCACCACGGCCACCGCGTGCAGCAGCGCGCTGACCGGGGTCGGCGCCACCATCGCCGCCGGCAGCCAGCGGTGCACCGGCATCAGCGCGGCCTTGCCGATGCCGAACATGTACAGCGCGAGCAGCAGCCCCACCAGCGGGCCCTCCGCCTTGCCCGCCAGCAGCCCGCCCGGCGTGAAGTCGCCGTGACCGGCGATGAGGTATGTGGCGATGATGGCGAGCAGCTACAGCCCGATGGACGTGCCCAGCAGGATCACGAGATAGGTGCGCCCGCCGGCGCGCGCCTCCTCGTTGCCCTTGTGGGCCACCAGCGGATACGTCGACAGCGTCAACAGCTCGTAGAACACGAACAGCGTGAACAGGTTGCCGGCGAAGGCGATGCCCATGGTGCTGCCCAGCGCCACCGCGAAGCACACGTAGAAGCGGGTCTGGTGCTTCTCCGCGTTGCCGCGCATGTAGCCGATGGAGTAGACGGAGTTGACGATCCAAAGGAACGACGCCACCAGCGCGAAGGTCATCCCCAGGGGCTCGATCTCGAGGCGCAGCGGCAGCCCCGCCACGGGCTCGGCGAGCGTCAGCGCGAGCGGCTCGCCGGCCAGCACCCGCGGCACCAGCGTGGTGTTGAGCAGGAACAAGACCACCGCCGACACGATCGTCGCGCCCTCGCGCTGATTCGGCCGCGGGTGGGACATTACGATCAGCGCCGCGGCGGCGAAGGGCACCGCCAGCACGAAGGCCATGGTCAGCGGACCGCTCACGGCGCGAGCCCCAGCAGCGCCGCGGCCGCGGTGCGTGCCACCGTCACCGGCACCGTGGTCTCGATGCCGAACCAGAGATTCGCGAGCGTCAGCGCCCACAGTGGGGCGAGCATCATGACCGGTGCCTCGCGCGCCTGCTCCGCGATGGTTCCCGGTGCAGGCGTGCGGAACCACGCCGACTCCACCACTTTGCCCACGTACACTACCGCCATCAGCGAGGTCACCACCAGCACCGCGGCCAGCAGCCACCAGCCGTTGGCCAGCACCGACAGCAGCAGGTACCACTTGCTGATGAAGCCGGCGGTGAACGGCACGCCCACCAGGCTCAGGCCCGCCAGCGCCAACGCCGAGAAGGTCCACGGCATGCGCCAGCCGAGCCCCGCCACCGAGTCCAGGTTCGCGGCCCCGGTACGGTAGATAACGCAGCCGATCGCCAGGAACAGCGCGCCCTTCATGAGCGCGTGGTTGAACAGATGCGCCATCGACGCCGTCAGGCCGTCCATGTTGGCCGCCGCGATGCCGATGAGCATGTAGCCCACCTGGGCGATGCTGGACCAGGCGAACATGCGCTTGAGCTCGCGCTGCATGATGGCCGCCATGGAGGCGGCGAACACGCCGATCACGGCGAACACCATCAGCGCCTTCGCGAGTGCCAGGGTATCGAAGCTGAACTCCACGCCGAAGATGGTGAAGGTGAAGCGCAGCATGATGTACACCGCCACCTTGGTGGAGGTGGCGGCGATGAAGGCGGTGGCGGCACTGGGTGCGTAGGCGTAGGCCGAGGGCAGCCACGCGTGCAGCGGGAACATGGCCACCTTGAGGCCGGCGCCCGCGATGATGAAGGCAAAGGCGGCGCGCACCGCGGGATTGTCCCGCAGCGGCTCGAGGCGCACGGCGAGGTCGGCCATGTTCAGCGTTCCCGTGACGCCGTACAGCAGCCCGATGCCGATGAGGATGAAGGTGCCGCCGATGGTGCCCATCACCAGGTAGCGAAACGCGGCCGCCAGCGCCCGGCGGTCGTTGCCGAAGGCCACCAGGGTGTAGGTGGCGAGCGACGAGATCTCCAGGAACACGAACACGTTGAATGCGTCGCCTGTCGCGGCCATTCCCAGCAACCCGGTGAGGCACAGCAGCCACGCGGTGTAGAAGAGATAGATCCGCTCTGCGGCCATCTCGCGCGCAACGCTCTCGCGGGCGAACACCAGGGTCACCACGCTGATCCCGGACACCAGCACCATCACCAGCGCGTTCAGCGCGTCGACGCGGTACTCGATGCCCCACGGCGGTGCCCAGCCCCCGAGGGCATAGGAGAGCACCTCGCCGCCCATGACCCGGGACAGCAACGCGAGCGCGATGGCCAGCGCCGCGGCACTGACGCCGAATGCGAGCCACCACACCCGGCGCGCATCGTGGAGCAGGATGCACGCGGGGGCGGCCAGCAGCGGTGCCACCACCTGCAGCGCCGGCAGGTGCCCGGCGAGGCCCGAGGCCGTCGCGCTCATCGGTCCTGCTCCCGGTCGGCGCCCGTAACGTCGCCCTCCTCCAGGCTGCCGTAGCTCTCGTGGATGCGCACCACCAGCGCCAGCGCCACCGCGGTGGTGGCCACGCCCACCACGATGGCCGTGAGGATCAGCACGTGAGGCAGCGGGTTCGAGTACACGCTCACCGTGCCCGAGGCGATGGGCGCGCTGCCGCCCGACACCTTGCCCATGGTGATGAACAGGATGAACACCCCGCTCTGGAACACGCTCAGCCCGATGACCTTCTTCACCAGGTTGGCGCTGCCCGCCACCATGTACAGGCCGATCATGATGAGACCGACCACGACCCAGTAGTTGAAGCCCCCCGCGATGGCGTCGATCATGGGCGCATTACCGTCAGTCGCGGGTGCCAAACGCGTAGAACAGCATGATCATCGTGGACGCCACCGTCACGCCGACGCCGAGCTCGATGAGCAGGATGCCCAGGTGCTGGCCCGCCACCGGATCGTCGGCCAGCACGTCGTAGTCCAGGTAGTTACCGCCCAGCAGGAGCGACGCCACCCCCACGCCCGCGTAGATCAGCACGCCGGCGGCCGCCAGGGTGCGCACCACCGGCGGTGGCGCCACGCCCTGCACCCGGGCGACGCCGAACAGCAGGCCGTAGAGGATGAAGGCGGCTCCGAAGATGACGCCCGCCTGGAACCCTCCGCCGGGACCGTAGTCCCCGTGGAACTGAACGTACAGGGCGAACAGCATGATGGGCGACACCAGCAGCCTGGTGACCACCCGCAGGATGATGTTGTGTTCCACGGCGGGTCCCCTCCCGACCGGGCGCGTTCAGCGCCGGGTGCCCCTGCGCCGCGCAACGCCGATTAGCGACAGCACGCCGATCCCGGCGGTGAAGATCACGGTCACCTCCCCGAGCGTGTCGTAGCCGCGGTAGCTGGCCAGCACCGAGGTGACCATGTTGGGCACGCCCACCTCCCGGGGAGACTCCTGGATGTAGCGCGGCGCCACGTGCTGCATGGCCGGCGCCTGCGGCTCGCCCATGGGCGGCAGGCCCGTGGTGGCGTAGAGCAGCAGCGCGCCGCAGGCCACCGACACCACCAGCGCGGCCACCGGCGGGCGGTGGTCCTCGCGCTGGCGGCTGGCGGTGCGTCCCAGCGTCGCCAGCATCAGCACGGTGGTGATGCCGGCGCCGACCGCGGCCTCGGTGAAGGCCACGTCTACCGCGTCCAGCACCACGAACACCGCCGCCGACAGCAGGCTGAAGATGCCGGTGAGCATCACCGCCGCGAACAGGTTGCGCTGGCGCGCGATGGCCACGGCCATCACCGCCAGGAACACCATCAGCACCATGTCGGTCAGGAGCTCGATGACGAGGTCTCCTCCATCGAGGTGCGCGCCTGAGGCTTCAGGCCCGCGTGCAGCGCCGCCTTGGCAAGCGCGTGGGTGGCGGTGGGTCCGGTCACCACCAGGAACACGAAGATCAGCACCAGCTTGATGGCGCCGATGAGGTTCGGGGCCTGCAGCAGCATGCCCAATAGCATCAGGCCCGCGCCCAGCGTGTCGGTGATGCTGGCGGCGTGGATACGCGAGAAGAAGCTCGGCATGCGTACCAGCCCGAGGCTGCCCACCACCACGAAGAAACCGCCGCTCAGCAGCAGCACCCAGCTCGCGATGTCGGCCAGCAGCACCATCTCAGCGTTCCTCGTCGCGGCGCGGCGAGGAAGCGCCCAGGTCGCCGTACTCGAAGAACTTGAGCACCGCGACGGTGCCGACGAAGTTGATCAGCGCGTAGACCAGCGCGATGTCGTTGAACTCGGGACGATCGGTGAGGAAGCCGTACACCGCGATGATCAGCACCGTCTTGGTGCCGAAAGCGTTGATCGCCAGGATCCGGTCGTACAGGGTGGGCCCGGCGAGTGCGCGCGCGAGTGCGAGGCCCATGGCCACCAGGATGGCCAGGGTGGCGGCGACGAACAACGCTCAGCCTCCCCGCTCCAAATCCGCAACGCGGCGGTTCATCTCGCCTTCCTCCAGCGCCCGGGCACCCGCCGAGGTGAGCGCGTGCACGCGCACGCTGGTGTCGTCCAGGTCGATGGAGACCGTCCCCGGCGTCAGGGTGATGGAGTTGGCGTAGACCGTGCGCCCGGCGTCGGTGCGCTGGGCAAGCGGCAGGGTGACCACCACCGGGTCGATGGGCAGGGCCGGGTCCAGCACCCGTTTCGCCACGTCCAGGGCCGAGATCACCACCTCGCGGGCGAGCCACGCCGAATAGCGCAGGCACGGCAGCAGGTGGAACTGGGCCGGGTGCATCTCCGGGTGGAACACGTCCATGCGGCCGGCGAGCCACACGCACAGGCCCACGGAGAGGGCCCCGAGCACCAGCAGCAGCGCCGTGTAGTGCCCCGACAGCGCGAGCCAGAGGGCCGCCATGCTGACCGTGTGCACGAGGATGTGGTGTAGGCGTTGCCGGGCGTCCATCGTTGTTGTTGTGCCGCGCGCCGCGACGGCGGCCTGCTGAAGACCCGGGTGGTCGCTCGGCCCTCGCGGCGCGGGCGAAGCATAACAAATAAAGCGCCAACCAATCGCCGGCGCGACTGGATGCGACCTTCTCCCGCGGCTCCGGTACAATTTGCCACCAGAAACGGGCGCTTATGGGGCATACCTGCAATGGCTTCAAGAATCATCCACGGGCCGCGGGCCCCGACCTCATGAGCGCCGAGCTGCTCATCAACGTGACGCCCCAGGAGACCCGGGTGGCGGTCATCGAGAACGGCGTGGTGCAGGAGATCCTCATCGAGCGCGCCAACCGCCGCGGCCTGGTGGGCAACATCTACAAGGGCCGCGTGTGCCGGGTGCTGCCCGGCATGCAGGCAGCCTTCGTGGACGTGGGCCTGGCCCGCGCCGCCTTCCTGCACGCCTCGGACGTGGCGGGGGCGCCCGATCGCCGGGACGCGGTGCCGGCCGCCGAGCGGGTCGACCCGGACGCGGGCGTGGCTGCCGCCGGCGACGTGGCGGCCACGACGCCGGCGCGCGCCGCCGCCGACATCACCGAGTTGCTGCACGAGGGCCAGGAGGTCCTGGTGCAGGTGATCAAGGACCCCATCGGCAGCAAGGGCGCGCGCCTGACTACCCACCTGTCCATCCCCGCCTGCTACCTGGTGTTCATGCCCGGCGCCGACACCGTGGGCGTATCGCAGAAGATCGAGGACGACGCGGAGCGCACGCGGCTGCGCGAGCTGGTGCGCGAGCTCGCGCGCCGGCGCAGCGGCGGCAACCGCGCGGAGAACGGCGGCAACGGCGCGCCGCGCGACGGCTACATCGTGCGCACCGCCGCCGAATCGGTGAGCGAGGAGCTGCTCGCGAAGGACATGGAGTTCCTGGACCGGCTGTGGACGGGCCTCGAGCAGCGCGCCCGCGAGGCGCGTGCGCCCAGCATGGTGCACGAGGACCTGGCGCTCGCGCTGCGCACGCTGCGCGAGCTGTCCGGCAGCGAGGTGGAGAAGGTGCGCATCGACTCGCGCGAGACCGTCCGCAAGGCCATCGACTTCACCCGCCACTACCTGCCCGAGATTACCCCGCGCATCGAGCACTACGGCGACGGCGGGGAGCGCCCGATCTTCGATCTCTACGGCGTCGAGGACGAGATCCAGAAGGCGCTCAGCCGCAAGGTGCAGCTCAAGTCGGGCGGCCACCTGGTCATCGACCAGACGGAGGCCATGACCACCATCGACGTCAACACCGGCGCCTACGTGGGCTACCGCAACCTGGAAGAGACCATCTTCAAGACCAACCTGGAGGCTGCCCAGGCCATCGCCCGCCAGCTCAGACTGCGCAACCTCGGCGGCATCATCATCATCGACTTCATCGACATGACCAGCGAGGAGCACCGTCGGCAGGTGCTGCGCGCGCTGGAGCGTAGCCTCGACCGGGATCCCACCAAGACCCACATCAGCAACGTCTCGGCGCTCGGGCTGGTGCAGATGACGCGCAAGCGCACCCGCGAGAGCCTGGAGCACGTGCTGTGCGAGCCCTGCCCCACCTGCTCGGGCCGCGGCACCATCAAGAGCCCCGACACCGTGTGCTACGAGATCTTCCGCGAGATCCTGCGCGAGGCGCGCCAGTACGACGCGGAGCGCCTGCTGGTGCTGGCCTCGCCGGAGGTCATCGACACGCTGGTGGACGAGGAGTCGGCGGGCTTCGCCGAGCTCGAGGCCTTCATCGGCCGGCCCATCACCCTGCAGGCGGAGACCCAGTACCCGCGCGAGCAGTACGACGTGGTGCTGATGTAGTGCCCAGCGCGCGGCGCCGCGCCGGCCTCGTCAACCTGCCGCATCCGGTGCGGGCAGCGGCGTGGATGGCGCTGGGCGCCGCCGGCGCGCTGGCGGTGCTCGCGCTGCTCGCCCTGCTCGCCCTGCCGGCGCTGGAGAAGCGTCCCCAGGTGGTGGCGGACTGGCTCGGCGAGCAGCTGGGGCGCCCGGTGCGGCTGCGCGAGATGCAGGTGGGCTGGAGCGACGGCGCGCCGCTGGTGCGGCTGCGCGGCCTGGAGCTGGGCGCCGCCGGCAGCGGGCTGGCCCTGGACGCGGCCGAGGTGCGGGTGGACGCCCTGGGATCGCTGAAGGCGCGGGCGCTGCGCCCGGAGTCCGTCACCGTGCGCGGCGCACAGGTGCAGCTCTCTCGGGGCGACGACGGCAGCATCACCCTGTCCGGCTTCGGCCAGACGCGCACCACGCGCGCCGACGCGGCGCTCGGGCACCTGCTCGGCACGCTGCCGGGGGCCGCGCGCCTGGGGCTGGAGGACGCCACCGTCACCCTGGACGGCTTCGCCGCGCCCGGCGCGGCGGCGCCGCTGGTACTCGCGCCGGTGAGCCTGCGGTTGCGAGCCGTGGCGGGCGGGCTGCGCCTGGCCGGTGCCATCGCGCTGCCTGCGAGCCCGGCGACACCGCTGCGCTTCACCCTGCGCTGGGCGCGCCGGGACACGGACCCGCTGGCCGGCGCCGACATCACCCTGAGCACCCGGGACATGCCGCTTCAGGCGCTGCCCGCCGGCCTGCGCCCGGCGGCCCTGTCGGGGCGGCTGAGCGCGGACCTGGACGGCAGCATCGCCGGCGGTCGGCTGCGTGGCCTGCGCGGCACGCTGGCGCTGGATGCGCCGCGGCTGGCGCAGGCGCCGGGAGCCATCTCGATCGAGTCCCTCGAGAGCCTGGTGGAGTTCGCCGATCTCCCCGACGGCTGGCGGCTCACCCTGCTCCGGCTGCAGGCGCGCAGCGAGTCCCGGGTGTCGCCCTCTGCCACTCTCGCGCTCACGCAGATCGGCCGGGGCGACGCGTCGCGACACACGCTGACCCTGGACCACGCACCCGTCGCCGGTCTGCTGCCGCTGCTCGGGCACCCGGCGCTGGTGGGCGCCGCCGGCGCGCGCCTGATCGGCGCAGTGCGCCCGGACGGGCGCGTCGAGGACCTGGAGATCCAGCTCACCGGGCTCCCCGCAGAGCCCCGGGTGCAGTCCCTGCGCGCGAGGCTGCGCGAGGTGGTGCTGCAGGAGCCGGGCGGCGCCGGCGCGCTGGGTCCCGCCGACGCGCAGCTCACCCTGATGGGTGGCGCCGGCAGGCTGCTGCTGCGCGCCACCACGGCACGGGCCCCGGATGACGGATCCGGGGCCCGCCTCGACTTCGCCGCCGGGGGCGAGCTGCGCTGGCACCGGGAGGACGACGTGCTGGTGCTGGACTCCACAGGCGTCAACTTCGCCGACGGGGATGCGCGCCTGCGCATCGCCGGCAGCGTGCGGGTGCCGCTGCAGGGAGAGCGCGGGGTGCAGGTCGCCGTCGAGGTGCGGGGATCCGGGGTCGACGCCGCGGCGGCGCGCCGCTACCTGTCCCGGGCGGGCATGCACGAGGCGCTGTCGCTTTGGATCAACCGGGCGGTGCAGCGCGTGAAGGTGCGGGGCCTCACCGCATCCCTGCACGGCGAGCTGTCGCGCGTCGAGGACCTCACCCGGGTCCTGCGCGTGCGGGTGGACTTCGACGAGGCGCAGCTGCGCTACCTGGAGGACTGGCCGGCGCTGGAGGCGCTGGCCGGCCATCTGGAGCTCGACCGCGGACGCTTCGGCTTCACCCTCACTGGCGGTCGCACCGTGGGTGCCAGCATCGTCTCTGCCGCGGGAAGCATCCCTGACGTGGACGAGCAGGACCCGGTGCTGCGGATCGCCGGCCGGATCGCGGGGCGCACCGAGCACGGCGCCGAGTTCCTTTCCGCCACGCCCATTGCTCACCGGTTCGAAGGCCTGCTGGCGCAGCTGGACGCGCGCGGCGAGGCGGCGCTGGACCTGGAGCTGGACATCCCGCTCGCCGAGGGGCAGGTCCGGGTTCGGGGCGACGTGAGCCTCTCTGGCAACCGCCTGCAGGTCCCCGCCCTGCGCTCCGGCCTGGACGCTGTGCAGGGCCGGTTCAGCTTCGACCGGGACGGCCTGTCCCGCGGCACGCTGCAGGCCGTCTACCTGGAGCGGCGCATCACCGCGGAGCTGGACGGCACCGCCGAGCAGCGCACCCGCACCCGGCTCGCCATCCAGGGCGCCACGGATCGCGAGGGCCTGGTGCGCCACCTGCGCGACGTGGGCGCCCTGGACGCGGCCGCCACGTCAGTCCCGCCGCTGCTCTCGCGCCTCACCGGCAGCGCCCAGTGGCGCGTGCAGCTCGACATCCCGCACCGCGAGCGCATCGCACGCGAGGGCATCGCCCTCGCCGTGACCTCCGACCTCGCGGGGATGGGCCTCGACCTGCCGGCACCGCTCGGCAAGGACGCGGACAGCCGCCAGGAGCTGCTGGTACGCACGCGCCTCGCGGTGGACGGGCCGCGGGTGTTCCAAGTGAGCTACGGCGGCCACACCCGCGCGCTCCTGGAGATGACGCCGGAGGACCCGGGCCATCGCTTCACGCGCGGTGAGCTGCGCTTCGGGGGCGCGCCGGCGGCGCTGCCCGCGCAGCCGGGCCTTGCCGTGGCCGGCGAGCTCGATCGGCTGTCGGTGGACAACTGGGTGGCGCTGATCGCGGAGCTGGCGGACGTCGACGCCGCGCACGAACAGGGCGCCGAGCGGCCGATGCAGCGGCTCTCGCGGGTGGACGTGAGCACGGCCCACCTGACGGCCCTGGGTGCCGGCTTCGACCGGGTGCAGGTGGGCGTGACGCGCGCCCCGGACGGGCCCTGGCGGGTGCGACTGCGCGGCGAATCGGTGGCCGGCGAGATCCTGATCCCCGAGCCCGTGGGCACCGTCCCCATCGACGCGCGATTCGAGCACCTGCACGTGAAGCCTGGCGTCGGCGGCGGCATGCTGCCCATGCAAACCTCGCGGCTGGATCCCCGCGACCTGCCCCCTGCACGCCTCGTCGCCAGACAGCTGCGCTACAACGACATCGACCTGGGACTCGCGAAGCTGCTGGTGTCGCACGCCGGCGACGGCGTGGAGTTCAGCGAGCTCCTCGCCATCGGCGAGCGCTTCGATCTCCGCGGCTCAGGAAGCTGGAGCGGCAGCGGCGCGGACACGCGGTCACAGGTGGCGCTCAACATCCACAGCGACGACTTCGGCCGCTTCACCCACACCCTCGGCTACGGGAACAGTGGCGTGGAGGGCGGCGCCGTGGAGATCGCCATCGACGCCGAGTGGCAGGGATCGCCGTTCGATTTCGCCCTCGAGCGGGTGCGCGGGGTGCTGCACTTCCGCGCCGCCGGCGGACGACTGCTGGAGGTGGAGCCCGGTGCCACCGGGCGCGTGTTCGGGCTGCTCAACGTCACCGTGCTGCCGCGCCGCCTGCTCCGGCTGGACTTCAGCGACCTGTTCCAGGAGGGCGTCAGCTACGAGCGCATCGAAGGCAGCTTCCGGCTGGACGCCGGCAACGCCTGGACCAACAACCTGACCATGCACACGGACAGCGCCCGCGTGGAGCTCAGCGGGCGCGTGGGGCTGCTCGCGGAGGATTACGACCAGGTGATGACGGTGACACCCAAGCTCTCGACCAGCCTGCCCCTCGCGCCCCTGTGGCTCGCGGAGCGGTTCCTCAAGCGCAAGCTCATCGACGCGGCCTTTGCCTACCGCTACGTGATCACGGGCCCCTGGTCGGAACCGAAGGTGGAGCGGGTGCGCGTGGAGTCGAGCCCGGCCGAGGCCGGCTGACGCGGGCGCTGCGCGCTGGCGCCCGGCCGTCAGCGTTCCAGCAGCGCGGCGATCTCCTCGGCCACCGCGCCCGCGTGGGGCGGGCGGTCCTGCGGACGCTTCGCCAGCAGGCCGTCCATGAGCGCCTGGCAGTGGGACAGGTGCTCCGGCAGGCGCGGCACCGCCGCGGTCACGTGCTGCATGAACAGCATCCCCGGCGAATCGCCCGTGAAGGGCCGCGAGCCGGTCAGCATCTCGAAGATCACGACGCCCAGCGAGTAGAGGTCGCTGCGCGCCTCCGCGCCGCGCCCCTCGCACTGCTCCGGGCTCATGTAGGAGGGCGTGCCCACCACGCTGCCGGAGCCGGTGAGGCTGCTGTCGATGCTCGCGCTCTTGGCGATGCCGAAGTCCGTCAGCGCCAGGCTGTCGTCGTAGCGGTACATCACGTTGCCCGGCTTGATATCCCGGTGCAGCACCCCGCGCGCGTGCACGGTGGCAAGCCCGCGCGCCAGCGCGAGGGCGTACTCGAGCGCGGTGCGCACCCCGAGGCCCTCGCTGATGCGCGCGCGCAGGTCGCCGTGCCCCAGGTACTCCATCGCCAGGTACGCGCGGCCCGCCTCCACGCCGTGACCATACACCTTCACCACGTGGGGGCTGTCGAGGGACTCCAGCACCCTCGCCTCGGTCACCAGGCGCTTGATGGCGACGGCGTTGTGGGCCATGCCCTCGCGCAGCAGCTTCAGCACCACGGTGAGGCCGTCGCCGTGGCGCTCGGCCAGGTACACGTCGGCCGTGCCGCCACAGCCGAGCAGGCGGCGCAGCGAGTAGCCGGGCACCGCTGCCGGCGTGGGCACGCCGGGCATCGGCCGGGCGTGAACCGGCGCGACGGCATCGGGCCCGGCGGCGTTGCGTGCCGCCATCACGCTGCTCAGCAGGGCGCCCAGGTGCGCGGCGCTCACGTCGCGCTTGCTCAGGTACTCGTCGGCGCCGAACTTCATGGCCCGCGCCGCCAGATTCTCGTCGCCGGCGCCGGTGGCGAAGATCACGGCAGGGAATCCCGGGAGCCGGCCATAGCGGCGCAGCCAGTCGAGACCGGTGTCCCCGGTATTGAGCTCGTGGTCCAGCAGCACCACGTCGTAGTCCGCCCAGGGAAAGTCGTCGGGAGGCACGCCGCGCGACTCCGGGTCGTATTCCGCCACCGCCGCGCGGGGGAACGATCGCTGGATCAGAGCCCGCGACAGGGAGCGGAAGTCCTCGTCGTCGTCCACCACCAGCACCTTCACAGGATCCCTCCGGAACTCGGCGCGTCGCTCACTCGAAGCGAATCTGCACCCGGGACAGGTAATCCTCGAGCCGCGCCACCTGGGTGCGCACCGTGTCCACGTCGCCGCGCTTGGCGGCCGACTCGATGGCGGCGCCGATCTCGGACAGGCCGTCGAAGCCGTAGCCGCCGCCGGTGCCCTTCATGCTGTGTCCGGTGACCCGCAGGGTCTCCAGATCCGGCGCGTCCAGCGCCGCACGCAGCTTGCTCACGTCCTCCCGGCGCCGCTCCAGGAAGCCCGGGATCAGGTCCTTCAGATCCGCGTCCACCGTGACCGGGATTGGATCACCGCTCATTCGTCGCCCTCCTTCGGCCGGTCCGCCGCCGCGGCGTCCCCGGTGCTGTGCAGCGCCGCCAGGCGATGCGACCGCGCGCGCGACCGGCGTCGGTATCCTGCCTGAGACGCCCGCCGATGCGGAAAAGACACCTAGCCGTCGTCCTCCGCCGGCCCCGTGTCGTCGTCGCCGCGGAACTCCGCCGCGTCCAGGTGGTGGCGCGAGAGCAGCTTGTAGAACTCGGTGCGGTTGCGCCCGGCGAGGCGCGCCGCGCCGGACACGTTACCGTCGCTCATGCGCAGCACGTCGATGAGGTATCGCCGCTCGAAGGCGCGCTTCGCGTCGTCCAGTGTGGGCACCTGTGCGGGCTCGTTGCGAAGGGCGGCACGCACCAGATCCAGGGGGATCAGCTCCGAGGTCGACAGCACCATGCACTGCTCCACCACGTTGGCGAGCTGGCGGACGTTGCCGGGCCAGGTGGCGCCCTGGAGAAACTGACGCGCCTCCGGCGTGAACCGCTTGGACGGCCAGTCGTTGCGCCGCGCGAGCCGGGTCACCAGGTCGTCCACGATGGGCGCGATGTCCTCGCGGCGCTCGTCGAGGGGCGGCAGGTGCAGGGGCACCACGCTCAGCCGGTAGTAGAGGTCCTCGCGGAAGCGCTTCTCCGCCACCGCCACCTCCAGATCCTGGTGGGTAGCCGACACCACGCGCACGTTCACCGGCAGGCTGCGCGTCGCGCCCACCGGCCGCACCTGGAAGTCCTGCAGCACGCGCAGCAGCTTGGCCTGCAGCTGCAGCGGCATGTCGCCAATCTCGTCCAGGAACAGGGTGCCTCCGTCGGCGGCCTGGAACAGCCCCTCGTGCCGGTTCACGGCGCCGGTGAAGGCCCCCTTCTCGTGGCCGAACAGCTCGGACTCGAGGAGCTGGTCTGGGATGGCACTGCAGTTGACGCTCACGCAGGGCTTGTCCCGGCGCGGGCTCGCGTCGTGGATGGCACGCGCCATCAGCTCCTTGCCCGTACCCGTGGCGCCGGTGATCAGCACCGAGCAGTCGCTGGCCGCCACCAGCCGCGCCTTCTCCATCAGCGCGGCCATGGCGGCGCTGCGATAGATGATGCTGCTCCCGAAGGCCGTCACCGGCTCCGCGCCGTGACCGTCGCGATCCAGCGCGCGCTGGACCTCGTCGAGCAGCGCCTGGCGGTCCGGCGGCTTGGTGAGGAAGGCGCTCACGCCCAGGTGCGCGGCGCGCATGGCCTCGTCCACGCCCGCAGCGCCGCTCAGCATGATCACGGGCATCACCGGGTCGTGGCGGTGGATCTCCTTCAGCAGCTTGAGCCCGTCCATCTCGTCCATCACGAGATCCGTGACCACCACGTCGGGACGCTGCAGGTCGAGCTGGGTGAGCGCCTCGCTGCCGCTGGCAGCCGTGGCACAGTGCAACCCCGCGGCGCCGAACCAGCGGTCGAGCAGCGCGAGCATGTCCGGGTCGTCGTCCACGACGAGCACCCGGGCGCTGGACGACGTTGCTGGCGGAGGTGACGCGGGCATGTGTGGGCGGGTCGGACAGGGAATGCGGATCATATCGCAGGCCATGCCGGCGCGAACCCACGACACGTTGCGTTCGCACTGGCCCCCACAGGAGCCCCGCACAGGACCGATGCTCGGGGCGAGCATCGCCCTGCGGCAACGGGCTCGCGGACGAACGGCATCGCGGTGCCGGAGCGCGGCAGCCCGTGCGCCCGCTGACGGGTCCTGCCCCCGGCAGCCGTGGCCCTCGTGTGGCGCGGCGTCGCCGCCGGTACGGCCCTAGCTCCGGCCCTCGCGCCCGCCGTCCCCGTCCGGCGCGGTGAGGGAGAAGCGCAGCTGCGCGTCGCCCTGCGGACCGGACCGGCCGGGATCTGCCTGGGTCGGCGAGGCGCCGCCTCCCAGCCAGCGCGAGAGCCGCGCGAACACGGTCCGCACCCCGCGCCAGATCTTCGGCAGCAGCCAGACCATGGCCAGCACGAACAGCGCGAGGAGCGCGAGGAACAGGCTCGGATGGTTGAGCGCCGCCCATAGCCCTGCGAACACCGCCACGTCCTCGGCGACGGACACGGCCCAGTTGCTGAACGGCTCGGGCGAGGTGTTGATCAGCACCCGGCCGCCGGCCTTCGTGGCGTGGGTGGCGGCGGCCAGGCTGCCGCCGATGATCGCCGCGGCCACCTGCGCCGCCATGCTCACGTCGCCCACGGCGGTGGCGGCCAGAACCGCTCCGGCGGGTATGCGCAGGAAGCTGTGCACGGTGTCCCAGCCGGTGTCCACCCCGGGCACCTTGTCGGCAAAGAACTCCACGCAGTACATGAAGCCCGCCGCCATGATCACCGGCGGCTCGGCCAGCACCTCGAGCCCGGGCGGGAGCTGCATGTGACCCGTGGCGCCCATGAGACCCAGCATCAGGAGGGCCGCGTAGAGGTTGATTCCGCTGGCCCACGCGACGCCCATGCACAGGGCGATGGTCTGGGTGAGGTCCATGGCGGGCGCTCCCCGGTGGCGCGGCGCCACCGCCGCAAAATCTAACGTGCGGCTTATCGGGCCGGAGTTCAACCCGCCTGTGGGATAATGAGCATTCCGTCACGTCCACCAACAGCCGTGCCCGCCCCGCTCGCAGCTTCGCCCACCCTGCCGTCGCCCGTGCCCCATAGCCCCGCCGTGGCGGTGGGGGTGTCGGGCGGGGTCGACTCGGCGGTGGCGCTGCTGCGCCTGCGAGACGCCGGCCAGCCGGTGCGCGCGGTATTCATGAAGAACTGGGACGAGGACGACGCCGACGGCATCTGCCCGGCCGCGCGGGACCTCGCGGATGCGCGCGCCGTGTGCGCACGCCTGGGCGTGCCCCTGGCCACCGTGAACTTCTCCTACGAGTACTGGGAGCGGGTGTTCGAGACCTACCTCGAGGAGCACCGCCGCGGGCGCACGCCGAACCCGGACGTGCTCTGCAACCAGGAGGTGAAGTTCCGCGCCTTCCTGGAGCATGCGCGGGATCTCGGCGCGCAACGCCTCGCCACCGGCCACTATGCCCGGGTCGCACGGCGCGGCGGTCGTCACGTGCTGCTGCGCGCCCGGGACGAGGACAAGGACCAGACCTACTTCCTGCACGGACTGGACCAGGCGCAGCTCGCCGCCGCCGAGTTCCCGCTCGGCGAGCTGGAGAAGTCCCGGGTTCGCCGCATCGCCCGCGAGGCCGGGCTGGCCGTGCACGACAAGAAGGACAGCACCGGGATCTGCTTCATCGGTGAGCGGGACCACGCGCGGTTCCTGGCCCGCTTCCTGGCGCCCTCCCCGGGGCCCATGGAGGATCCCGGCGGCCGACGTGTGGGCGAGCACCGCGGGCTGCACTTCTACACCATCGGGCAGCGCCAGGGGCTCGGCCTCGGCGGGCGACGCGGCGGCAGCGGGGCGCCGTGGTACGTCTCGGACAAGGACGTGGCACGCAACGTGCTGCGCGTGGTGCAGGGCCGCGACCACCCGCGGCTGTGGTCCCCGGCGCTGGTCACCGGGGCGCCGCACTGGATCGCGGGCGCCGCGCCGGCGCTGCCCCTGGCCTGCGAGGCGCGCATCCGCCACCGCCAGGCGCCGCAGCGCTGCCGCGTGACGGGGCGTGCCGGCGGCGGGCTCGAGGTGCGCTTCGCCCGTGCCCAGTGGGCAGTGACGCCGGGTCAGTGCCTGGTGCTCTATCACGGCGAGGAGTGCCTGGGCGGTGCCGTGATCGAGGCGCCGTGGCGCTGATCGACCTGCTGCCGTGGCGCCCGCGCCGCGCCCGCGAGCAGTGCATCGCCCTCGCGGGCCTGTACCAGTCCGTCACGCAGGTCCAGGCCTGCGCCCGCGGCGGTGTGCCCTCCGACGCCGCTGCCATGGACGCGGTGCTGGAGAGCGTGCTGCGCATCGACGCGCCGAGTGCCGAGGCGGTTTACGGCGGCGTGCCGGCGCTCGCGGGCGGCCTCGACAGCCTGTGCGGCCACCTGCGGCGCGGCCCGAGCGCGCTCGGGCTGGAGCAGTCCCGCTACGCGGCCAGCCTCATGTACCTGGAGCGCCGCCTCCACGCGGCGCCCGTCTCGGCCGCGCGGCTCGGCGAGGGCATCGGCGCGCTGGTGAGCGAACGCGACGATCGCGCGGTGAGCGATCCCTGGATGCTCGGGCGGCTCGCGGCCCTGTACGTGGACCACGTGAGCGGACTCGGTCCGCGCATCATGGTCAGCGGCGAGCCGGTGCACCTCAAGACCCCTGCCAACGCGGATCGCATCCGTGCGCTGCTGCTCTCGGGACTGCGCGCGTGCGTGCTGTGGCGCCAGTGCGGCGGCGGTCGCGCGATCTTGCTGTTCCATCGCGCGACCCTGGGCCGCGAAGCCGCTGCGCTGCAGGCCGCCGCGCGATGAAGGGCTGCCGCGCGCGAACCCCACGGTGCGCGGCGCTCGCCCCCGCACTGCTCGCCGCCGTTCTCGCGGGCTGCGCGGCGGCACCGCCGGCAGGGGAGGTGTCCGCGCGTCGCATGCACTTCGCGGATCTGGCCAAGACCGACGTGGACCAGGTCGCCGAGATCCACCTGGCGCGCAGCCGCGACCATCTGGCGAACCTGATGCGCAAGCTCTACCGTCGCAACCCGTCGGCCTGGCGCGCCGCCGGCAAACCCTCCGCAGAGTTCATGGTGCAGCGGGTGTTCCGTCCACCGCGGGTGCCCGACTTCGTCGAGCTGGATGGCCGGCGGGGGGTGGACGCCGTGCGCCTCGCCTTCGACGCGCACTACGGAGGTGACCGGGTGCTCGCGCTGGTGGCGGGGCTCGCCGCCATGGTGGACAAGGCCTACGGCGACCGGCGCGAGTTCTACTTCCTCGACGAGCTGGATCCGCAGAAGCTCTACAACTGCGCGCGCAACATCGAGACGGCGGCGTGGCTGCTGCGCAGCCGCGCGGACGACGACGGCCGCCCGCTGCTGCTCAGCCACTCGCTGGACGACGAGCCTCTCAACGTGAGCTTCGAGCGTGTCTTCGGTGCGCTCATCTCGCTGCAGGACACCCTCGCGATGGTGGTGGCAGAGCGGTCCAACCGCACCATCAAGACGGTGGTGCAACGCATGGTGAGTGCGGTGTTCCTGCCCATCTGAGGGGCGGGCACGCCCGCCGCGACGCGACGCGATCAGCCACCGCCGGGAATGTTGAGCACCTGACCCACCCGCAGCAGGTCGTCGTCGAGATCGTTGACGCTGCGCAGCCGCGCCAGCGGTACCCCGTAGCGCGACGCGATGCCCGACAGGGTGTCGCCGCGGGCAATCACGTGGCGGCGCGCCGCGAACAGCGTGCCCGGCGGCGGGCTGTCGGCAAAGTAGGACTTGATGCCCGCCAGCATCGCCGCCGCCACCTTGCGCTGGTAGGCCGGGTCGTTGAGGTTACGCTCCTCGTCCGGATTCGACAGGAACGCGGTCTCGACCAGGATCGACGGGATATCCGGTGACTTGAGCACCATGAAGCCGGCGCGCTCCACGTGGCGCTTGTGGGTGCGCCCGAGCCCCTTGAGCTCGCCCAGCACCCGGGTGGCCACGTCGGTCGAGGCGCTGATGGTGGCGGTCTGGGAGAGGTCCAGCAGCACCGAGGCGAGCACCTCGTCCTTGTCGTCCAGGGATACGCCCCCCACCAGGTCGGCGGCATTCTCCTGCTCGGCGAGCCAGCGCGCCGCCTCGCTGCTCGCGCCGTTGCGCGAGAGGATGTACACGGAGCTGCCGCGCACGCGACCGTCGCGGAACGCGTCCGCGTGGATCGACACGAACAGATCCGCGCCATGGGAACGCGCGATCTCCATGCGCTTGCGCAGCCCCACGTAGTAGTCGCCCCGACGCGTGAGCACCGCGCGCATGCCCGGCTCGCGATCGATGAGCCGCTGCAGGCGCTCGGCGATGGCCATGACCACCTCCTTCTCCCGCGTGCGCGCCGGCCCGATGGCGCCCGGGTCCTCGCCGCCGTGGCCCGGGTCCAGGGCGACGATCAGATCCCGCGGCGTCTGCGGATCGGGCGCGGGACGCGGGACAGCCGCCCGCGGCGCGTCGTTGGTCTCTGCCTGCAGGTCGATGACCAGGCGGTGGCCGTACTGGGCGTTGGGCTTGAGCAGGAAGCTGCGCGGACGGGCCGGTGCGCGCAGGTCGAACACCACCCGGAGATCGCCGTCACCCCGGGCGCCGGCGCGGATGCGCTGCAGCAGTCGGTCGCTCTCGTCACCGCGGGGCAGCGAGGTGGTCAGGCGGGCCTGGCGCAGATCCACCACCACCCGATCCGGGTTCTTGAGCATGAACAGGGTGTGCTCCAGCGGCGCCGCCACGTCGAACACCACCCGCGTGTGATCCGGTGCCGGCCAGGCCCGGATGCGCTCGATGGAGACCTGTGCTGCCGACACGAGAGGCGCCGCCAGGGAGAAGGTCAGGGCAAGTGCCAGTCGCATGCGCGCGGCCTGCATGGACGAATGGTTGATTTTCTAGGCGATTCTGCGGGTTATTGCAAGTACCTCAGGCACCTGCTCAAGAGCCGGGCAAGGCCCGGAGGGCCAGGAGGAGCGCCTCGCCACAGGCATCCGAGGCGCGGGCCACGAGGCTGCGCCCCGGCGGGTCGTGGGCAAGCTCGAGGATCAGGCTCGCCCGCGGCAGCGCAGCCGCCGCCCGCTCGGGCCACTCGAACAAGCACACGGCGCCTGCCCGGAAGCAGTCGCGGGCGCCCAGCTCCTCGAGCTCCTGCGCGCCGGCGAGCCGGTAGAGATCGAAGTGGAACAGCTCCAGCGCGCCGGCGCGGTAGGGCTCCACCAGGGTATAGGTGGGGCTGCGCACCGCGCCGGTGACGCCCAGCGCCCGCAGCAGTCCCCGTGCCAGCGTGGTCTTGCCGGCACCCAGGGGGCCGCGCAGGTGCAGGTGCAGGCCATGCTCCGGCAGGGGCCCGAGCGCAGCCAGTCCTTTGGCGATGGCAGCACCGGCGGCGAGGGTCGCCGCCTCGTCCGCGAGGACCAGCTTCACAGGCCGCTGACGATGCGGCGCAGTCGCGGCAGCAGGTCGCCGGCCAGCAGGCCCCGCTCACCGCCGTCCCGGGCCGCCGCGTCGCCGGCCGCCGCGTGCACCACCGCGCCCACCACGGCCGCGTCCGCCGGCGCGAGGCCCTGGACCATGAGACCCGCGATCACGCCGGTGAGCACGTCGCCCATGCCGCCGCTGGCCATGCCCGGGTTGCCCCCCGCCACCACCCGCGGCGCGCGCCCCGGCGACTTCACCAGCGTGCCGGCACCCTTCAGCACCACCGTGCAGGCCAGGCGCTCGCACAGACCTTCGGCGGCGGCGAAGCGGTCTGCCTCCACCGACCGTGAGTCCGTGTCCAGCAGCCGGGCTGCCTCACCCGGGTGCGGCGTGATCACGCAGCGTGCGCCGTCCAGGCGCTCGCGCAGCGCCGGCATCGCTGCCAGCAGGTTGAGCGCATCCGCGTCCAGCACCAGGGCGCGACCTTCGCCCAGCGCGGCCCCGAGCAGCTCGGTGCCCCAGCCGGCGCGGCCGAGGCCAGGCCCCACCGCCGCCACGCTGGCGGCCTCGAGCAGCGGCGCGAGATCACCGGAACCGGCCACGCCCCGCGCCATCAGCTCCGGGCGCGCGGCGATCACCGCCGGCACGTGCTCATGGCGGGTGGCCACGCTGGTGAGCCCGGCGCCCACCCGCGCGGCGGCCTCCGCGCACAGGCGGGCGGCACCGGCGAAGCCGTGGTCGCCGCCCACCACCAGCACGTGGCCGAATCGACCCTTGTGGGCGCGCCGCGCCCGCGGCCCGCCGAGCGCCGCCCCCAGACCCGCTAGGCTCGCCCGGAAGGCGTCGGGAGGGACCCGGGCGTACACCGCGTCCGGCACGTCCAGTCCCGCCAGCAGCACCTCGCCGCACAGATCCCGGGCGTCGCCGGTGAGCAGCCCCTGCTTGAGCCCGATGAAGGTCACCGTGAGATCGGCGCGCACCGCGGTACCGAGCACGTTGCCCGTGTCGGCGTCGAGCCCGCTGGGGATGTCCAGGGCCAGGTGCGGGCCGGCCACGGCGTTGACCGCCGCGATGGCGTCGGCCGCGTCGCCCTCCGGGGGGCGGGCCAGACCGGTTCCGAACAGGCCGTCCACGGCCGCGTCCCAGGCCGCCGGGTCCAGCGCCGCCACCGGCTCGATGACGCCGCCGCCCGCCGTCCAGCGATCCCGCGCCGTGGCCGCGTCGCCGCGCAGGCGCGCCGGATCGCCCAGCGCGAAGGCCCGCGCCTCGACCCCGGCCTCGGCCGCGCGGCGTGCCACCACGTAGCCGTCGCCGCCGTTGTTGCCCGGGCCGCACAGCACCGCCACCCGCCAGGCCTCCGGCCAGCGTCGGGCGAAGGCGGCCCAGGCCGCCGCGCCAGCGCGCTCCATCAGCTCGATGCCCGGGACACCGAACTCCTCGATGGCGGTGCGATCCCGGGATCGCACCGACTCGGCGCGATAGAGCGCGTCGCTGCGGGGAGGCGTGTCGTCGCCCATCCCGGCGCCCCTACGGCAGGCGCACGAAGTGGTCGCGGTAGTAGGCGAGCTCGCCGATGGACTCGCGGATGTCGTCCAGGGCGCGATGGCTCGCCGCCTTCACCACCCCATCGGCCACCAGGGGCGACCACCGCCGGCACAGCTCCTTCAGGGTGCTCACGTCCAGGTTGCGGTAGTGGAAGTACGCCTCCAGCGTCGGCATCCAGCGCGCCAGGAAACGGCGGTCCTGGCAGATGCTGTTGCCACACATGGGCGACGCCCGCTCCGGCACGTGGCGGGCCAGGAACTCCAGGGTGGCCTGCTCCGCCGACTCCTCGTCGTGACGGCTCGCGCGCACCCGCTCCAGCAGCCCGGACTGGCCGTGATGCCGGGTGTTCCACTCGTCCATGCCCGCCAGCACCGCCTCGGGCTGGCGCACGGCGACGACGGGTCCCTCCGCGACCGGCTCCAGGCGCTCGGTGGTGATGATGGTGGCGATCTCGAGGATCCGGTCCCGGTCCGGATCCAGGCCGGTCATCTCCAGGTCGATCCAGATGAGGTTGCTGGCGTGCAACGGCCACTCCCTGTGGGTTGCCGGCGGCCCGTCGGACCCCGGCCCGCGTCAGGCCGGGCCCCGGGCCGCACGGCGGTCGACTATCTTATCCTGCCCGCCGCCCCGCCCGCCGCGTCAGTCCAGGGCCATGCGCCCCTTGAGCGCGTGGGCCAGGGTGGAGCTGTCCACGTACTCCAGGTCGCCACCCAGAGGGATGCCGTGGGCGAGACGCGTCACCCGGATGCCCCGCTCGCGCACCAGCTCACCCAGGTAGTGGGCCGTGGCCTGGCCCTCCACGGTGGTGCCGGTGGCGATGATGACCTCCTGCACCGGGCCCACGTCCAGGCGTCGCCGGAAGGCGTCCAGCCCGAGCTCCGCGGGCCCGATCCCGTCCAGGGGCGAGAGCAGCCCCATGAGCACGAAGTAGCCGCCCCGGAAGTCCGTTCCGGACTCGATGGCCTCCAGGTCCGTGGGCGACTCCACCACGCACAGCTGCGCCGGATCGCGCCCGGGTGCCGCGCACACGGCGCACAGGGTGTCCTCGGTGAGGGTGCGGCAGCGCCCGCACCGCCCGACCCGCGCCACGGCCTCCGCCAGGGTGCCGGACAGGGCCAGCGCCCGCTCCCGGTCGCGCTCGAGCAGGTGGTACGCCATGCGGCGCGCCGACTTCGGCCCCACACCCGGCAGGCAGCACAGGCTCTCCACCAGACGCTCGATGAGCGGACTGATCGCCACCGCCGGGGTCAGCCGCATCGCCGCGGGCCGCGCCGTCGCGGCCTCGCGCGCCGGGGCGCGCCGCTCATCCGAAGGGCAGCTTGAAGCCCGGCGGCAGGTTCAGGCCCGAGGTGACACCCGACATCTTCGCCTGGGTCTCGGTCTCCACCCGCTGCACCGCGTCGTTCACCGCTGCGGCTATGAGGTCCTCGAGCATCTCCCGATCCTCCTCCATGAGCGCGGGATCGATGGCGACCCGGCGCACGTCGTGGCGGCCGGTCATCACCACCTTCACCATGCCGCCGCCCGCCTCGCCGGTGACCTCCAGGTTCGCCAGCTCCTCCTGCGCCTGCTTGAGCTGTCGCTGCATCTGCTCCTGCATCTGCTGCGCCTGCTTCATCAGGTTGCCCAGTCCGCCTTTCATGTCGTGCTCCGTTGCCTGTTCCTGTCCGTGGGATCAGTCGGCGGGCCGGATGGAGTCCGGCTCGATGCTGCCGCCGAACGCATCCACGATGGCCATCACGCCGGGATCCTGCTCCAGCGCGCGCGCGGCGCGCTCGAGGCGTGCGTCCGCGTCGCGCCGCGCGATCTCCGCGGGCGTGTCCGCCGCGCGCTCCCCGATCTCGATGCTCACCGCCACCGTGCCCCCCAGGTGCGCTGCCAGCGCCTGCTCGAGCCTCGCGCGGCCGCGCCCGGCGGCGAGCTGGCGGTGCTCCGGCGCGAGGCGCAGCCGCACGCGGCCGCGGTCCATGGACAGCAGCTCGCAGTTCGCCGCCAGCTCCCGCGCGATACCCGTGAGCCCCAGTGCCGGCACCAGGGCGGCCCAGTGCGTGTCGGGCGCCACCGGCGCGCCGGTCGCGGGCGCCGGCGGCGGCGGCGTCGCAGCCGCCGGGCGTGCTGCCTGGGGCGCCGCTGCCGGCGCCGCCGCGGACGCGGGAGCGCGCCGCTCCGCCGGCCCGCGCTCCCCGTCCCGGCCATCGCCCTCGGCGCCGCCCTGCGGCGCGAAGGCCAGCATGCGCAGCAGGGTCATCTCGAAGCCCGTGCGCGGGTCCGGCGCCAGGGGCAGGTCGCGCCGGCCGATGAGGCCAATCTGGTAGTGGAGCTGGACGTCCTCCGGCGCGAGGGTGCCAGCCATCTCGCGCAGCCAGTCCTCGCCGTCCTCGTCCGCTGCCGCTTCCGGCACGACCTGGGCCACCGCGATGCGCTTGAGCTCCCCCAGCAGCTCGCCGAGGGCCTCGCCGAAGTCCGCCACCTCGCCGGACATGGCCTCCACCTGGGCCAGCAGACCGGCGCCGTCGCCGCGCGCGAGCTGCTCCACCAGAGCGCGCACGTGGCGACGGTCCAGCAGCCCCAGCATGGCCCGCACCGGCTCCGGCGCCACGCGCCCGCCGCCGTGGGCGATGGCCTGGTCCAGCAGGCTGAGCGCATCGCGCAGGCTGCCGTCGGCAGCGCGCGCCAGCATGCGCACGGCACCCGCCTCGAAGGGCACGTCCTCCGCGGCGAGGATCTGCTCGATGCGAGCGGCGATTTGATCGCCGGGAAGGCGCTTCAGGCTGAACTGCAGGCAGCGCGACAGCACCGTCACCGGCATGCGCTGGGGATCGGTGGTGGCGAGCAGGAACTTCACGTGCGGCGGCGGCTCCTCCAGCGTCTTCAGCAGCGCATTGAAGCTCGCGTCGGAGAACATGTGCACCTCGTCGATGAGGTACACCTTGTGCGCCGCACGCGCGGGCGCGAACTGCACGTTGTTCATGAGCTCGCGGGTCTCGTCCACCTTGGCCCGCGACGCCGCGTCCACCTCGATGAGGTCCACGTGCCGGCCCTGATCGATCTCGGTGCAGGCGGTGCACTCGCCGCAGGGGCGCGAGCTGACGCCGCGCTCGCAGTTCAGGCACTTCGCGAGGATGCGTGCGACCGTGGTCTTGCCCACGCCGCGCGTTCCCGTGAACAGGAACGCGTGGTGCACCCGGCCCTGGTCCAGGGCGTTGGTCAACGCCTTCACCACGTGGCCCTGCCCCACCAGCTCGTCGAAGGTGCGCGGGCGCCATCTGCGGGCGAGGGCCTGGTAGGACATGACGGGAGGTGGGCCGGGGCGGGCCGGTACGGGAACGGGTGACGCCGGATTATACGGGCTCGCCGTGCCCGCCGCCGCGGCGCGGGCACGGTCCCGGGACGCGCGATGGCGGGTGGGTCGTGGACCGGGATCGCGGGTTATACAATGGATCTGAAACGGAGGTGCGCCATGCTGCAGACTGCACGCGACCAGTCCCGCGAGCACGAGATCGCCGTCCTCGAGAACCTGGCGCGCAAGGTGCTGTGGC
>JBFHNV010000064.1:0-26735 GCA_041593595.1 Gammaproteobacteria bacterium
CGTCGAGCCTACAGGGATGTATTCACGGCGTGTCGCAGCAGGCGCCCCGAGGAAGGGCGTGTCGCCAGCCGCGACCGGCGGCGGCAGGGAAGCCGCCGTCGAGCCAAGAGGGATGTATTGACGGCGTGTCGCGGCAGGCGACGCGCCCTTCCGCCGCCCCCACGAACCCGTCTCCGCGCCTACGGAATCAGCACCGTCGAACCCGTGGTGCGCCGCCCCTCCAGGGCCCGGTGCGCCTCGGCGGCGTCCTTCAGCGGAAAGGTCTGGTGCACCTCGATCTTGAGGTCGCCCTCCAGGACCATCTCGGTCACCCGCGCGGCCGAGTGGCGGAAGTCCTCCGGGGTGGCGGTGTAGGTCATCAGCGTGGGCCGCGTGACGTACAGGGAGCCCTTGCCGCTCAGGATCCCGATGTCGAGGGGGTCCACCTTCCCCGACGCGTTGCCGAAGCTCACCATCGTGCCGCGGGGCGCAAGGCAGTCCAGGGACTTCATGAAGGTGTCCTTGCCGACGCCGTCGTAGACCACCGGCACGCCCTTGCCGCCGGTCAGCTCCTTCACCCGCGCCACGAAGTCCTCCTCCTTGTAGAGGATGGTGTGCTCGCAGCCATGAGCCTGGGCGAGCCGCGCCTTTTCCTCGCTGCCCACGGTGCCGATGACGGTGGCGCCCAGGGCCCGCGCCCACTGGCACGCCATGAGGCCGACGCCACCGGCGGCGGCGTGGAACAGGATGGTCTGACCCTTCTCGACCTTGAAGCAACGCTCGAGCAGGTACTCGGTGGTCATGCCCTGAAGCATCATGGCCGCCGCGGTTTCGTCGCCGATGTCGTCGGGCAGCGGGATCACGAAGCCCGCGTCGATGAGCCGCACCTCCGCGTAGCCGCCCAGGTTGCGCCCGTAGGCCACCCGGTCACCCACCGACACGTTCGTCACGCCGGGGCCCACCGCCTCGACCACCCCCACGCCCTCCATGCCGGGCACGAAGGGACTGGACGGCGCCGGGTACAGGCCGGTGCGGAAGTAGACGTCGATGTAGTTGAGCCCCACGGCGCTCTGGCGCAGCCGCACCTGGCCCTCACCGGGCTCGCCGACCTGGACCTCCTCCCACTTCAGGACCTCGGGACCGCCGGGTTTGTGGACTCTGATTGCGTGGGGCATCGTGTTCTCCTCGCGTGTTCTGATAAGGGGCGCCTGGGATCCAACCACAGAGGCACAGAGGCCGCAGAGAAGAGGCGGGTCGGCGAGCCGTGTCCAGCCAATCGCACGTTCCTCCTTCCCCGTACAGGGGAAGGAGCAAAGAGCGGTATCCGGACGTCACCCATCGAACCTCTGTGCCCGCTGTGTCTCTGTGGTTCATCCCTGCCCTTAGAATACGCGAGCCGGTGCCGGCACGGCGCGTGCCCGCCCCGCCCGACATCCCCGCCCGTCACAGCGCAAGGACCCCAGGATCATGGCCACCACGCCCCCGCCGCCCGCTCGCTGGCAGTTCTGGATCGACCGCGGGGGCACCTTCACCGACGTGGTGGCGAAGCGCCCGGACGGGAATCTGGTCACCCACAAGCTGCTGTCGGAGAACCCGGAGCAGTACGATGACGCGGCGCTGCACGGGATCCGGACCCTGTTGGGACTCGGTCGCGGCGACCTGATCCCGGCCGCCGACGTGGAGGCGGTGAAGATGGGCACCACGGTGGCCACCAACGCCCTGCTCGAGCGCAAGGGCGACCGTACCCTGCTGCTGGTGACCCGGGGGTTCCGGGACGCCCTTCGCATCGGCTACCAGGCGCGGCCCGAGCTGTTCACCCGGCGCATCGTCAAGCCCGCCGAGATCTACGAGCGGGTGGCGGAGGTGGACGAGCGGGTGGCGGCAGACGGCGAGCGGCTGGTGGCGCTGGACGAGGACGGCTGCCGGGCGCGCCTGCAGGAAGCCTACGCGGACGGCATCCGCGCGGTGGCCATCGTGTTCATGCACGGCTACCGCCACACCGAGCACGAGCGGCGCGCGGCGGACATCGCGCGCGAGGTGGGCTACACCCAGGTGTCCGCCTCCCATCAGGTGAGCCCGCTCATGAAGCTCGTGAGCCGCGGCGACACCACGGTGGTGGACGCGTACCTGTCGCCGATCCTGCGCCGCTACGTGGACCGGGTGGCCGGCGAGCTCAACGGCGCGCGGCTCATGTTCATGCAGTCCAACGGCGGCCTCACCGACGCGGCGCTGTTCCAGGGCAAGGACAGCATCCTGTCGGGGCCCGCCGGCGGCATCGTGGGCGCCGTGGCCACCTGCGAGATGGCGGGCTTCGATCGCATCATCGGCTTCGACATGGGCGGCACGTCCACCGACGTGTCCCACTACGCCGGCGAGTACGAGCGCGCCTTCGACACCCACGTGGCGGGGGTGCGAATGCGCGTGCCCATCATGCGCATCCACACGGTGGCCGCCGGCGGAGGCTCGATCCTGAAGTTCGAGGACTTCCGCTACCGGGTGGGGCCCGAGTCCGCCGGCGCCAACCCCGGGCCCGCCTGCTACCGCCGGGGCGGACCGCTCACGGTCACCGACTGCAACGTGATGCTGGGCAAGCTGCAGCCAGCGCACTTCCCCGCAGTGTTCGGCCCCCAGGCGGATCTGCCCATCGATGCGGAGGTGGTGCGCGAGCGCTTCGACGCCATGGCGGCTGACATCGAGAAGGCCACCGGCGAGCGCCCCGCACTGCACACGGTGGCCGAGGGCTTCCTGAAGATCGCCGTGGAGAACATGGCCAACGCCATCAAGAAGATCTCCGTGCAGCGCGGCTACGACGTCACCGGCTACACCCTGTGCTGCTTTGGCGGAGCCGGCGGCCAGCATGCCTGCCTGGTGGCGGACGCGCTGGGCATGAAGCGGGTGTTCCTGCACCCCTACGCCGGCGTGCTGTCCGCCTACGGCATGGGCCTCGCGGACATCCGCGCCATGCGCGAGCGGGCGGTGGAGGCGGTGCTGGGCGAGGACGGGGCGGCGTTGGAGGCCACGCTCGCGGAGCTGGAGGGCCAGGTGCGCGAAGAGGTCGCGGCCCAGGGCATCGCCGAGGACCACGTGGAGATCCGCCGCCGTGCCCACGTGCGCTACGAGGGCACCGACAGCCCGCTGGTCGTGGACCACGGCCCACCGGACGCCATCCAGGCCGGCTTCGAGACTGCCTACCGGGAGCGCTACGGCTTCGTGATGCCCGAGAAGCGCCTCATCGTGGAGGCGGTCTCGGCGGAGGCCATCGGGCGAACCGAGACGGTGGAGGACCCGGAGCAACCGGTGCGAGACGATGTCCCCGCGCCGCTGCCCGAGGACACGGTGACCATGTACAGCGGCGGCTCCGGTCACCAGGTGCCGCTGTTCGATCGCGATCGCCTGCTGCCGGGCCAGCGCATCCGCGGGCCCGCCATCATCAAGGAGAGCACCGGCACCACCGTGCTGGAGCCCGGCTGGGCGGCGACGATCACCGCGCGCAGCCACCTGGTGCTGGAGCGCGTGGAGGCGCTGCCGAAGCGCGTGGCGGTGGGGACCGAGGCGGATCCGGTGATGCTCGAGGTGTTCAACAACCTGTTCATGTCCATCGCCGAGCAGATGGGCGCGGCGCTGGAGAACACCGCCTATTCGGTGAACATCAAGGAGCGCCTCGACTTCTCCTGCGCGGTGTTCGACAGCGACGGGCAGCTCATCGCCAACGCGCCCCACATGCCGGTGCACCTCGGCTCCATGAGCGAGAGCGTGCAGGTGATCATCGGCGAGCGCCGCGGCACCATGCGCGCCGGCGACGTGTACATGCTGAACAACCCCTACCACGGCGGCACCCACCTCCCGGACATCACGGTGGTGACGCCGGTGTTCGACAGGCAGGGCAAGGAAGTCCTGTTCTACGTGGCCTCCCGGGGCCACCACGCGGACGTGGGCGGCATCACCCCCGGCTCGATGCCTCCGGACAGCCGCCACATCGACGAGGAAGGGGTGCTCATCGACAACTTCGTGCTGGTGGAGGGCGGACGTTTCCGCGAGCGCGAGACCGTCGAGCTGCTCGAGGGCGCGCGCTACCCGACGCGCAACGTGGAGCAGAACGTGGCGGACCTGAAGGCCCAGATCGCCGCCAACGAGAAGGGCGTGCAGGAGCTCGCCAAGATGGTGGGCCACTTCGGCCTGGACGTGGTGCAGGCCTACATGCAGCACGTGCAGGACAACGCAGAAGGGGCGGTGAAACGGGTGCTGGGGGTGCTCGAGGACGGTGAGTTCCGCTACGAGATGGACGACGGCAGCGCGATCCAGGTGGCCATCACCGTGGACCGGGAGGCGCGGAGCGCGCGTATCGACTTCACCGGCACCTCGCCGCAGCTCGCGAGCAACTTCAACGCCCCCTCGGCGGTGTGCCGGGCCGCCTGCCTGTACGTGTTCCGCACCCTCGTCGACGACGAGATCCCCATGAACGACGGTTGCCTGAAGCCCATCGAGATCCACATCCCGCCGGGCTGCATGCTGGCGCCGGAGCACCCGGCCGCGGTGGTGGCGGGCAACGTGGAGACGTCCCAGGTGATCACCGACACCCTCTACGGCGCGCTCAAGGTCATGGGCGCGGCCCAGGGCACCATGAACAACTTCGTGTGGGGCGACGACCGATACCAGTACTACGAGACCATCTGCGGCGGCTCGGGCGCCGGCCCCGACTTCGACGGCTGCGACGCCGTGCACACCCACATGACCAACTCGCGGCTCACCGACCCGGAGGTGCTGGAGTGGCGCTTCCCGGTGCGCCTGGAGGAGTTCCGCATCCGCGAGGGCAGCGGCGGGGCCGGCCGCCACCGGGGCGGCCACGGCGCGGTGCGCCGGGTGCGCTTCCTGCGCGACATGATCGCCACGATCCTGTCGGGGCACCGGCGGATCGCCCCCTACGGCATGGCGGGGGGGGCGCCCGGGGCGGTGGGGCGCAACTACGTGGAGCGCGGCGACGGCAGCGTCGACGAGCTGGCCGGCGCGGATCGCACCCAGATGGCGGCCGGGGACGTGTTCGTCATCGAGACGCCGGGGGGCGGGGGCTACGGGCCCGCCCAGGGCTGAGGCCGCCGCGAGGGGCGCCCCGGCAAGGGTGCGCGCACACCTGCGACACGCGCGGCGGCCAAGGGGCTGCGCATTCGCGGGCACGACCGCGCCGTTGGAGCTCAGGACCACGAGCCTTTCGTGCGGACTCGGTTCCGCTGGGCGCGGCTCCGGCGGGATGCGTCTGTCGCGATTCAAAGGACAACACATCGCCACCGCCCGTGCGCGAAGGCGTCGCCGGCGCGCACGTCAGGGGATCGCTACGGACGGGCTCCTGCGTTACGGTGGATCTCGATGCGCCTCGAGCAGCACCCGCGAACCGACCCCGCGCCACCTGCCCACGGCCGGCGACCGGATCGGGTCCTGGCCGTGCTGGTGGTGCTGCTGATCCTGACCCTGGGTGCGTTCGCCGCCGGCTGGACCCACTATCCCTTCGGTGTGCTCGTGCTGGTCTTCCTGATCATCGCGCGAGTGCTGCATCGCAAGGGGCGGGCCCGGCCGCGCTAACAGGCTGTCGAATTCTGGCTGCGCACGAGGACGCGTTGCTGCGGAATCGTCTCTCGAGAACTCGCTTCGATTACTCGGGGCCGCCGGCGGGCCGGCGGTGCTCGGAGTCGGCGACTGCCCGGCGCCGGGCCTCATCCGCGGCCGCCGTGTCTGCGGCGCTGACCTTCCAGGTCGAGAATCGGGACGCCATCGAGGCGCTGAACGGCGACATCCACACAGACCTGCGGAGAAGCAGGAGTGCTTCCGCTACTCACTCACGACAGGAGTCTCAGCGCTTCGGCCTCGTCGATGTCGCGCCAGTTGCGATACGCGTCGGCCACCGCAAAGGACATGCCGCCGCGAACGTTGGCACAGTAGAGGCGCTCGACCTCGGGCGCGATGGCGACGATGGAGCGCCGGTGTCCCGTGGGGACCGCCACCGTCATCGCCTCGGCTCCGCCCCGGCGCAGCGCCTCCAGCGCGACCCGCAAGGTGAAGCCCGAGGCGATGCCGTCGTCGACGACGACGACAGGCCGCCCGCGCAGCTCCGGGAGCGGCCGCTCGCCGCGAAAGGTGGCCACGCGCCGCAAGATCTTGGCGCGAGTCGCATCGATACCGGCCCGGATCTCCTCCTCGCTGAGTCCGAGCGTACCGATGAGCTGCCGGTTGAGGCGTACCGTCCCGTCGAAGGCGACCGCCCCGTAGCCGGCCTCGCTGTTCCACGGCAGGGTAATCTTGCTCACCACCGCGACGTCCAGGGCGAGCCCGAGGCGGCGGGCGATCTCGGACCCCACCGGCACCCCGCCTGCCGGGATTGCAAGCACGATGGCGTCCTCCCAGGCCCGCTCGCTCATGAGCCCGGCAAGCAGGCTACCGGCGTCGCGTCGTTGCGCGAACACGCGGGGCCGACCCCTGAGTGCGGGATCCTCCACGACGTTGTCGGGCAGCTTCACTGGATGTCGATCACACTCTGGCCGTATCCCGCCTCGAGCGGCTCAACCACGTGTCCTGTCCTCGAAACCGCGCTCTCGGGCTGACGTGACGAATACCGATGATCGTGCCGAGGCCACCTCATCATCTTCGGTGCTCGCGAAGCAACGCCTTCGCTTCCTCGTCCTGGCCCTGCGACCGCTGCAGGCAGCCAGCGCCGAGACCAAGTTCTCCACATACGGGCGGTCGATCCACAGAACCCCCAGGGCCAATCGTACCTCGCGCGGAGGTGCGTTCCCGTCCGGAGACCACTGTGCATGCCGTCGTACTCACTCCTGCTCACGGCCCTCACCGCGCGATGGGCTCCAGGTAGGCGGCACCCCCGAGCTGACGCATCTGGCGCAGGATCCAGCGCTGACGTGCGCGGACGTAGGCGGACGGCCGCGCGATGCTCAGGCCGACCGGGTTCGGCAGCACCGCCGCCATCAGCGCCGCCTCCTCCGGGGTCAGCGCGGACGCCGGCTTGCCGAAGTAGGTGCGTGCCGCTGCCTCGACCCCGTACACGTCATCGGCGAACTGGGCGATGTTCAGGTACACCTCGAGGATGCGACGTTTCGGCCACAGGAGCTCGATGAGCACCGTGAGGCCGGCCTCCAGCCCCTTGCGCAGCCAGCTCCGTCCCGGCCACAGGAACAGGTTCTTCGCCACCTGCTGGGAGATGGTGCTCGCGCCGCGCAGCCGGGCGTCTCTCGAATCGGCCTCCAGGTGGGCCGTCACCGCGGCACGGATGGACTCCACGTCGAACCCCCGGTGGTCGGGGAACTTCTGATCCTCCGCGGCGACGACGGCGAGGCGTGCATGGGGCGAGATGGCGTCCCAGGGCACCCAGCGCTGTTGCACCTGGCCGCCCGGCGCGGCGAGCGCATCGCGCAGCATGAAGGCGCTGGTGGGCGGATCGATGAAGCGAAAGGCGAGCACCGCCGCGATGGATGCCGCGACGAGCAGCACCACGAGCAGGAGGAGCGCCCGTGCGATGCGGCGTACGAGCGACGGGCGTCGCGCGGCCGTGGGGGGGGCGTGCTTCCCGATCCGCAGTTGCATGGGCAGGACTGGCCGGTCGCGGACGCGGTGCCGGGCGGCCCGCATGCGAACCGTCTCGCATTGCCGGCCAGAGCGACGCCTACACCACCGACAGGACCTCCAGCGCCGCCGCGTGCACCCGCGCATCCCCCGCCGCGACCACCCGCCCGCCGTGGGCGGCGCTGCCGCCCCGCCAGTCGGTGACGATGCCGCCGGCCGCCTCCACCACCGGGATCAGGCCCTGCACGTCGTAGGGCGCGAGATCCGCCTCCACCACCAGGTCCACCAGGCCGTGGGCCAGCATGCAGTAGCAGTAACAGTCGCCGCCGAAGCGGCGAAGCTGCACCTGCTGCGCGACGTGCTCGAAGGCGGCCAGCTCCGCGGGCTGCTTGAACATGGCCGGCGTGGTGCAGTAGAGCACGGCGTCGGACAGCGCGGCGCACTCGCGCACCGCGAGCCTGGTGCGCTCGCCGGCGCGCTCCAGCCAGGCGCCGGACGGCCCGCCGGTGAACACCTCGCCGGTGAAGGGCTGGTGCATGCCGCCCAGCACCGGCTTCTCGCCGTCGTACAGGCCCACCAGGATGCCCCAGTGCACGTGGCCGGTGATGAAGGCGCGGGTGCCGTCGATGGGATCGATGACCCAGGTGAGCGGCGACGTTCCCGGCACGTAGCCGTGCTCCTCGCCGAAGATCCCGTGGTCCGGATAGCGAGCGGCGATGCGATCCCGGATTACCGTCTCGGCGGCGCGATCCGCCTCGGTCACCGGGTCGTAGCTGCCCTACCCCTCGCGCTTGTCGGTGATGGCCACCGCCTTGCGGAAGTGCGCGAGGGTCGCCGGGCCGGCGGCGCGCAGCAGCTCGTCCAGGAAGCGTTCCAGCTCCGCGAGCGCCGCCGCGTCCAGGCGGGCGGGGACCGTGGTGGGCAGGATGCGCTCAGCCATCGGCCCGCGGCCGCTCGCCCTGCGGGTCGTAGAGGGCGCGCAGGCTCGCCCTGGCGGGGATGCGCTCGCCGGCCACGTCGATGGCGAAGCCGCTGGAGCGCACGTAGTCCGCGGTGACGGGCTCGGCGATCTTCACGTAGCCGAGGCCCACGGATCCGCCCAGGGTGTGGCCGTAGCCGCCGGAGGTCAGGAAGCCGACCGCGACGCCGTCCTTCAGGATGGGCTCGTGGTGGTAGAGCACCGCCTCGGGGTCCTCCAGCACGAACTGCAGCAGGCGCTTCGCCGGCGTGCCCGCGTCGCGCTGGCGCAGCGCCGCGTCGCGGCCGATGAAGTCCGTGCCCTTGTCGAACGCGCACACGAAGCCGAGGCCCGCCTCCAGCGGCGTGTCCTCGTCACCCACGTCGTGGCCGAAGTGCACGAAGCGCTTCTCCAGCCGGCAGGAGTCCATGGCGTGCATGCCGGCCATGGCGAGGCCGTGTCGCGCGCCGGCCGCCGCGATCACGTCGAAGGCGTGACGGGCCTGGTCCACCGGCACGTAGATCTCCCAGCCGAGCTCGCCCACGTAGGACACCCGCGCGGCGCGCCCCACGGCGCAGCCCACCTCCACCGGCTGGCTGGTGCCGAAGGGGAACGCGGCGTTGGAGAGATCCGCGCCGGTGATCGCTGCGAGCAGCGCCCGGCTGCCGGGACCCATCACGCCCAGCACCGCCCAGGCCGAGGTGATGTCGTGCACGTGGCAGTGGGCCTCCGGCGGCACGTGGCGGGCGAGCCAGTCCAGGTCCTTGCCGGTGACGCCGGCGCCGCTCACCACCCAGAAGGTCCGCTCGTCGAGGCGCGTGACGGTGAGGTCCGCCTCGATGCCGCCGCGAGGGTTGAGCCAGTGGCTGTAGACCACCCGGCCCGGGGCCACGTCCACGTCGGCGGTGCAGATGCGCTGCAGCGCCGCGCAGGCGTCGCGGCCCGCCACCAGATACTTCGAGAAGCTGGACTGATCCAGCAATGCCACGCCCTCGCGCAACGCCCGGTGCTCGGCGGCGGAATGCTCGAACCAGTTCTGCTTGCCGAAGCGGTACTCGTAGCGGGGCTCGACCCCCGCCGGCGCGAACCAGTTCGGGCGCTCCCAGCCCGCCGCCTCGCCGAAGCAGGCGTTGCGGGCCGCGAGGCGCTCGTGCAGCGGCGAGTGGCGCACGTCGCGGGCGGTCTCGTACTGCCGGTACGGCCAGTGGTTGGCGTACAGCAGGCCCAGGGTCTCCGACACCCGCGCCTCCAGGTACCGTTGGGTCCCCTGGAACGGATACATCCGGCGGATGTCGTTGCCCCAGAGATCCATCGGCGGGTGGCCCTTGTCCAGCCACTGGGCGCAGGCCTTGCCGAGCCCGCCCGAGGTCTGGATGCCCACGGAGTTCAGCCCGCAGGCCACGAAGAAGTTGCCCAGCTCCGGCGCCTCGCCCAGGTGGAACTGGTCGTCCGGGGTGAAGCTCTCGGGCCCGCAGAAGAAGCTGCGCCAGCCCACCTCCGCCAGCATGGGCACCCGCTGCATGGCGTGCTCCAGCACCGGCATGAACTGCTCCTCCATGTGCCCGGGAAGCTCGTCGAAGCAGAAGTCCTCCGGGATCCCGTCCATGCCCCACGGGCGCGCGTTCGGCTCGAAGGCGCCCACCAGCAGCGAGCCCGCATCCTCGCGGTAGTACGCGCAGCGGTCGTGGTCACGCATCACCGGCAGGTCCGACGGCAGGTCCGGAAGCTTCTCCGTATGGGCGTAGTAGTGCTCGCACGCGTGCAGCGGCACGTTCACTCCGGCGAGCCGCCCCAGCGCCCGGCTCCACATGCCGGCGGCATTCACCACGAACTCGCAGGCGATGTCGCCATGCTCCGTGCGCACGCCGGTGACGCGGCCGTTGCCGCGCAGGATCCCCGTGACCGTCACCCCCTCGATGCACTTCGCCCCGTGCATGCGCGCGCCCTTCACGTAGGCGGCGGTCACATCCACGGGGCTCGCGTGACCGTCCTGGGGCACCCAGCTACCACCCAGCAGGTCGCGGGTCTCCAGCAGTGGGTAGAGATTCCTGATCTCCTCGGCGGTGACGATGTCCACGCGGGTGACACCGAAGGCGTTGTTCATGGCCGCGACGCGCCTGAGCTCCTGGAAGCGTGCCTCGCTGTGGGCAATGGACAGGCTGCCCACCTGGCGGAATCCCGTGGCCTGCCCGGTCTCCGCCTCGATGTCCTTGATGAGGCCCATGGAGTACTCGCACAGCTTCGCGTGGCTCTCGTTGGCGCGCATGGTCCCCACCAGCCCCGCCGCGTGCCAGGTGGTGCCGCAGGCGAACTGGCGCCGCTCCAGCAGCACCACGTCGCTCCAGCCGAGCTTCGCCAGGTGGTACGCGACGCTGGTGCCGGTGACGCCACCGCCGATGATCACGGCGCTGGCGCGACCGGGCAGATCCACGGACATGGGGCGATCCTCGGCGGTGGGCGGAAGGGCGGCAAGCTAACCAGAGCGGCGCGGGGAGGCGCAATCCCCGCGGCCACGGAGCGGGCGCGGTCGCCGGGGTGCGGCGCGCCGCGGGTCGCGGTCGCTCGCCGCCGTCAGCGGCGGGCCGCTTCGTCCTCGTCGGGCTTGGGGACCAGCGTGAGCGTGACGGTCTTCAGGAAGGCGGGGTCCACCGCGTCGTCGTCCTCGCTGGCGCTGTCGCTGGCCGTGCCCGAGGCGGCGTCGTCGGGCTCCGTGTCGCCGGCATCGAGGCCGACCGAACGCGTGAAATCGAGGATTTCGGCGTCCTCCTCGTCGACCTCGGTGAGGGAGTCGATGCCGGTGCCGGAGCCCGCGTTCTCGTCGAGGGTGCCGATGCCGGTGGTGGACCCGGCGTCCTCCACGACGGTGTTGCCGCCCGCGCCGTCGGGCTTGCCGGCGAGCACGCGCACCGCGGCGTCACGCTGCGCCTGCTGCTCGAACAGGGGGTTGCCCGGCATGAGGCCGCGGCCGATCTCCTTCACCCGCAGCATCGTGTCGGACAGGGGGCCGTCCATCATGGCCCGCAGCAGCGCCTCGTCGTCGGTGGAGGTCTCCACGCCGCCGTGGGTGCGCACGTGGTAGTGGCGAAGCAGGTATTCCGGGTTATCCGGATCCGTCACCAGCATCTGGTCCAGCAGCGCCTTGGCCTTCTCGAACTGCTCGAAGGCGATGAGAGTGTCCACCTCCTTGAGCGCCTGGGGATCCGCTGCCTTGCGGCTGATCATGGTGCGGCTCCAGTCGCCCTCCGCCAGCGCATCGCTGGGCCTGCCGGTGCCGCCCGTCCCGGTGGCGCCCTGGGGACTGTCCGTGCCGCGTGCGCCATCAGCAGCGTCCGCACCTGCGGCACGGCCGGCTCCCGCCAGGTCCAGGGTAGCGGGCCCGTCGTCGGCGGCATCCTCCTCGCCGGTGCCGCCGTCCCCATGCCCCCGATCCGCGCTCGAGGGACTGTCCCCGGCCTCCGGCTTGTCGGCGGCGGGCGTGCCGGGACCGGCCGAGGCGGACGCTGGACTCGCGGCGCGCTCCATTCCGGGTTGGGGCACCCCGCCCGGATCGCCGGCCCCGGTGCCAGCGGCACCGCGGAGCGTCTTCGACCTGGACCCGGCCTCGGTGGGCGTGGGCCACAGCACCGACAGCACCTCCGCATCCTCGCGGGTGTCCAGGGCCGCGGCCGCGCCGGCGCTTGCCAGGGCCGGGGCGGCGGCCGGCCGGCGGGCGCGCAGCAGGACCACGATCCACACCACCAGCAGCGCCACCAGCCCCGCCAGCACCGCCTCCACCGTCCAGTGCGGGATCGGCATTCCGGCGATCTCGAGACCGGCCGGCGGCGGGCTCGCCGGCGCCGGCAGCGGCTGCACCACCGCCGGCGCTGAAGCGGGCGCGGGAGTCACCGCAGGCGCCGGGGACGCCGGCGGTGCGGCCCGCTGGGCGCGGGCCGCCACCACTGCGGCGCGCAGGGCCTCCAGGGTCCGTTCCTGGCTCGCGGTCACGGCCTTGAGGCTGCCGATGAGCGACTCGTTGGCTGCCACCTGGCGGGCCACGACCTCGTTCTGTTCCTGCAGCGCCCGGGCCTCGTCCTGGCTCCAGCGGATGCGCCGGCGCACGTCGGAGATCCCGAAGCTCACCAGCGCCTCGGTGGCACCGTCCACGGTGCCGCCGGGCGACGTGGACAGGGTGTTGTCCAGCCGCAGGTCCACCCGGGCGGAGGCCCCGGACAAGGGGAGGACGGCCGCGAGGAGCGCTGCCAGCAGGGCCGCCGCCCCGCGGACGGCTCCCCTGGCCGCCGCGGGGCAACCCGCCGCGCGGACAGCCACATCACGTGCAAGCCTCTGATCGCTCATCGCAATACTCGTCTCCCGCCGGCCCGTGCCGATGACTGCAGCCGTCCCCGGGGCACGCCGCCGCCAATCCGTAACCACAACCCTAGTTCCCCCGACGCCCGGAGTGAATAGGCGGCGTATCGGCAGGCACGCCCGGGACTGGAGGGCGCGGCCGCCCCCCGAGGGGCTCGGGGCGATACTCGCGCGGCCGTCCGCGGCGCCGCGCCCCGGCGGATCCAGGCCTGCGGGAGATGCCCACGTGAAGGTGATCATCCATGCGCCCACCGCCGATGCACTGGCGCGAGCGCGGGCCGACGCCCGCAATCTGCTGAACTCGCCCGCCGAGGGCACGGTGCGCATCGTGGTGAGCGGGGACGCGGTGCCCGCGCTGCTGGACGGGCCCGACCCCACCACCGACCGCCTGGCGGTGCTGTGCGCCGACACCCTCGCCCGCCTGGGACGCAGCGCGCCGTCGTGGATGGAGACCACCCCCCACGCAGGGTACCTGGTGAGCCGGCTGCAGAAGAAGGGGTGGTCGTACCTGCGATCCTGATCCATCGCGCAGCGGACCCCGTCCCCGGTCCGCGCCGTGCGCGCGGAATCGGCACGCGATGGGCCGCCGGACGTCGCCGCTGCCACGCTCACGGTCCGTGCGCCACCGCGAGCAGCTCCCGGCACCCGGCGAGGGACGCGCCCCCGACGGGCTCGAGTCGGTAGCCGGTGGCGAGCAGCAGCTCGCAGCACTCCCGGTGCGCGATCGCGCCATGGGTGGACAGCAGCAACACCGGGCGGCAGCGCCGCAGGACGTCCGCTGCCCCGCGCAGGGCCATGATCTCGCCGCCCTCGATGTCCATCTTGAGCACGCGCGGCGGCGGCAGCCGGCCGCTGCGGACCAGCTCGTCCAGGCAGACCGCCTCCACCTCCAGCGCGCCGTCGGCCTCCCGGTGCCACATGGAGCTCGCAGGGCCCGGTGCGAGGCGCAGGCACCCGGCGCGGTCCGACACGGCGGCCTCGATCACCTCCACGTTGCCCACCGCGTTGAGTCGCAGGTGCTCGCGCAGGTAGCGGAGGTTCGCGGGCACCGGCTCGAAGGCCATCACCCGGCCCGTGTCGCCCACGAGCACCGACGCCAGCAAGGTGTGGAAGCCCACGTGGGCGCCCACGTCGAACACCACGTCGCCCGGCTTGATCCGCTGCGCGAGGATCCGCTGCTGCGCCCGCTCGTAGCTCCCCAGCCAGCAGCCGTGGGTGCTGGAGCCCGCGATCCAGCGCCGCCCCCGCAACGGTCCCTGCAGGATGGGGAGCCGCGCGTCGCGGGGGATCAGCCCCAGCGGCCAGCGCAGCGCCCGCCCCAGCACCGTGCGCCGGTCCAGGCCGGAGAAGTTCAGGACCATTCCACGTTCCCTGCTCGGCACGGCGGCGACCCGGGAGAGCGCCCACCGCGGACCCGGGGCATTGTGCGGGCACGGGCGACGACCTTCGAGCGGCCGGGGTTCCCGCCCCGTAGACTGTGGCGGCCACGTAGACCCGCCCGCCCGTGTCCCTGCTCACCCTCAACAACGTGGACCATGCCTTCGGCAGCGATCCGCTGCTGGAGGGCGCCGCCTGCGTCATCGAGCCCGGCGAGCGGGTGTGCCTGCTGGGACGCAACGGGGCCGGCAAGAGCACCCTGCTGAAGCTGGTGGTCGGGGAGCTGGCGCCCGACTCGGGCGAGGTGCGGGTGGACCCGTCCACGCGGATCGCCGCCCTGCCCCAGGACGTGCCCGAGGGGCCGTGGGGCACGGTGCAGGCGGTGGTCCTGTCCGGGCTCGGAGAGCTGGGCGCGCTGGTGGATCGGCACCTGGCGCTGGCGGCGGCGGGCGACCTGGACGCCCTGGGCGAGGTGCAGCAGCGCATCGAGGCGGCGGGCGCCTGGGACGTGGAGCGTCGGGTGGAGCGCACCCTGTCCCGGCTGGAGCTGGACGCCGGCGCGAGCTTCGAGTCCCTGTCCGGCGGGCTCAGGCGCCGCACGCTGCTGGCCCGGGCGCTGGTGGCGGAGCCGGACCTGCTGCTGCTGGACGAGCCCACCAACCACCTGGACGTGGACGCCATCGAGTGGCTGGAAGGCCTCATGCTCGGCTGGCGCGGCGCGGTGCTGTTCACCACCCACGACCGCCGCCTGCTGGATCGGGTGGCTACCCGCATCCTGGAGCTGGACCGGGGCCGGCTCACCTCCTGGCCCGGGGACTACGCCAACTACCTGCGGCGGCGCGCCGAGCGCGATCACGCGCAGGCGCAGGCCAACGCCGAGTTCGACCGGCGCCTGGCGCAGGAGGAGGTGTGGATCCGCCAGGGGATCCAGGCCCGGCGCACCCGCAACGAGGGCCGCGTGCGCCGCCTGGAGCAGATGCGTCGCGAGCGCGCCGAGCGCCGCGACGCGACCGGCCGGGTGCGCTTCGACGCCCACGCGGCGAAGGCCTCGGGGCGCAAGGTGGTGGAGGTGCGCGGGGCCACCTTCGGATACGGCGGCGAGCCGGTCATCCGCGAGCTTGATCTCGTGGTGGAGCGCGGCGATCGCATCGGCATCATCGGGCCCAACGGCTCCGGCAAGACCACGCTGATCAACGGCCTGCTGGGACGGCTCGCGCCCGTCGCGGGCGAGGTCATCCAGGGCACGCGCCTGGAGATTGCCTACTTCGACCAGCACCGCGCGGCCCTGGACCCGGAGCGCAGCGTCGCCGACAGCGTGGCCGACGGATCCGAGTTCGTGGCGCCCGGTGGTGCCCGCAAGCACGTCATCGGTTACCTGGCCGATTTCCTGTTCCCGGCCGAGCGGGCGCGTTCGCCGGTGAAGTCCCTGTCCGGCGGCGAGCGCGCGCGCCTCCTGCTGGCGCAGCTGTTCGCGGCGCCGTTCAACCTGCTGGTGATGGACGAGCCCACCAACGACCTGGACATGGAGACCCTGGAGCTGCTGGAGGAGCGCCTGCTGGAGTTCCCCGGGACGCTGCTGCTGGTGAGCCACGACCGGGCGTTCCTCGACAACGTGGTGACCTCCACGCTGGTCATGGAGGGCGCAGGACGCGTCGGTGCGTACGTGGGCGGCTACGCGGACTGGCTGCGGCAGCGCCCCCAGGCGCCGCCGGACGCTCCACCGGGGCCGGTCGCGGCGCCGGCGACGCCCGCGGCCCCGCAGCCGAAGCGGCGCACCAAGCTCAGCTACAAGGACCAGCGGGAGCTGGACACGCTGCCGCAGCGCATCGAGTCCCTGGAGCAGGCCGTCACCCGACTGCACGCGACGCTGGCGGATCCGCAGGTGTACCGGGACGGTGCCGCCGTGGCCACGGCGAAGGCGGAGCTGGCCGAGGCGGAGGCGGAGCTGGAGCGCTGCTTCGCGCGCTGGTCAGAGCTGGAAGCGGCGATCGGGTGACGCCCGCAGCCGAGGGAGAGCGCACTGTGACGCGGCGCATCGGGTCCTGGCTGCTGGTGAGTGCGCAGCTCGCCGGCGTGGCGCTGGCGGTATGGCCCTGGCCGGTGGAAGCGCGCGGACCCCTCGCGGCCCTCGCCCCGTGCGTCGCCGGGGCCGCGCTGGGCGTGTGGACCCTGGCCCACAACCGCGTCGGCAACTTCAGCATCTTCCCGGAGCCGAAGGCTGCGGCGCGACTGATCACCACCGGCCCCTACGCCCGGGTGCGCCACCCCATGTACGGCGCGCTGCTGCTGATGATGGCCGGCATCGCCCTGTGGAACGCCCACGGGCTCAACGCTACCGGCTTCGTGCTGGTGCTGGCCGCCGTCACCGGCAAGGCGGCGCGTGAGGAGCGCCTCATGACCGAGCGCTTCCCGGAGTACGCGCAGTACCGCCAGCGCACCCGGCGCTTCGTCCCCTGGGTGCTGTAGCCCTTCGGAACCGCCCTCGTGGACGGCAGGCCTTTCTTACCGCAGAGACGCAGAGGGCGCACACGTGTCCCGTGTGGCCCTGTGATTCGGCTCAATTCGAGCGCGGCACCGCGACCGTCGTCCCGCCGTCCATTGCCTCGTTGATCGCAAGGGCGCACTCTTGCGCCCCTTTGTGTCCTTTGTGTTCGTGGTGAAAAGGAGTCCGGGATTCGCCGAAAGCCCTCTGCGCCCTCTGCGGTAATGAAAAGCCGTCCACTCGCGATCAGGCATGGTCCCGCATCGGCCACGCCACTAGCCCGCATTATTCATGAACGCGACTGGCGAGGGCGTGGAGATACCGGTAGATGCAAGTCAGGCGCCGCTTCGGGCGCGCAGGCGTACCTTGACGGTACGTCGAGCACCCGAGGCAAGCCTGACGCCGCAGATGCCGGTAGATCCGCGTCCGCAGCGGAGTGCTCATGAATAATGCGGGCTAGAGGGACTGACTCTCTGAAGCGTGCGCGGCGATGATGGCGAGGAAGGTCTCCCCGTAGCGTTCGAGCTTCTTCTGGCCCACGCCCGGGACGTCGGCGAACTGCGCGAGGCTGCCCGGGCGGCGGGCCACCATCTCCGCGAGGCTCGCGTCATGGAAGATCACGTAGGGCGGCACGCCCTGTTCCTCGGCGAGCTCCCGGCGGCGCGCGCGCAGCGCCTCCCACAGGGCCTCGCCTCCGGGCGGCACGCCGGTGGCCGGCGCGGTCTGCGCCAAGACGGCGGTGCGGGTGCGGGCGCGGGGCGCGCGTGCGTCGCGGCGAAGGGCGAGCGTCTCTTCGCCGCGCAGCAGCGCGCGGCTGGTCTGGGTGAGCCGCAGGCTGCCGTAGCCTTCCATGTCCACGGTGAGAAAGCCCCGCGCCACCAGCTGTCGGAAAACCGAGCGCCACGCCCGGGCATCCAGCTCGGTGCCGATGCCGTAGGTGGTCAGCCGGTCGTGACGGAAGCCGCGCACCCGGTCCGTGTCCTTGCCCATGAGCACGTCGATGACGTGGCCGGCGCCGAATCGCTGGCCGGTGCGGTACACGCAGGACAGGGCCTTGCGCGCGGGCTCCGTGGCGTCCCAGGTCTCGGGGGGCTCGAGGCAGTTGTCACAGTTGCCGCAGGGCTCGCGCCGCGTCTCGCCGAAGTACTCGAGCAGCACCTGGCGCCGGCAGCCGGTCACCTCGCAGTAGCCCAGCATGGCGTCCAGCTTGCGCACCTCCAGGCGCTTGCGCTCCTCGCCCGCCTCGGAGCCGTCCACCATCTGGCGCAGCGTGATCACGTCCTGCAACCCGTAGGCCATCCACGCGTCGGCGGCCAGCCCGTCGCGCCCGGCACGGCCGGTCTCCTGGTAGTAGGACTCCAGGCTCTTCGGCAGGTCCAGGTGCGCCACGAAGCGCACGTTGGACTTGTCGATGCCCATGCCGAAGGCAATGGTGGCCACCATCACCACGCCCTCCTCGCGCAGGAAGCGTTCCTGGTTGGCATCCCGATCCGCGGCGCTCATGCCCGCGTGGTAGGGCAGCGCCTGCACGCCGCGCACGTTCAGCCAGCCGGCGGTCTCGTCCACCTTGCGCCGGGACAGGCAGTAGACGATGCCCGCCTCCCCCGGGTGCGCGCGTGCCAGGAAGCGGTGCAGCTGCTCGCGGGCGTTGTTCTTGGGCACCACGTGGTAGCGGATGTTGGGGCGGTCGAAGCCGCTCACGAACACGCGCGCGCCCGCGAGGCCCAGGCGCTCGGCGATCTCGCGCCGGGTGGGCTCGTCGGCGGTGGCGGTGAGCGCGATGCGCGGCACCTGCGGGAAGCGCTCCGCGAGCACCGAGAGCTGGCGGTACTCGGGGCGGAAGTCATGGCCCCACTGGGACACGCAGTGGGCCTCGTCGATGGCGAACAGGGCCAGGGGCACGCTCTCCAGCAGTGCCAGGGTGCGGTCGCCCAGCAGGCGTTCCGGCGCCGCGTAGAGCAGATCCAGCCGGCCTTCGCGCAGCCGGCTCTCCACGGCGCGCGCCTCCTCGTAGTCCAGGCTGGAGTTCAGGAATGCGGCGCGCACGCCCGCCTCGCGCAGCGCCGCCACCTGGTCGCGCATCAGCGCGATCAGGGGCGAGACCACCACCGCGACGCCGTCGCGCAGCAGCGCCGGGATCTGGTAGCACAGGGACTTGCCGCCCCCGGTGGGCATCAGCACCAGGCTGTCACCCCCGGTCACCGTGTGCTCGATGATGGCCTGCTGCTGGCCCCGGAAGCTGTCGTAGCCGAAGACGCGGCGCAGCACGTCCCGGGGCGATGCACTCCCGGGCGGCCGCTCCCCCGGCGGCTCGGCAGCGGGCAAGGCGTCGCCCGGCGCTCCTTCGCTGGCCTGCATCATTCCACTTCCCGTGACGCTGCGCGCGCGACCGCCGCCGCGGCGGGGGTCGCGCTCCGGAGCGCGATGCGAGCAGCGGGCGGCACTCCGGCGCGGTCGGCCCCGGGCGCCGCGGCCGTCAGCCGGTGGCGCTGTCGCCCTCGGAGTCGCCGGACTCCTGGCGCTTCTTCTCCTCGCGGGCGGCGGCCTTCTGCTCGCGCTTGGCCTCGCGCTTGGCGGCCTTGGCCATCTCGCGCTGTCTCTTCTCGAATCCGTAGTTGGGCTTTTTCGGCATGTGTCCTCCTTGGGTTCGGGTGGCGAACGTTTCGCAGTCCTCAGCCCTGACGGCGGCGGCGCCCGCCGCCGCCAGCGCGCCCGCCGGGACGCGACGCCCGGCGCTCACCGCCCTGGGGGCCCGGCGGGCGCTGGCCGCGGCCGCCGCGCAGGATGGGCTCCGGGCGGATCCGGGGATCCGGCGCGAAACCCTCCAGGGTGCGCGAGTCGAGACGGTGCCCGAGAACGCGCTCGATGTCACGCAGCAGTCGATCCTCGTCCACGCACACCAGGGACACCGCGTGGCCGCTGGCGCCGGCGCGAGCGGTGCGCCCGATACGGTGCACGTAGTCCTCGGGCACGAAGGGGAGCTCGAAGTTCACCACGTGGGGCAGGCCGTCGATGTCCAGCCCGCGCGCCGCGATCTCGGTGGCCGCCAGCACCCGCACGCGCCCGGCCTTGAAGTCCGCGAGCGCCTTGGTGCGCGCGCTCTGGCTCTTGTTGCCGTGGATCGCCGCGGCGGTGATGCCGGCGTTCTCCAGCCGCTGGGCCAGGCGGTTCGCCCCGTGCTTGGTGCGGGTGAACACCAGGACCTGGGACCAGCCGCCCCGGTGCACCAGCTCTGCGAGCAGCTCCGCCTTGCGCTCCCGGTCCACCCGGTAGGCGACCTGCTCCACCCCCGCGGCGGTGGCGTTGCGCCGGGCCACCTCCACGGTGCGGGGGCGGTCCAGCAGGCGGTCCGCCAGGGCGCGGATCTCGTCGGGGAAGGTGGCGCTGAAGAGCAGGTTCTGGCGCTTCGGCGGCAGCAGCGCGATCACCCGCCTGATGTCGTGGATGAAGCCCATGTCCAGCATGCGATCCGCCTCGTCCAGCACCAGGACCTCCACCATCGAGAGGTCCACGGTGCGCTGGCCCGCGTGATCGAGGAGCCGCCCGGGCGTGGCCACCAGGATGTCGACGCCGCGGCGCAGCCGGTCCACCTGAGGCTGCATGCCCACGCCGCCGAAGACCACCGCCGAGCGCAGCGGCAGGTGCGCGCCGTAGGTGCGCACGCTCTCCTCCACCTGGGCTGCCAGCTCCCGCGTCGGCGTCAGCACCAGGGCGCGCACCGCGTGGCGCGGCCCGCTGGGACGCGGGCGTCCCGCGAGGAGCTGCAGCAGCGGCAGCGTGAAGCCGGCGGTCTTGCCGGTGCCGGTCTGGGCGGCCGCCAGCAGATCGGCGCCCTCCAGGATGGCGGGAATGGCCTTCGCCTGCACCGGCGTCGGGGTGGAATAGTCCTGCTCGCGCACGGCGCGCAGCAGCTCGGGCATCAGGCCCAGATCATCGAAGGACAGGGTCGTGTCTCCTGGTCTCGGCCTCGCGGGCAGGCGCCCGCGCCGGTCCAGGCGCTGGAAAGGGGAGCTTCGGGGATAGCCGGAGTGGATATGCCGCGAGGGCCGGCGCGCGGACCGATGTTCAGCGCTGGCTCCGGAACGATACTATGTTGCGCTGCAAAACGCGAGCGCCGCGATCAATCCTGAAAAGTGTTGCCGAGTGTGCCCACGCCGTCGATGCAGATCTCGATGACGTCGCCGTCGCGCAACGCCCCCACGCCCACGTTGGTGCCGCAGGAGATCACGTCGCCCGGCAGCAGCGTCATGTCCCTGGAGATCGCGCTGATCAGCTCCGCCGCCGGGAACACCATGTCGGTGAGCGGGTAGTTCTGGCGCTCCTGGCCGTTCAGCACCGCGCGCACGGTGAGCGAGTCCGGGTCGAGGCCCGTGGCCACCACCGGGCCCATGACCCCGAAGGTGTCGGCGGCCTTGCAGCGGGTCCACTGTTGCACGCCCTCCTGGCGACCCAGGATCTCGATGGCGGTCACGTCGTTGACGCAGGTGACGCCGAACAGGTGGTCCATGGCCTGCGCCGGCTCCACGTCCCGACATTCGCGCCCGATGACCAGCCCGAGCTCGCCCTCGAAGATGATGCGCCCGGAGTACGCCTGCGGCCGGCGGATGGGCTTGCCGGCGGGGTGGAAGGAGCTGTTGGCCTTGAAGAAGTAGAGGGGCTCCGGCGGCACCGCCGCCCCGGTCTTCTCGATCAGCCCGTGGAAGTTGTTCCACAGGGCCACCATCTTGCTCGGCACCACCGGCGTCAGAAGCTCCACGTCCTCCAGCGCGACGCTGCGCGCCGTCGGGCGCGGGTCGCGGAACAGGTCCCCTTCGTGCTCGCGGATGGTGCCGGCGTCGTCCAGGGTGCCGAAGCGCACCGCGCCGTCGTGCCGGTATCGGGCCCATCGCGCCATGGCGCTTCTCCTGCGGGTGTGTGGAACCGGCGCGATTGTAGCGGCTCGACGCCGCCGGGCGAGCCGCCGGCGGCACGCCGGTGCCGGCCCGCCACGGTCAGCCGGCCGGCACCACGTCGAAGGCGTAGCTGATGCGGATCCCCCGGTCCCTGAACGGCAGGATGCGGTGCCACACGTAGGAGGGGAACACGACCATGTGCCCCTCCCGGGGGCGGAACACGCGCACGGGATAGTCGTCGGTACGGTAGTGATCCTCGTCCGGCGCCCCCACCTGCAGGCAGCCCGCCAGATCCTCCACCCCGTCGCCCACCACGCCCTCGGTGCGCACGTAGTACACGCCGGAGAGCCACGCCGCCGGATGCACGTGGGCGGCGGCGCCCTCGTCCAGCAGGTTGCACCAGCCCGAGAGGACGTAGCGGTGCGGACGCCGCGCCACGAAGGGATGCTCCGGCTCGTCGGGAAGCTCGGCGATGTAGCGGTCCACCGCCGCGCGCAGGCTGTCGCACAGCGCCAGCGGCGGCCCTTCCCCGTCCAGGAACAGCTCGCTGGAGATGCCGCGCCGGCGGCCCTGCCACACCGACGGGTGCGCCTCGGCGTAGCGCGCCAGCGCGTCGTTCATGGCCGCCACGCTGGCGTACGCGGGGGGCGCCGGCGGCGCCATCTCGCGCACCAGGCGATCCAGGCCCGTCAGCCAGCGCCAGCGGTCCCGCTCCCCGGCCTCGTGCAGGGCGATGGTCTGGTAGGCCAGGGCATGGGTGTTGCCCGGGTCCAGCGCCAGCGCCTGATCGAAGGCCGCCAGGGCGCCGGCGAGATCCCCGATCTCGTGCAGCGCCATGCCCAGGTTGGAATGCACCAGGGCATCGCGCGGCGACAGCCCGGCGGCCCGGCGCAGCGCCTCGGCACCCTCGGCGCCGCGTCCGCATTCCACGAGGGCACCGCCCAGATCGGTGAGCGCCGCCACGTAGTCCGGATCCGCGTGGAGTGCCGCCCGGTACGCGGCGATGGCCTCGTCCAGGCGGTGCAGGCGCTGCAGGGCGTTGCCGAGGCCCCGGTGCACGCTGGGGGCGGTGACGCCCAGGGCGATGGCCTCCCGGTAGCTGTCCGCCGCCTCCTCCATGCGATCCAGGTCCTGCAGCACGTTGCCCAGGTTGGCGCGGGCCTCGCCGTAGCCGGGCGCGGCGGCGATGGCCTCCCGGTACGCCGCCACCGCCTGGCGGTAGCGACCGAGGCGGCGCAGGGTCACGCCGACCGCGTTCAGCGTCTCCGGGTCGCCCGGCACCAGTGCCAGGGCGCGACGCTGCGCCGCGAGCGCGTCCTCGTGCCGACCCAGCGCCCGATAGGCAAGTCCCAGGTTCGCGTGGGCGTCCGGGAAATCCGGCGCGACGCGCACGCAGCGCTCCAGCGCCGCCGCCGCCTCGCCCACGTCGCCCAGCGCCGCGTGGGCCGCGCCGGCGAGATTGAGCGCGCCGGGGTTGTCGGGCTCCGACGCCAGCACCCTGCGGTAGCCCTCCAGCGCGTCGCGCACCCGCCCGCGCTGGTGCATCGCGAAGGCTTCGCGGAGGAGGTCCTGGCTGTTCATCGAGTGCATGCTCGTCCGTGGTCCCGGTTGCCGCCGCGGCATCGCGTATTCTATGGCCGCATCACGCAGGGAACGACCATGAGCGGACTCGTCGTCAACCTGGACAGCCTGGAGCTCACCGATCACCGCCACGGCGATCGCTTCGCGGCGCGCATCGCCGCCGTGGCATCGCGCGTGGGCGCGCATCCGTGTTCGGAAAAGGCCGGTCCGGCGCGGGTCGCGAGGACCCTCTGCAGCAGGGGCGCGGGCGTGGACTACCGGGCGGGCGAGCAGTGAGCGCCGCGCGCGCCGCCCAATCGATGCAGCGCACCGCCCGCCGCGCGGGCATACAGGAGAGACTCCAGTGATCTACACCGTGGGCGAGCGACGACCGACCTTCCTCGGCGACTACTGGATCGCGCCAGACGCCGCCGTCATCGGCGCGGTGACGGTGGGCAGGAACGTCAGCGTCTGGTTCAAGTCGGTGGTGCGGGCCGACAACGACACCATCACCATCGGCGACGGCACGAACATCCAGGACGCCTGTGTCCTGCACGTGGACCCGGGGGTGCCGCTGAAGCTCGGTGCCAACGTGAGCGTGGCGCACCAGGTGATGCTGCACGGCTGCACCGTCCACGACGGTGCGCTCATCGGCATCAACGCCGTGGTCCTCAACCATGCCGTCATCGGCGAGGATGCCATCGTGGGTGCCAACAGCCTCATCGCCGAGGGCAAGGAGATCCCGCCGCGCTCCCTGGTGCTGGGCTCTCCGGGCCGCGTCGTGCGCACCCTGACCGAAGAGCAGGTGGCGGGCATCCGCCGCATCGCCCGCAGCTACCAGGAGAAGGCCAGGATGTACCGGGAGTCGTTCGCCGAGTGGCGCCCCTGATGCGGGGGGGATCGAGTACCCGGGCGGGGTGCTCGATCCGCACAGACGCGGAGAATGCGGAGGGAGCAGAGGGGAAGCGGTTCGGAGCGCCGCCGCCGGAGTGCTTCCCGCGGTCCAGACAGGCCGGACTCCGTGGCAGCGCCTGCTCTCGAGCCAGCTACAGAGACACGGAGATCACGGAGAAAACACCCAGGGGGAACCCTCTGTGTTCTCGGTGCCGCTGTGGTCCATTCCCAGGCGTCCGGTTTCACCGCAGGCGCGCCGAAACGCGTCACGCCCAGGGCGAGTCCCCTATGCCTTGCTATGCGTCCGCCGCGTCTGCGCGGTGATCCTCCCGGCGTCAAGCCTCGCCATCCGCCGGCTCAGATGATCGCGTGGCGCACCTTCGCCGAGACCCACTCGCTGACGATCACCGTGCCGAGGATGGCGAGCAGGATCAACGAGACCTGGGTCCAGGCGACGCTGGCGAGGCTCGCGTTGAGCTGCACGCCGATGCCGCCGGCGCCCACCAGACCCAGCACCGTGGATTCGCGGATGTTGATGTCCCAGCGGAACACGGCGATACCCGCGAAGGCCGGCATGATCTGCGGCACGATGCCATAGGTGAGCACCTGGGGGCCGCTGGCGCCGGTGGCGGAGACGGCCTCCACCTGGGACGGATCGATCTCCTCGATGGCCTCGTAGAGGAGCTTCGCGCAGAAGCCGATGGAGCGGAAACCGATTGCGAGCACGCCAGCGAGCACGCCCGGTCCGATGATCGTCACCAGCATCAACGCCCAGATGAGGGAATTGATGGAGCGCGAGGAGACGATGACGAACAACGCCACGGGGCGCACCAGCAGCACGCTGGGCGTGGTGTTGCGCGCCGCGCAGAACGCCACCGGCACGGCGATCACCAGCGCCATCAGGGTGCCCAGGGTGGCGATGTTGATGGTGTCCCACAGGGGGCGCCAGAGCCCTTCCATGTACGACCAGCGGGGCGGCACCATGCGAACCGCCAGGTCGGCGGCCTGGCTGTGCGCGTCGGACACGAAGGCCCAGATGGTCTTGCCGGAGAGAAGCTGCCAGCAGTAGACGAAGATGGCGGTGCCGATGAGCCAGCCGGCCCAGCCGGCAAGCTGCCGGATGCGCTCGTGCCGCCGCCACGCCCGCTCGCCCTGCCGCTCGAGCACCGGCACTACTGCACCTTCGCGCGGATGATGCTGGAGGCGTACTCCAGCACCATGACGATGCCGATGATGAGCAGGAGGATGGCGGCCGCGGTCTCGAACTCGTAGCGGTCGAAGGCCGTGTTGAGCGTCGCGCCGATGCCGCCCCCGCCGACGATGCCTACCACGGCGGATTCGCGGAAATTGATGTCGAGCCGGTACATGGAGAGCCCCACCATGCGTGGCATCACCTGGGGCTGCACGGCGTAGTTGAGCCACTGGAACCAGCTCGCGCCGGTGGCGCGCACCGCCTCGGCCTGGGCCGGGTCCATGTCCTCGATGTCCTCCGCCAGCAGCTTGGCGTAGAAGCCGATGGTGGCGAGCGAGAGGGCCAGGAATCCGGCAAACGGGCCGAATCCGAAGATCTTGACGAAGAAGATGGCGAGGATGATCTCCGGGAAGGTGCGCGACAGGGCCACCACCGACCGGCAGGCGAGGTAGACGGGAAGCGGCGCGAGGTTGCGCGCGGCGCCGAGGCCGATGGGGATGGACAGCGCCACGCCCACCACCGTGGAGGTGACCGTCATCCACACGCTCTCGGCAAGCCCCGAGGCGATGGCGTCCCAGCGCGCGGCGAAGTCCGGGGGGAAGAAGGCGGCCAGGAATCGGTGCCCGCGGGGGACACCGTCGATGACGCGGCCCCAGTTGACCTCCAGGGTGCCGAGTCCGAAGGCGATGTAGATGCCCGCCACCAGCCACAGCGCCCAGCGCAGCCGGGCGTTGCGGATGAACGGCGGCTTGTGCCAGGTGCGCAGCGTGGCGCTCACCGGGCTGTCTCCGCATTCCGGGCGGGACGCCGCCGCCGGCGGACGATCACAGGCCGCTCGCCACGTCCCGCGGCGCGATGGCGTGCGGGCCATGGTGCGCGGGTGTCTCGTCTTCCGGTGCGCCCTCGTCGTCGGCCTTGCGGATGGTGGCGGACCAGTCCTCCTCGCCGTAGATCTCCGTCAGGGTCTCCGCGTCCAGCCCGTCCGGCTCACCGTCGTAGACGATCTCGCCGGCACGCAGCCCCACCACGCGCCGGGCGAACATCTGCGCCAGCAGCACGTCGTGGATGTTGATGATGGCGGCGAGGCCGCGCTCCCGGCACAGCTCGGTGATCAGGCGCATGATCTGACGCGAGGTCTTCGGGTCCAGGCTCGCGGTTGGCTCGTCCACCAGCAGCAGGTCCGGGTTCTGGATCAGTGCCCGCGCGATCCCGACGCGCTGGCGCTGCCCGCCCGAAAGCTCGTCGGCACGCTTGTCCACCATGTGGTCGAGCCCGACCCGCTCGAGGAGGCGGAAGGCCTCGGTGACGTCCGCCTGGGGGAAGCGGCGCATCCAGCTCCGCCAGAAGCCCACGTAGCCGAGCCGCCCGGAGAGTGTGTTCTCCATCACGCTCAGCCGCTCCACCAGGGCGTATTCCTGGAAGATCATGCCCATGCGCCGCCGCGCGCGGCGCAGCCCGCGCGACCCGAGCGACGTGAGCTCCACCTCGTTC
>JBFHNV010000065.1:0-26722 GCA_041593595.1 Gammaproteobacteria bacterium
ACGCGACACGCCGTGAACACATCCGTGTGGGCTCGAGCGCGCCGTCCCTGGCGCGCACGGTCGCGTCCGCCGTCAGCCGCTTCGCACCCCGGACGTGATCGCGAGGTTCGCGATCGCGACCCCGCGCCATGCAATTGCCTATTGATCCCGCGACCACGCGCTTCCGGCCTCGCGCGTGCCCGACCCGGGCGAAGCGGGTGTGGCCTGACGCGACCGTCGGCGGCAGGGACGCCGCCGTCGAGCGTACATGGATGTATTCACAGCGTGTCGCGGCAGGCCGCACCCGCTGCGCCCGCGCGATCCGCCGTGACCCGCCTGTCACCGCGACCTGATCGAGCCCGCCGCTCATGGGCACGAAGCAGCCGCCGCGCTACCCCACCATCAGGTAATCGTCTCCTTCCCGGTACCCCATCCCCTCCAGCGCGTCCGCAATGGCCTCGCGGGCGCCGTGGCTGGCCACGTAGCCCAGGACGAAGGGGCGCGGCGCCTGCAGCGCGAGCCACCCGGGTGGGTGCACCGTCACGCTGCCCACCCGGTTGCCGATCTTGCGCGGATCGATGTCGATGAAGGCCCACGGGTGCCGCCCTGCGCGCTGCAGCGCCCGCAGGCGCAGGCGGGTGCGCCTGCCGGCGCCCCACACCACCAGCGGGCGGCCCGGGTCCAGGCGAGGGTCCCGGCACAGGTACCACGCGCGCAGCGTGTCGAAGGCGTCGCGGGAGTAGCGCGGATCGGTGCGGGACAGACTGCCCGGGTGCTGGCGCCATTCGAGCAGTGTCTCCGGCAGCTTGCCCATGACGCAGCCGGCGGCATGCAGCCGCAGCCAGAGATCGTAGTCCTCGGGGAACGGCCCGTCCCGGTAGCCGCCCAGGCCGCGCACCACGTCGCGCCGGAACATCACCGACGGATGGGTGAAGGGCGACTCCACGTAGATCTGGCGCGCCACCTGATCCGGATCGGTGCAGGCGTTCTGCCAGCGCAGGTACTCGCGGGTGCCGGCTCCGGACGCGCATTGCGGAAAGGCGCGCACCCGGCTCGCCACCAGCGCCCAGTCCGGATGCGACTGAAGGGCCCGCGCCTGAAGCTCCAGGCGCCGGGGATGCATGCGGTCGTCGCCGTCCATGCGCGCCACCAGCGGCGCCCGCGCCACCGCGAGGCCGTGGTTGAGCGCCGACACCAGCCCATCACCCGGGCGGCGCAGCAACCGCACGCGGGGATCGCGCCGACCGCGGGACGCCACCCGCGCGGGGCCTGCATCGCGGGAGCCGTCGTCCACCACCAGCAGCTCGTAGTCGACCAGCGTCTGCGCGGCGATGCTGTCCAGGCACTCGTCCAGGTGCGCGGCGGCGTCGCGCACCGGCATCAGGATGCTGATCGGCGGCGCGGCGCTCAACCGTCACCGCGGAACAACCGGTCCGCCCGGGACGCCGCGTCCACCCGGCGGCGGTAACGCAGCACCACGAACAGGAACAGGAAGTAGACGACGAAGGCCACGTCCAGCAGCGGCAGCAACACGCCGCGCACCACGTCCCGGGCATAGATGTCCGTGAAGGCGAAGCTGGCCACGGCCGCGGCGAGCAGCGCCAGGTTGAGCACCAGCAGCGCCGGGCTGCGTGCCGGACGCATGACGATCGGCGGCTCCTCCGCCGGCGCGCCGGCGGGCTCGCGTGGCAGCTCCAGCGGCGCGTTCACCGTCCGGCTCAGGGTGAGGCGCGGGCGTGGATCGCCGAAGCCCAGCCACCCCAGGGCCTCGCGCCGACGCTCGTCGTCCGGGTCCAGATCGCAGGCGATACGGGCCGCGCCACGGCCGTGTGCCCAGCGCTCCGCCGCCCGCATCAGCTCCCGCGCGACGCCCTGGCGGCGCGCCGGCGGTGCCACGTTCAGCGCGTCCAGGCGCACCTGGGCGGGCCGCTCCGGCCCGGCCGGCTCGAATGTCAGCTCCGCGAACCCCACCACCTGGCCCGCCGCGTCCTCCGCGACCAGGGTCTCGTGGCGCGCCCGCCCCGCGGCCCGGGCCTGTATCGCACGCTCGTGCTCCGCCACCTCCCGCTGCGGCCACAGGGCGAGGCGCAAGGCCAGCAGCGTTGTGGCGTCCCGCTCCCCCGCGGTGCGCACCTTCACCCGCTACTCCTGTGGCGCCTGCTCGACGCAACCGGGGGTCGGTGGGTACCACAGGGGCGGGCACAACGCGTACTGCCCGCCGCTGGACCGTGCGGCCCGGTCGGGCTCTTCCGCGCCCCGGGTCGCGGTCATGGTGACGGAGACCACACCGTGCTGCGCAGCCGGCGGCGACACCCCTTCGGCCGAGGAAGTGGGCGCGCCGGGCGCGGGTACCCCCGCAGCGGGCGGCGGCACCCCTTCGACCGCGGGTACCCCCGCAGCGGGCACCGCCGCCCCCAGGGCCAGCGGTGGCAGCACCCGGTCCTCGTCCGATTGCGGCGCCGCGGCCGGCTCGGGCGCCGGCGCGCTGCCGGACGCGGCTCCCGCCAGCGGGCGCTCGGCTGCTGCGGGCGGTGGATCCACCGGGGTCAGCCCGGCCACCAGCATCTGCGGCGTCGGCTCGGCGATCCGGAACAGCCGCGAGACGAGCAGCCGGTCGGGTGCCCCCTCGCGCCCCAGCAGCCAGATCCGCGCCTGCCAGACGCCAGGCATGCGTGACGCCATCTTGCCGCGAATGCCCAGGTCCGCCGTGAGCACGCGGTGACTGCCGAAGTCGGTGCGCAGGGAAACCACCTTGTAGGGCTCACCCGAAGGCGCGATCCACTCCACCTTGTACCACTCGTACACGGCGCGATAGTTGAACTCGAACAGGAGCTTGAGGACCACCTTCTCGTCCTCCGGGAAGAACACGAGCTTCGGTTCCTCGCTGGCGGTGAAGCCCGTCACCTGCGCCTCGGGCCGGTCGGTGACGGCGGCCTCGGACACCACGATGGCCTCGGTGCCGCAGCCCGCCAGCAGCGCCGCCGCCAGCACGGCCCACGCTCGCGCACCGCGCATCAGGCACCGCCACACGGGCAGGGAAGGCACCGGCAATCGGATCGCGCGCCGCCGCGATCAGGGGTCGCGGACCAGGCGGATCCCGATCTCGTCGTTGCCCTGATTGGCAGGGCGTTTGGCGCGCGCGGCGTTGCGCAGGGACTTGCCCGTGTTGGCGTACCCGCCGCCGCGCACCACGCGCACGTTGCAGTCGCCACCCTCCCAGGCGCTGCCATCATCGGGTGCACCGTTGTAGTTGGCGTGATAGCAGTCGCGTGTCCACTCCATGACGTTGCCGGAGGTGTCGTACAGGCCGAAGGGATTCGGCGCGAAGCGCCCGATCTTCGTCGGTTGGCGCGGATTGAGGCCGGTCTTGCAGTCGAAGCAATGGGCATTCTCCTCGCCCACCTCGAACCCCCACCAGTAAAGCGTATCGGTGCCGGCGCGAGCGGCATATTCCCACTGCGCCTCCGACGGCAGCCGGTACCTGTGCCCCGTCTCCTTGGACAGCCACAGGGCGTAGTCGTTGGCATCGTCCCAGCTCACCAGGATCATGGGGATGGTGTCCGCATCCAGCCCGGAGAGGTCGGGCATCTTGCGTCCGGTGGCCTGCGCGAAGCGCCGGTACTCCGCGATGGTGACCTCGTAGCGGCTAATGGCGAAGGGCGCGATCGTCCGCTCGTGGCGCGGGAGCTCGTCGGCGTCGCCGGCGAACGCCTTGGCGCCCATCATGAAGGTGCCGCCGGGCAGCATGACCATCTCCGGCCCCTCGCCACCGCTGGCGAGCGGGTCGCGGAAGATCCGCTGCTCCGGCGCCGGGGGCCGTTGCGACACCGCGGGCTGCTCGATCACCAGCGATGGCTGTGGCGCCGCCGGCTGCTCCGGCGCCGCGGGCTGCTCGATCACCAGCGGCGGCTGCGGCGCCGCCGGCTGCTCCGGCGCCGCGGCCTGCTCCGGTACCGGCGCCGGGGCCGGCTGCGGCGCGGGCACGGGCTGCGTGGCCTGAGCCTGCTCGGGCGGCGCAGGCGCCGGCTCACCGCCCACCAGGAAGAAGTACCCGCCGGCGCCCAGCACCGCCAGCAGGATGACCGCGGCGATGGCGACGACAGCGCCCTTGCCCCCCTTCTTCCCTTCGTCGAGCTGCGGCGAGATGGCCTCCTGGATCTCGTCCGCGGTCATCTCCTGGGTGTCGCCACCGGCCTTCTTGGGGGCTTCGGCCGCCGCCGCCGGCTCGGCGGCGGCGGCGCGTTCCAGCACGTCCACCACCACCACGGTGGTGTTGTCCTGGCGCGGCTTGCTGGCGTCCTCGACCGCCTTGAGCAGCGCCGCGACGCACTCCTTCGCGGTGGGCGACCAGGCGGAGGTCTGGATGACGACGCCCGGACTCAGGGTGTCGAGACCATCGCTGCACACGATGACGCGATCGCCGGGCAGCAGCTGCAGCCCTTCGTCCGGGCAGTCCACCTCGGCGATCTCGTCACCGGTCATGGCGCTCATCAGCATGTTGCGCGACAGCCCCGCCTCGGCCTCCACGTCCACGCCTTCCTTGCGCATCCGATCCAGGTAGCCGCCGTAGGAATGGTCCTCGTTCTTCTTGATCAGCTCGCGGTCGCGGATGACATACAGGTGGCTGTCACCCACGCTCACCCAGTACACCTTGCCCTTGCAGAACACGGCGGTGACCATGGTGCAGCCCATGCCGTCCAGGGCCGGCGTCTCGCGAATGGATTCGGCGAGGGCGCCGTTGGCCTTGGCCAGGGCCACGCGCAGCAGCTCGGGCGGCGAATCCTTGCCGAACCCGCCGGTGAAGGTCTTGTTGAAGGTGGAGACGACGAGGTTGCTGGCGATGTTGCCGGCGGCATGACCACCCATGCCGTCGGCCATGATGACGAGGGCGGAGGACTTGCCGTCGCCGCCGCCCTCGTCGTCGAGGAAGGTCACCAGGAAAGCGTCTTCCTGGTAGTCGCGCGCGCCGTCGATCTGGTCGCCCGAGATCTCGAAGACGAGTTCCACAAATCTCTCTCTGATCCGAATATTCCCGGGGACCGCCTCGCGGCCGCCCGCGAGGCAGCCTCAGGCGAGGCGGGCTAAGTGTAGGTCATGTGTGCGGGATTAAGAACCTCGGTCCCGTGGCAGCGGCCGGGCCCCGTGCGGGCTCACAACCGCACCTCGATGCCCCGGGCCGCCATGCAACGCTTGGCCTGCGCCACGGTGTGCTCCCCGAAATGGAAGATGCTGGCGGCGAGAACCGCCTGGGCGTGGCCGTGCTCCACGCCGTCGGCCAGATCCTCGAGGCTGCCGACCCCGCCGGAGGCGATCACCGGCACCGGCACCGCGTCCGCCACCGCCCGGGTCAGGGCCAGGTCGAAGCCGCTGCGGGTGCCGTCGCGGTCCATGCTGGTGAGCAGGATCTCGCCCGCGCCCAGCGCCACCACGCGGCGCGCCCAGGCCACCGCGTCGTGCCCGGTGGGGGTGCGTCCGCCGTGGGTATACACCTCCCAGGCGGGGCCCGACGGGTCGTCCGGAGCCCGCGAGCGCTTCGCGTCGATGGCCACCACGATGCACTGGCTGCCGAAGCGCTGCGCGGCCTGCGCCACCAGCTCCGGATTGTGCACCGCAGCAGTGTTCACCGACACCTTGTCGGCGCCGGCGTTGAGCAGCCGGCGCATGTCGTCCACCGAGCGGATGCCGCCACCCACCGTGAGCGGGATGAAGACCTGTCCCGCCACCGCCTCCACCACGTTCACCATCGTGTCGCGGCCCTCGGACGACGCGGTGATGTCCAGGAAGGTGATCTCGTCGGCGCCCTGCTCGTCGTAGCGGCGCGCCACCTCCACCGGATCCCCGGCATCGCGGATGTCCACGAAGCGCACGCCTTTCACCACCCTCCCCGCGTCCACGTCCAGGCAGGGGATGACGCGCTTTGCCAGGGCCATCAGGTGCCGCTCACGGGTCGGTTTTCCCCGACAGCTCGTCGGCGAGGCGCTGGCCCTCGGCGAAGTCCAGGGTGCCCTCGTAGATGGCGCGCCCGGTAATCGCACCCATGATGCCCTCGTCCGCCACCGCGCAGATGGCGCGCACGTCCTCCAGCGAGCGCACGCCCCCGGAGGCGATGATGGGAATGCTCACCGCGCGCGCGAGCTCCACCGTGGCATCCACGTTCACGCCGGACATCATCCCGTCGCGCCCGATGTCGGTGAAGATGATGGCGTCCACGCCGTCGCGCTCGAAATGCTGCGCGAGATCCAGCACGTCGTGCTGCGACAGCTTCGACCAGCCGTCGGTGGCTACTTTGCCGTCCCGGCCGTCGATGCCGACGATGATGTGGCCCGGGAACTCCACGCACACGTCGGCGATGAAGTGGGGCGCGGCAGCCGCCTTGCTGCCGAGGATCACGTAGCGCACGCCCATGCCCACGTACTCCTCGATGGCCTCCTCGTCGCGGATGCCTCCGCCCACCTGCACCGGCAGCTCGGAGACTGCGTCCACGATGCCGCGGATCACCTCCAGGTTCACCGGCCGACCCTCGCTGGCGCCGTCCAGGTCGACCACGTGCAGGCGCCGGGCGCCCGCCTCGGCCCAGCGCTCGGCCATGGCGACCGGGTCCTCCGAGAACACCGTGGCGTCGTCCATGCGCCCCTGGCGAAGGCGCACACAACGGCCGCCCTGGATGTCGATGGCGGGAATGAGCAGCATTTCGAGGAGGGTCGGGTCGCCGGGAGGCGGGAAGGGTTCTACCGGTGTTCGAAAATACTAGCACAGGCGGGCCCTGGCGAAGGGGCCACGGAGGGCGAATTCAGTGCGCCTCGTCCCAGTTCGGGCCGGCACCTGCCTCCACCACCAGGGGCACGGCGAGATCCGCGGCCCCGGCCATCAGGGCGACGATGCGCTCGCGCACCTCGTCCAGCGCCCCGACCGCCACCTCGAGCACCAGCTCGTCGTGCACCTGCATGATCATGCGCGCGTCGGCCGACGACGTGTCGAGCCAGTCGTGCACCGCGAGCATGGCGCGCTTGATGATGTCCGCTGCGGTGCCCTGCATGGGCGCGTTGATGGCGGTGCGCTCGGCGTACTGACGGCGCTGCGCGTTGCGGGAGTTGATCTCGGGCAGGTACAGACGGCGACCGTATACCGTCTCCACGTAGCCCGTGTCGTGGGCCTGCTCCCGGGTGCGGTCCATGTACGCCTTCACGCCAGGGTAGCGCGCGAAGTAAAGGTCCACGTAGGCCTGGGCCTCGTTGCGCGCGATGCCGAGCTGGCGCCCGAGGCCGAACGCGGACATGCCGTAGATGAGCCCGAAGTTGATGGCCTTGGCGTTGCGCCGCTGGTCCGGCGTGACGTCCGCGGGCGCGACGCCGAACACCTCCGCGGCGGTGGCGCGGTGCACATCCTCGCCACCCTCGAAGGCCGCCAGCAGGCCCTCGTCACCGGACAGGTGCGCCATGATGCGCAGCTCGATCTGGGAGTAGTCTGCCGCCAGCAGCCGGTAGCCGTCCTCGGCCACGAAGGCCTGGCGGATGCGCCGGCCCTCGGGGCGGCGCACCGGGATGTTCTGCAGGTTCGGATCGCTGGACGACAGCCGCCCGGTGGAGGCCACTGCCTGGTGGTAGCTGGTGTGCACCCGGCCGGTCTGGGGGTCGATGCACGCGGGCAGCGCATCCAGATAGGTGGAGCGCAGCTTCGCCAGCGCGCGGTGCTCGAGGATCAGGTGCGGCAGGGCATGATCCAGCGCCAGCTCCTGCAGCACCGTCTCGGCGGTGGACGGCTGGCCCTTGGGCGTCTTCGCAATCACCGGCAGCTCGAGCTCGTCGAACAGGATCTCCTGCAGCTGCTTCGGCGAACCCAGGTTGAACGGTCGGCCCGCCTCCCGGTACGCGGCCTCCTCCACCTCGACCAGGCGATCGGCGATCTCGGCGCTCTGCTGCGCCAGAAGCCGCGCGTCCACCTTCACCCCGGCGCGCTCCATGGCCGAGAGCACCGGCACCAGCGGCATCTCGATCTCGCGAAACAGGCGCGCCAGCGCGCCCTCACGCTCGAGCTTCGGCCACAGCACCCGGTGCAGGCGCAGCGTCACGTCCGCGTCCTCCGCAGCGTACGGCGCCGCCTGCTCGATCGCCACCTCGTCGAAGCCGATCTGGCTCTTGCCCTTGCCGGCGACATCCTCGTAGTGGATGGTCCGGTGGGCCAGGTACTTGAGCGCGAGCGAGTCCATGTCGTGGCGCGTCGCGGTGCTGTCCAGCACGTAGGACTCGAGCATCGTGTCGAAGCGCACTCCCTCGAGGCGCACGCCTGCGCGCGCGAGCACGCTCATGTCATACTTGAGGTTCTGCCCCACCTTGGCCCGCGCCGGATCCTCGAGCAGGGGCTTCAGCCGAGCGAGCACCGCGCCCCGGTCGAGCTGCTCCGGCGCCCCGGCGTAGCGGTGCGCGAGCGGCACGTAGGCCGCGTGGCCAGGCGTCACCGCGAAGGACACGCCCACGATCTCGGCCCGCATGTAGTTGAGGGACGTGGTCTCGGTGTCGAAGGCGAACAGATCGGCGCCCTGGAGGCGCTCGATCCACCGGTCCAGCGTCGCCGCGTCCAGCACCGCCTCGTAGCGGGCCTCCCCCGCCGGCGCGCTCGGCGCCGCGTCCTCGCCTTCCAGGATCTCGGCGAGCCAGGTCTTGAACTCGAGCTCGCTGTACAGCTCGCGCAGGCGCTCGAGGTCCGGTGCCCGCGGCACCAGATCCTCCGGCGACACGTCCAGGTCCAGATCGCAGCGGATGGTGACCAGCCGCCGCGACAGCGGGAGCTGGTCCAGGCTGTCGCGCAGGTTCTCGCCGGCCTTGCCCTTGATGGCGTCCGCGTTCGCGATGATGCCGTCCAGGCTGCCGTGCTCCGCCAGCCATTTCGCCGCGGTCTTCGGTCCCACCTTGGGCACACCGGGCACGTTGTCCGAGGTGTCCCCGATGAGGGTCAGGTAGTCCACGATGCGCTCCGGACGCACGCCGAACTTCGACTCGACGCCGTCCGGGTCCAGGGTGCCGCCGTCCATGGTGTTGACCATGGTCACGTGATCGTCCACGAGCTGTGCCATGTCCTTGTCGCTGGTGGACATCACCGTGTGGATGCCGCGCTGGGCCGCCGCCCGGGCGAGGGTCCCGATGACGTCGTCGGCCTCCACCCCCGCCACCTCCAGCAGCGGGATGCCCAGTGCCTCGACCAGCTGGTGGATGGGGCCCACCTGAACCCCCAGCTCGTCGGGCATGGGCTGGCGCGTGGCCTTGTACTCGGGATACCACTCGTCGCGGAAGGTCTTGCCCTTCGCGTCGAACACCACCGCCATGTAGTCCGGCGCGCGCTCGGCGAGGATGCGCTTGAGCATGTTGGTGATGCCGTAGGCGGCCCCCGTAGGTGTGCCCTTGGAGTTGGTCAGCGCCGGCATGGCGTGGAAGGCCCGGTACAGGTACGAGGACCCGTCCACCAGAAGCAGTGTCTTCGCCGAATCGTTCATGGTCTCTCGCATCGCGCGGCCGTGCGTTTGCGGCATCGCGCCGCCACGCCGCGCGCGGGTCGCGCCGCGTAGAATGTGCCTGCACCGCAGCCACCTGTCACGCCCGCCGGGCGGCCACCACGGAGACTACACATGTCGGACCCGGGCCCACGCTCCCAGCGACCGCCCGCACGCCCCATGGACGAGATCGCGCTGACCCGGGAGTCGTGGAAGATCTTCCAGATCATGGCGGAGTTCGTGGAAGGCTTCGAGCGCCTGTCGTCCATCAGCCCGTCGGTGAGCTTGTTCGGATCGGCCCGCATACCGCCCGAGAGCCCCTGGTACCGGCTTGCCCAGGAGATCGGCCGCCAGCTCTCCGACGCCGGGTTCTCGGTGGTCACCGGTGGCGGGCCCGGCGTCATGGAGGCGGGCAACCGCGGCGCCTTCGCGGGCAAGAGCCCGAGCATCGGGCTCAACATCTCGCTGCCCCAGGAGCAGGCTGCCAACCCCTACCAGGACGTGTCCCTCACCTTCCGCCACTTCTTCAGTCGCAAGGTCATGTTCGTGAAACACGCGTCCGCGTACGTGGTGCTGCCGGGCGGCTTCGGCACCGTGGACGAGCTGGCCGAGATCCTGACCCTGGTGCAGACCGGCAAGACGCGGCGCATTCCGATCATCCTCGTGGGCGCCGGGTTCTGGAGCGGGCTCATCGAGTGGTTTCGCGGCACCCTGGTGGCGCACGGCACCATCGCGCCGGAGGACCTGGACCTGGTCCTGATCCTGGACAAACCGGAACAGGTCGTGGATGCTATCTTTTCGCACTATGAAGGCCGCGGCTTCGACCCCTCCGCCGAAGAGCGGGAGGTCCTGCTGCAGCTCTGAGCCATCTCTCCGGACACCCATCCCGTCAACGTTCGCCCGCCGCCCTTGCGCACCCGTTCACGAGCCGCCGCCATCCTGCTCGCCTGCGCCGCGCCCGCCGCCCACGCGCAGACGCAGCCGCCCGATCTGCAGCCGGCACCGGAGCCGCCCCCGATCCCGGAACGCGTGCAGAGTGGCGAGGTCCTGGAGCCGGACGTTCGCATCGTGCGCCGCGATCAGGCCACCGTGACCGAGTACCGGGTGAACGGCCGCCTGCGCGCCATCAAGGTGCAGCCGGACGGGGACCTGCCCGCCTACTACCTTTACGACACCGACGGCGACGGGCGCCTGGACCAGCGCCGCGGGCGGTTCGAACCGGACCTGCTGATCCCGAACTGGGTGATCTTCTCCTGGTGACGCGCCGGCGCGGTGCAGCGCGTGCCGCGCGCGCGCCGCGACCCGGCGGCGGGGCCACCGCGAACGAGACCACCGTCAGCCGTCCCGCGACCCATCCATGTCCGTCTTCACCCGCGTCGACCGCCACACCCTCGAGCAGTTCCTGAAGCGCTTCGACGCCGGCCGGCTGATGACCTTCAAGGGCGTCAGCGAGGGCATCGAGAACACCAACTACTTCGTCACCACGGAGCACGGGGAGTTCGTCCTCACCCTCGTCGAGCAGTGGGAGGCCGACGAGGTGCCCTACTTCATCGAGCTGATGGGCTGGCTCGCCGAGCGCGGCGTGCCCAGCGCCCGACCCGTGCCGGACCGGGCCGGCTGCCGGCTCCACACCCTGCTCGGGCGCCCGGCGGCGCTGGTGGAGCGCCTCGAGGGCGAGAGCACCGAGGAGCCGACGAGCGAGGACTGCACGAAGGTGGGCGGCGTGCTGGCGCGGCTGCACCTGGCCGGCGACGGCTTCCCGATGCATCGCGACGACCACCGCGGCATGGCCTGGCGACAGCGCACCGCGGCGCTGCTCTACCCCAGGCTCGACGCGGACACCGCGCGGATGCTGCGCGACGAGCTGGCCCACCACGAGGCCCTCGACTGGAGCGCCCTGCCCCGCGGCGTGGTGCACGCAGACCTGTTTCCCGACAACGTGCTGTTCCGCCACGGCGAGATCACCGGCGTCATCGACTTCTACTACGCCTGCAACGATCTGCGCGTCTACGACCTGGCCATCACGGCGAACCAGTGGTGCACCCTCACCGATGGGAGCCTGCACCGGGCGCGGGCGCTGGCGCTGCTGCGCGCGTACCACGCCGGGCGGGCGCTCACGCCGGGCGAACGCGCCGCCTGGCCGCACATGCTGCGCTACGGCGCGCTGCGATTCTGGGTGTCACGGTTGAAGGACAAGATCTTCCCGAAGCAGGGGCACCTGACCACGGTGAAGGACCCGGACGCCATCCGCCTGATCCTCGCCGACCGGCGGGACCACTGCGACGCCATGCTCGACCTGTGGGACGAGGCAATGGAAGGCTGAACGCCAGCGAAAGCCTGATTCGCTGTCGCGAATCACGGACCGCCGGCTGAGGCGGAAGGCGCGGGTCGTTGTGCCCGTAGGCGGCAGGGACGCCGCCTTCCAGCCCCCAGGGATGGGTTCACGGCGGGGCGCAGCGACCCATGCCTTCCTTCGCAATCCATCACGGCTTCAGCCGGGTCCGGCACTGCCATCCGGCCGTCGCGTCAGTGCGACATCAGCACCGGCACGGTCATGTGCAGCAGCATGTGCCGCGTCATGCCGCCCAGCACCGTCTCGCGCAGGCGCGAGTGGCCGTAGGCGCCCATCACGATCAGGTTGGCGCCCACGTCGGCGGCGTGGGACAGGAGCAGGTTGCCGGCGTCCGACCCCGCGCCCGGGATGGTCTTCGCCTCGGGCCTGAGACCGTGCCGCGCCAGGTGCTCGCAGAGCTCGCTGCCGGCGAGCTCACCGGACCGCTCAGCGTCCCCGCGCTCGACCACCACCACCTCCACCTGGCGCGCCAGGGCCAGCAGCGGAAGCGCGTCGCCGGCCGCGCGCGCCGCCTCGCGGCCGCCGTCCCAGGCCACCAGGGCGGTGCCGTCCACCGGCACGGCGGCGCCGATGAAGGGCACCACCAGCACCGGTCGCCCGCAGGCCATCACCGCGTGATCGGCGAAGCCGCCCAGCACCGGGCCGGATTCGCCGTCGCCCTCCTGGGCGAGCACCAGCAGGTCGGAGCAGCGCGCGAGGGCGCTGAGCGCCACGAACATGGGGCCGCGGGCCTGCCGGAACCCGGCCCGCAGCCCGGCCCCGGCGGCGGCCGCCTCGAAGCGCTCGCGCGCCTTCGCCGCCCGGGCCTCCTCCTCGCCGGCGATGGTCTCCAGCAGCGCCGGCGCGGTGGACATGGCCACCAGCTCCGGAGCCATGGGCACCGGGTCCACGTAGATCCCGGTGAGGTGCGCATCGACGCGCGCGGCCAGCCCGCAGGCCACCTCCAGCGCGACGCGGCTGGCGTCGCGATGATCCACGCCCACCGCGATATCCTGGATCTGCATGGTCCGCCTCCGCCTCTCGGGGACGCGCGCGATGCGCCCGAGTCACTATAATCCTGCGCCTGGATGCTGCGCCGCCGGCGGCCCGCCCGGACTGACATGAATCAATCCGCGAACCTCGACCCTCAGATGCAGGAGGCGGTGGAGCTGCACCGCCTGCAGCGCCTGCGCGACGCGGAGATGGCCTACCGGGCCATCATCCAGCGCCAGCCGCGCAACGCCGACGCGCACCACCTGCTGGGCGTGCTGCTGCAGCAGGCCGGCCATCCGGAGCAGGCCATTCCGTACATCGAGCGCGCCATTGCCATCCTTCCCGGCAGCGCTCAGTTCCATTCGAGCCTCGGCCGCGCGCACTACGCCCTGAGCCACTCCGAACAGGCCCTGGCGCCGCTTCGCCGGGCCACCGAGCTCGAGCCCCGAGCCGCGGCCACCTGGTGCGACCTGGGCGCCGTGCTGCAGGCGCGCGGCGAGATCGACGAGGCCGAGAAATACTTCCGGCGCGCGCTGGTGCTGGAGCCCGGCCACGTCATGTCCCGCTACAACCTGGCCATACTGTTGAAGCAGCGCGGTGATATCGCCGGCGCGGTGGAGCTGATGCAGGAGCTGCTGCGCGAGACGCCCGACGCGCCGATGATCAACACCCTGCTCGCGGGCTACCTGCTGGAGGCGGGCGACGTGGAGGCTGCCCTCGGTCACTGCCGGCGCGCCTTCGAGCTCAATCCCCGCGACCTTCTTGCGATGAGCTTCCAGTCCATCGCCCTGCTGCGCGCGGGCGACCGGGAAGGCGCGCGGCGCCTCGTCGACCTGGACCGGTTGGTCGCGGTGCGCGCCATCGAGGCACCACCCGGCTACGGCGGGCTGGACGGGTTCAACGCGGCGCTGGAGCGCCAGGTGCTCGCGCACCCCACGCTCGAGTACGAGCGGCGGCAGAACGCCACCCGCAACGGCCGCCACACGGACAACCTGCTGCGCGAGCGTGGCGACGGTCCGGTGCAGGATCTGCGCGCGGTGCTCGACGCCGCGGTACGGGCGTACCTGGACGGGCTCCCGCGCGACGGGTCCCACCCCTACCTGGCGTTCCGCCCGCGGGATTGGCGGCTGCAGGCGTGGGCGGTGGTGATGGACTCCGGCGGTCACCAGCTCGCCCACACCCACCCGGACGGCTGGGTGAGCGGCGTGTACTACGTGCGCGTGCCGTCGGCCGTGAGCGAGGACGATCCGTCCCGCGCCGGCTGGATCGAGTTCGGCCGGCCGCTGCCGGCGCTGCTCGCCGGCGCGGAGCCGGACCTGCGGCTGCTGCGCCCCGAGCCAGGCACGCTCGTGCTGTTCCCGTCCTTCTTCTACCACCGCACGGTGCCCTTCCAGTCCGGGCAACACCGGATCAGCATCGCCTTCGACGCGCAGCCTACCGTCGGCGAGGGCCACGTCCCGCCGCGGCTCGACGCCCCCGCGGCGCCGGCCGCCACGGGTTGACAGGAAGGCGCGGCACTCCTTTAGTGCTTGGGGAGACCGTCGTCCCCTGAGTGCGAGACCACCCGCAGCCCCGAGGGGTGCGGTGCGCCCGGGACGAACAAGCAAGAACAGGGCCGGAGGGCGGGTGCCCCGCAGCGGCATCCGGCGCGGCCGAAGGGAGAGCGGCATGGCCGGGATGCGGTGCCCAAGCTGCCATTTCGAGAATCCCGAGGGGTTCCACTTCTGTGGCTCCTGTGGCTGTGCACTGGCCCCCAGCGAGCCCCAGCGCCGCCAGCTCACGGTGATGTTCTGCGACCTGGTGGGCTCGACCCGCCTGTCCGAGCAGCTCGACCCGGAGATCCTGCGCGAGCTGATCGGCGCCTACCGGGAGATCTGCACCAGCGTGGTGCACGCGTTCGGGGGCACCGTGGCCCAGTTCTACGGCGACGGGGTCGAGATCTACTTCGGCTATCCGGAGGCCCACGAGGACGACCCGCTGCGCGCGGTGTGCGCCGGCCTGGAGCTGGTCGCCGCCCTCGGCGCCGGCAGCGCCGCCGAGGGCGCGCCGCCGCTGCCGGCGCGGGTGGGGATCCACACCGGCATGGTGGTGGTGGGGGAGCTCGGGGCGGGACGTGCCCGCGACCTGATGCCCAGCCTCGGGGCGGCGCCAAACCTCGCGGCGCGGCTGCAGCAGATTGCCGAGCCGGGCGCCGTGCTGATCAGCGACGAGACCCGCCGGCTGTGCAAGGGCGGGGTCTACTGCGAGCCGCTGGGCTCGAGCCATCTCAAGGGATTCTCGAGGCCCCGCGAGGTGTTCCGCGTGGTGGCGGTGGAGGGGCTCGGCCAGCGCCCCGCCCGGGGCCGCGCCCACGCCACGCCCCTGGTGGGGCGTGACGTCGAGCTGGGCGCGCTGGAGCGGGCGTGGCAGGCGTGCGAGAACGGCCATGGCCGCGTCGTGCTGGTGACGGGCGACGCGGGTATCGGCAAGACGCGGCTGGTGTCGGCGCTGGAGTCCCTGGCGACGACTCGCGGCGGCACCGTCATCAAGGGCCACTGCTCCGCGCACTTCCAGTCGAGTGCCCTGCACCCCGTGATGGACATGCTGCTGGCACGCGTCGGGCTCAGCGGCGTGGAGGACGTCTCGGCGCCGCGCCTGGCCGTGGCCCTGGGCGATGCGCTCCCGGCGGACCTGGCGCCGCTGCTGCCGCCGCTGCTGGGTGACGCGCCGGGCTCGCCCGGCGAGGCGCCGCACCCGCTGGACGACGCGCTGCGGCTGCGGCTGCTGGACGCGCTGTTCGGCATCCTCGCCCACTGCCCCGCCGACGTGCCCACCCTGCTGGTGGTGGAGGATCTGCACTGGGTGGACCCGTCCACGGCGGAGCTGCTCGCGCGCTTCACCCGCGAGCCGCGCCAGGCACCGCTGCTGTGCGTGTTCACCGCGCGCAGCCTGGGCGACCCGGGGCTGGACGACGAGCCCCACGTGGCCCGCATCGAGCTGGACGGGCTCGACCGGGAGCGGGTGAGCGAGCTGGCGATGGTGCTCACCGGCGCCCACCGCATCAGCCCGCGGGCGCTGGATCACCTGCACGCGCGCACCGACGGCATCCCGCTGTTCGTGGAGGAGCTGGTGCACAGCCTGCGCGCCAGCGGCCAGCTCGAGGTGACGGACGACACCGTGGATCTGGCGCCGGCGGCAGAGGCCTCGCCGCTGCCGGCCAGCCTGCGCGACCTGCTGACCGCGCGCCTCGACGGCCTGGGCAATCTGAAACCCGTGGCCCAGGTGGCGTCGGTGGTGGGGCGCGACTTCCGGCTGCCACTGATGGCGGCCGTGACCGGGCGCGACGCGGGCGCAGTCGCCGCCGATCTGGATGCGCTGGTCGGCGCGGGGGTCATGGCGCGGCCCCACGGCCCGTCCGCGCCCCTGTACAGCTTCAAGCACGCCCTGATCCAGGAAGCCGCCTACGACGGCCTGCTGCGTGCGCGCCGCCAGTCGCTGCACGCACGGGTGGCGGCGGCGCTGCTGGACACGTTCCCGGAGGTGACGCGCCGCCACCCGGAGATCGTCGCCCGGCACTTCGCCGCGGCCGGCACGCCGGAGCGCGCCGTGCCCTACTGGGCCCGCGCCGGTGACCTGGCGCTGGACCGGGGCGCCCATGCGGAGGCCACCACCCAGTTCAGCCGCGCGCTGACCCAGCTCCTGCTCGAGGACGAGAGCCCCGACCGTGACCGCCGCGAGCTGGCGCTGCAGCTGCGGCTTGCGGCAGCGCTGCGGGCCACCCACGGCTACGCCGCGCGGGAGGTGGAGGAGGCCTACCTGCGCGCGGACACCCTGTGCACGCGCCTGGACGTCACCGGCGAGCTGGCCCGGGAGCACTTCCAGGCCCGCGGCGGGCTGCAGTCCGTGTACCAGCTCCGCGGCCCCATGGAGGAGGCCTTCGAGAGCGCGCGCGAGCTGCTCGCCATCGCCGCCCGGACGGGGGATCCGGTGCTGGTGGCAGAGTCGAAGCGCCGCGCCGGCTGGGCGCGCTTCTGTCTCGGGCACGTGCGCGAGGGGCGCGAGCTGCTGCTCGAGGCAGTGGCGGCCCAGGACGCCGGCACGGCGACGTTCGCGGGCGCCGATCCGGCCCTGCTCGCGCGCAGCAACCTGGCGTGGACGGACTGGTTCGTGGGCTACGCCCAGCGCGGGCGCGACGGCGCCGAAAGCGCCGTGGCGGCGGCGCGCCGGGCGGCGCCACCGCTCACCCAGGCCTACGTGCTGTGCATGAGCGCGGCGGTGCACCAGTGCTGCGGCGAGCCCGAGTCCACGCGCCGGCTGGCGGAGGCGGCGCACCGCCTCGCCGGCGGTGGCGTCATGCCCTACTGGGACGCCTGGTCGCGGGTGCTGTACGGGTGGGCGCTCGCCGCGGCGGGGGACCTCAAGGCGGGGATCCCGCTCGTCGACGCCGCCATCGGGCGCTACCGCGAGACCGGCGCGCGGCTGTTCCTGCCCTACTGCCTGGCCCTGCTGGCCGACGCCCGGGAGCGGGCGGGCCATCCCCGGCTCGCCCTGGACGCCTGCCGCGAGGGTCTCGAGATCGGTGCGGACAGCGGCGCTCGCTTCTTCGAGGCGGAGCTGCGCCGCCTCGAGGCGGTGCTCGAGCTGGCGCTGGGCGAACCGGCCACCGCGGTGGAGTCCCGCCTGTGGCACGCCATCGAGCTGGCACGGCGCCAGGGCGCCATCTTCCTCGAGATGCGCACCGCGCTGTCCTTCGCCCGCGTCACCCGGTCGGTGGACGTGTTGCGCAACGTGCGCAGCCGGCTGCGCCGGATCGGCGATGCGGCCTGAGGCCGTACCACGTCGTGACCACCACGCGCGAGTCGTTCACCGTCAGCGCCGCCGCCCTCGCGGGCGTGCACCTGCTGCGCGGTCTCGACCGCGACGGGCGCGATGCGGTGGCGCGGCGCTGCGCCGGGCGGCGCTACCCGGCCGGCGCGACCGTGGTGAGCGCGGACGACGCGGGTGGCGAGGTGTACCTCATCCTCTCGGGCACCCTGCGGGCCAGCTTCTTCTCCAGCAACGGCAAGGAGGTGACGTTCCGCGACCAGGATGCCGGCCAGATGTTCGGCGAGATCTCTGCCATCGACGGCCACCCGCGGTCGGCCAACGTGGTGGCGCTCACGGACGCGTCCCTCGCCGTGCTGCCGCGGGCGGACTTCCTGGAGCTGGTGTGTGGCAAGCCCGCGCTGGCCCACAACACCCTGGTACACCTGGCCGGGCTGGTGCGCTCCCTGTCGGACCGGGTGGTGGAGTTCAGCACGCTCGGCGTGCGCAACCGCATCCACTCGGAGCTGCTGCGACTGGCCGTACGAGCCGGTGGTGGCGGCGGGGGTCGCGTGGCCCTGGACCCGGCGCCGCGCCACACGGACATCGCGAACCGGGTGAGCACCCACCGGGAGGCGGTATCGCGGGAGCTCGGGGAGCTGGTGCGCACGGGTCTCGTGGAGCGCGACGGCCAGGCAATGGTGATCACGGACCTGGAGCGCCTGCGGCAGCTGGTGAGCGACGTGGTCAGTCCCTCGTCCCGGTAGCCGGCGCGCGGGGCTTGCTGCGCAAGTGTGAGAAATGCCACGGCACGGCGGCGGCGCGAGGGGCATCGTGTTGCCCGGAGCAGCACGCCGCCACGGGCGGCAGGAGCCACGCCGCGTGGGCGGCCGACCCCGACTCTCCCTGGGCCTGGAGGTACCGGAGCGCATCGCGCCGGGCAGCTTCGTGGTGGCGTCGGTGGAGCTCTCGAACGCCGGCGTCGCGGCGCTGCCGGTAGCACGTCATCCGAGTCAGGAGGGCGGCGACCTGTGGATGCGGATCAGCCGGCCGCGGGGTCTGCCGGCGCGAGTGCTGGGGCCCTACGCCTTCGCGGGCTCGCCCCGTGCCCTGGTCCTCGAGCCGGGGCACTGCCTGCGCTTCGGCGTGAACCTGTCGGGCTCCGACGCCGACACCGGCTTCGACCTGCCCGGCCGCTACCGTGTGCGCGCGCTCTACGACCCAGGGACGGGACCGGTGGAATCCGGTGAGCAGGTGTTCACCGTGGCCGCCACCGCCGGTGCGGCAGGTGGAGAGCGAGGACCCGGATCGCCGGACGGGCACACGGCCCCGCCGGACACCGCCGCGATGCTGTGCCAGCTGGTGCTGCTGGCGGCGTCGCTGCACAAGTCGTCTGCCACCGCCGGGGTGCGGGCGCGGGCAGCGTTCATGCTGGACCAGGCCATCGTGCGCTTCGGCGCCGTCCCCGTGGCGGTGGCCGTCACCGCGCTGTTCCCGCATCACACTCCGGGCCGTGCCGTGCTCGCCGGGCTGTTCGAGGCGTGCCTCGCAGGTGTGCCCGGGGCGCACGCCGCCCGCGCCATCATCCACGGCGCGCCCTTCGATCCCGCCGCGCCCGGCGTGCCGGAGCCACCACCACGGGTGGTGCGGCACTGACGGACCGTTCACGGGAAACAACCGTATAACGCCGCGGTTGTGAGATTTCTCACATGCCCCGCCGCGACGCCGCGACGATACTGACCGGGCATGGAGTCTTGGCGGCACCACCCCCGCCAGCAAGGATGCCTCTCCTGAGTGAGCGCAAGCGGAGTCCCGACTCTCCGTAGTCTCCGACCCAGGGACGCGCGACGCGCCATGATGAGCGGCCCACCGGGGCCGCTCTTTTTTTCGAGCGGGTCAGAGGAGCTCGATTTCGGGCACGCGGCACCGACCGGAGCCGGTGATGCTGTCATGGGTTCTCACTTCAGCAGGAACACGGTGCCGAGCCCCAGGAAGGCCACGAAGCCGACCACGTCGGTGACCGTGGTCAGCACCACGCCGCCGGCCAGCGCCGGATCGATGTGCAGCTGCTTGAGCAGCAGCGGGATGACGGCACCGGCGACGGCGGCTACCAGCAGGTTGATCACGATGGCCACGCCCGCGATGGCGCCGAGCACCGCGCTGCCGAACCACCACAGCGACACGCCCGCCACCACCGCCGCCCACAGCAGACCGCTGAACAACCCCACCGCCAGCTCCTTCATCACCAGCCAGCGGGCGTTGCTGGCACCCACCTGACCCAGCGCCATGCCCCGGATCACCACGGTCAGCGTCTGACTGCCGGCGATGCCGCCCATGCTCGCCACCACCGGCATGAGGATGGCCAGCGCCACCACCTGCTGCAACGTCGCCTCGAACAGCCCGATCACCCACGCCGCGAGCAGCGCGGTGGCGAGATTCGCCCCCAGCCACGGCGTGCGCTTGCGCGCCGAGGTCAGGGCGTGCTCGAAGGCGTCGTCCTCCTCGTCCAGGCCCGCGGTGGCCATCAGCGAGCGCTCACCCTCCTCCCGGATCACGTCCATCACGTCGTCCACCGTGATGCGTCCGAGCAACCGACCTGCCTCGTCCACCACCGGCGCCGAGATGAGGTCACGCTGCTCGAACACGTGCGCCACCTCGCGCTGGGTGGCGGCCACCGGGATCCCGGGGAAGTCGGTCTCCATGTGCGCCGACACCAGGTCCTGCGGGTCGCGGGTGATGAGCAGCGCCAGGCGCAGCATGCCCACCAGGCGGTCGTCGCGGTCGATGACCATCAGCCGGTTGGTCTTCTCCGGGATGTCGCCCTTGCGGCGCAGGTAGCGCGCCACCACCTCCAGGCTCACGTCCGGGCGGACGGTGAGCACGTCGGTGTTCATGAGGCCGCCGGCGGTCTCCTCGTCGTAGGCCATGACGCGCTCGAGCCGCGCGCGGTCCTGCGCATCCATGGCGTCGAGCACCGTCTCGACCACGTCCTGGGGCAGGTCCTGGAGGATGTCCACCGCGTCGTCCAGGTCCACGTCCTGGGCCAGCGCCGCCAGGTCCTCGGGCGCCATCTGCTCCATGCGCCCGGCGCGCACCACGTCCTCGACCTCGGCCAGCACCTCCGCGTGCTGCGCGTCGGGGAGCTGGTCCCACACTCCGTCGCGCTGCTCCGCCGGCAGCGACTCGAGGACCTCGGCGATCTCCGCCGGGTGCAGGCTCGCGAGCAGGCTGCGCAGCGCCCTCGACTCGCCGTGCTCCACGGCGTCGGAGATCAGGCCGATGAGCTGTTGCAGGCGGTCTTCGTCGGCCATGGAACCGGCTCCTGTCGGCATCGGCCGCGCCGCGTGGGTGGCGGCGCGGGGAAAGGACGGGGTGTCTCGCGGGGCGTGCGTGGCGCGCGTGCGTTCCGTGGGAACTCTAGCAAACGCCGCCGCACGATCCCGACGCGCCCGCGGCGGCACGTGGGATCAGAGCTCCAGAGAGGAATACCCCCCGTATTGCCGCAGGAGCGAAATCGGCTGTGGATTCAAGAACCCAGCGAGACCGCGTGCAATCGGTGAGAGCGGAGACTCCAACACATGGTGGTGCGCAATCCCACCGGGGCGCGCTCAGAGATCCAGCGTGCGATTCATCTCGTCCATGAGCGCGTCGCGACTGACGGTCTTCGCGGTGCGCATGAGCCGGGCGGTGAGCTTGCGCATCTCGCCCACGTGGCTCTCGTTGATCACGTGCTTGATGTCCAGCAGCGCGTTCGGGTGGACGCTGAACTCCTTCAGCCCCAGCCCGAGCAGCAGGCGGGTGTAACGCGAGTCGCCGGCCATCTCGCCGCACATGGCCACGGGGATGCCGGCCTTCTGCCCGGCGCGGATGGTGATCTGGATGAGGCGCAGAACCGCCGGGTGCAGCGGGTCGTAGAGGTAGTTGACCTCGTCGTCCACCCGGTCGATGGCGATGGTGTACTGGATGAGGTCGTTGGTGCCGATGGACAGGAAGTCCAGGCGGCGTGCGAAGATGTCGGCGCACACCGCCGCTGCCGGCACCTCGATCATGGCGCCGATGGGGATCCGCGCGTCGAAGGCCCGGCCCTCGGCCGCGAGCTCGCGGCCGCAGTCCTTCACGATCTGCAGCACCTGTGCGAGCTCCTGGGTGGTGGCCAGCATCGGGATCATCATCCGCACCGGCGACTCCGCAGCCACCCGCAGGATGGCCCGCACCTGGGGCTTGAACAGGCTCTGCTCCTTCAGGCACAGGCGCACCGCGCGCAGTCCCAGCGCCGGGTTGGAGGTGGTGGGCGCACCCGGGCGGCTGCCGTCCACCTGCTTGTCGGCGCCGAGATCCAGCGTGCGGATGGTGACCGGCGCCCCCGGCACCGCGCCCGCCACCTGCCGGTAGGCGGCGTACTGCTCCTCCTCGTCCGGCGGGACCTCGCGGTTCATGAACAGGAACTCGGTGCGGTAGAGCCCGACGCCGGCGGCGCCCACCTGGCCCACCAGCTCCACGTCCGAGGGCAGCTCCACGTTGGCCTGCAGCACCACGGATTCGCCATCCGCGGTCACCGCCGGCGCCTTCTTGAGCTTCAGCAGCGCGCCCTGCTTGCGCTCGAGCTGGCTCGCGAGACGGCGGTAGTGGCGCACCGTCTCGCGGCCGGGGTTCACCAGCACCACCCCCTCGCGCCCGTCCACGATCACCGTCTCGTCGTTGCGCAGGTAGGGGCGCGAGTCATGCAGGCCCACCACTGCCGGGATCCGCAGGCTGCGCGCGAGGATGGCCGTGTGAGAGGTGGGGCCGCCGTACTCGGTGATCATGGCGAGCACGCCCTGGTGCTGCATCAGCACCGTGTCGGCGGGGGTGAGATCGTCTGCGAACACGATGCGGCCCTTCACGGGCATCACCTGGGTGCGGCGCCGCCGTCCGCTGGTGAGGATGCGCTGGACGCGATCCACCACGTGGTTGACGTCGTCCCTGCGGGTGCGCAGGTACGGGTCCTCCATGGCGTCGAACACCGCCACCAGGGCGTCCCGCTGCAGCTTCAGCGCCCAGCCGGCGTTGCAGCGCAGCTCGCGGATGTGGCGCACAGGCTCGCTCGAGAGCGCCGCGTCCTCCAGCATCAGCAGGTGGGTGTCGATGAACGCCGCGATCTCGGGGCCCGCCTCCTCGGGGATGCGATCCTTGACCGCCTCGAGCTCCTTGCGCGCCGCGCCAAGCGCGTTGCGGAAGCGGCGGACCTCCGCCTCCACGCGCGGCTTCGGCAGTCGCTTCTCCTGCACGTCCAGGTGGCCGCGCTCGACCATGTACACCTTGCCGATTGCGATGCCCTTGGAGGCGCCGATGCCGTGCAGCGCGAGGAGCATCGGGCCCGTGCCTGGCATGCCCTACTCCTCCTCGCCGAAGCGGCTGTCCACCAGCGCCTGCAGCGCGTCCAGGGCGGGGCCGGCGTCGTCGCCGCGGGCCTCCACCTGGATCTCCGTGCCCTTGGCCGCCGCCAGCATCATCACGCCCATGATGCTCTTGCCGTTCACCTCGCGCTCGCCGCGGCGCACGGTGATGTCGGCGCCGAACCCGGAGGCGCAGGTGACGAACTTCGCCGCCGCGCGCGCGTGCAGCCCCAGCTTGTTGACGATGGTCAGTTGTCGGGTGACCTGCTCGCTCATGCTCCGCCTCGCTCTCCCACACCGCTCCGGTCCCGGACCGCGGCTGCGCCCACCGTGGGGCAGGGCCGCGGGTCAGGGCAGTGGCCGTGGCCGGTGATGAGGTACTCCACCGCGATCGCCCCCGGGGCCACGATGCCGCTCACCCGGTCCGCGCCACACCGACGCTGGCGGCCAGCCGCGCCGCCGCTGCCGCCAGCTCCGCGTCGTTCATCCGCCGCGGCACGCTGAAGGGGCCGGCGAAGCCGAGGGACACGGCCTGCTCCAGCACCCGGTCGCTGGGCAGCACCAGGGGCAGTGCCTGGACGCGTCCCATCCCGCCCAGCTCGGCGAGCCGTGCGAGGCTCTCGCCGCTGGTGACGATGGCCACGTGGATGGCGCCGGCATGGGCGTCCAGAAACGCTGCAAGATCGCCCCGCGGCGGCTCGCGGCGATACACCTCCACCGGATGCACCCGCGCGCCGCGCTCGTCGAGCACCTGCGCGATCAGGTCGCGCCCACCTTCCCCGCGCACGATGGCCACCTCCCGCCCCTGCACCGCCGCCGCCTGGAGCCCATCCATGGCGAGCAGCGCCTCGCTGGTGCTGCCACCGTCCGGCACCAGGTGCACCTCGATGCTCGCCGCCTCCAGCGCCGCCGCGGTGGCGTCGCCCACACAGGCGATCCGCGCGCGGCGCAGCCGTCCGGGCAGGTCGGGCAGCAGGTTGCACGCGAAGCGCACCGCGTTGGCGCTCACGAAGATCGCGAGATCGCTGCGCCCGAGCTCCGCGAGCGCCGCCTGAGCGGCATTGGGATCCGATGGGCCCGCGAGCTGGATGAGCGGAAACTTGAGCACCCGGGCACCGAGCCGCTCCAGGGCGCGCGCCAGGCGGTGGTTCTGCTGCGCGGGCCGGGTCACCAGCACCCCGCGCCCGGCGAGCGGCGCGCCGTCATCCTGCATCCGCATAGACCTCGCGCAGGATGATGCCGGCGCCGCCGGCCAGCAGCGATTCGGCCACCGCCTCGCCCAGGCGGCGTCCCTCGCCGGCATCGCCGCGCGCCTCGCGGCGGATCAGCGTTGTGCCGTCCAGGGTGGCCACCAGCCCGCGCAGGTGCAGGGTGGCGCCGTCCAGCACGGCATGCCCGCCGATGGGCACCTGGCAGCCGCCCTCCAGGCGCGCGTTCATGGCCCGCTCCGCGCCCACGCAGGCCGCCGTCGGCGGGTCGTGCAGCACCGCGACGAGATCGGCGGTGGCGGCGTCGTCCTCGCGGCACTCGATGCCCATGGCCCCCTGACCGATGGCTGGCAGCAGCACGGACGGGTCGATGCGCTGGCGGATGCGGTCCGCGCGCCCGAGCCGGTCCAGCCCCGCGCAGGCCAGCAGGATGGCGTCGAACTCGCCGGCGTCCAGCTTCGCGAGGCGGGTGTCCACGCCGCCGCGCAGGGTCGCCACCCGCAGGTCCGGGCGCAGTGCCTTGAGCTGGCACTGCCGGCGCAGGCTGGAGGTGCCCACCCGCGCGCCCCGGGGCAGCGACGCGAGGTCCGGTGCCACGGCGCACACCAGCGCGTCGCGGGCGTCGGCCCGCGCCATGATCACCGGCAGGTGCAGCCCCGGCGGCAGGTCCACCGGCACGTCCTTCATGGAGTGCACGGCGATGTCCGCGCGCCCGTCCAGCAGGGCGGTCTCCAGCTCCTTCACGAACAGCCCCTTGCCACCCACCTTCGCGAGCGGCGCATCCAGCAGGCGATCGCCCTGGGTGCGCATGGGCACCAGCTCGCAGGAGAGCCCCGCGCGGGCGGCCTCGAGCGCCGCGGCCACGTGGCGGGCCTGCCACAGGGCCAGCGGGCTCCTGCGGGTCGCGATGCGCAGCTGACTCATGCGAGGCGACTCATTGGACGCGGGTCATGGGAGCGGCTTCCGGCGCGCGTGTGCCCCATGCTACCGGGTGACGGGGGCGCCGAGTAGGATCCGCCAGGCCCGTGGCCCGCCGCGGCGCCGCCACCCGCTCAAGAGAGTCCTCCATGACCGTCACGCTGGGAGTGGTGATGGACCCCATCGGGGCCATCACCTTCAAGAAGGACAGCACGCTGGCCATGCTGCTGGCGGCGAAGCGCCGCGGCTGGCGAATCGCCTACATGGAGATGAACGACCTGTTCCTGCGCGACGGGCGCGCCTGTGCGCGGATGCGCGATCTGGACGTGCACGCCGACCCGGCGCACTGGTTCGACCTCGGAGACGAGCGCACCGCGCCGCTCGCGGAGCTGGACGTGGTGCTGATGCGCAAGGACCCACCCTTCGACATGGAGTTCGTGCACGCCACCTACATGCTCGAGCGCGCCGAGGAGGAGGGGCTCCTGGTGGTGAACAGTCCCCGGTCCTTGCGCGACTGCAACGAGAAGATCTTCACCGCATGGTTTCCCCAGTGCTGCCCGCCCACCCTGGTGACCCGGGACCATGCACGGCTGCGCGCGTTCCTGGAGGAGCAGGGCGACATCGTGGTGAAGCCGCTGGAGGGCATGGGTGGCGCGTCCATCTTCCGCGTCCAGCACGGCGGCGCCAACGTGAACGTCATCTTCGAGTCCCTCACCGGGCACCAGCGCCGCTTCGCCATGGCCCAGCGGTTCATCCCCGAGATCGTGGACGGCGACACCCGGATCCTGATGCTGGACGGTGTGCCGGTGCCCTACGGCCTCGCACGGGTGCCGGCGAAGGACGATTTCCGCGGCAACCTGGCAGCCGGCGCCACCGGGCGCGGACGCGAGCTCACCGAGCGCGACCGCTGGCTGGCTGACCAGGTGGGACCGGCGCTGCGCGAGCGTGGGCTGCTGTTCGTGGGCCTGGACGTGATCGGGCGCTACCTCACCGAGATCAACGTCACCAGCCCCACCTGCATCCGGGAGCTGGACGCACAGTTCGGACTGGACATCGGCGGGCAGCTCATGGACCTGGTGGCGGCACGCCTGGACCGGCGACAGGCCGCGGCGCGGGCAGGATGAGAAAACACGAATTTGAACAGAAGTTTAAGCTAGACTTCTGATGTTATTTACAAAGTAGCGCGCCCATGTCCGCCTACGCCGCACCCGCGCCCGCCGTCACCGACACCGACCGGCTCAGCGTCACCGTGTTCTTCGCCGTGTGCGCCCATCTCATCGTGGTGCTGGGCGTCACCTTCGTGCACGAGGACCGGCCGCGCAACGAGGCCAGCAGCCTCGACGTGGTGCTGGTGCAGCGCAAGTCGGAGGAGGAACCGAAGGACGCGGACTTCCTGGGCCAGGCCAACCAGGAGGGCGGCGGCGAATCGCCGGAGGCGGAGCGCCCCTCCACGCCCCTGCCCAGCCCCCTGCTCGCCAACGAGCCCGACATCACCGCCGCCTCGCCCCCGGTGACGCCGTCGCAGCCGGTGGAGGCGCCCCCGGAGCCGGCGCCGGCGCCGGATGCTGCCCCGCCCGAGCCCCGGGTCGCCCCGGCGCCGGTGCTCGCCCAGGAGAGCCGCACCGTGGCTGACGTGGTGCCTCCCGCACCG
>JBFHNV010000066.1:0-26326 GCA_041593595.1 Gammaproteobacteria bacterium
CCGCCGTGAACCCGTCCCTGGGGGCTCGAATGCGGCGTCCCTGCCGCCTACGGGCGCATCGACCCATGCCTTGCTCCTCTCTGACCGCTGATACTCGATGCGCCACGGCGCTGCGAGCGAGCCCGCCCCACCACGACCCCGCGAGCATTGAGAGGCCTATCCCATGAGCGATGGAATCTACAACGTCCTGTTCCTGTGCACGGGCAACTCCGCGCGCAGCATCCTTGCCGAGTCCATCCTGAACCGGGCCGGGCGCGGGCGCTTCCGGGGCCACAGCGCTGGCAGCCACCCGGCGGGCCGGGTCAACCCCTACGCGATCGAGCTGCTGGAGCGCCTGAAGTATCCCACGCAGGCGCTGCGCTCGAAGGACTGGGAGGAGTTCGCAGGAGAGGACGCGCCGCACATGGACTTCGTGATCACCGTGTGCGACAAGGCGGCGGGAGAGGTCTGCCCGGTGTGGCCGGGCCAGCCCGTGTCGGCACACTGGGGCTTCGCCGATCCGGCGGCCGTCGACGGCAGCGAGGCCGAGAAGCGCCTCGCCTTCGCCGACGTCTACCGCGAGCTCAGCGCGCGCATCGAGATCTTCGTGAAGCTGCCCATGGAGTCGCTGGACCGGCTCGCGCTGAAGCGGCGCATGGACGAGCTCGGGCGCAGGCCCGCGCGCAGCGCCTGATCCGCGTCCCGCTCAGCCCCCCTGCCGCTTCGCCCAGGAGTCGCGCAGCGCCACCGCCCGGTTGAACACCGGCGCGCCGGGCCGCGACAGCCGCCCGTCCAGGCAGAAGTAGCCCTGGCGCTCGAACTGCAGTGCGCGCCCGGCCTCGGCGCCGGCCAGAGAGGCCTCCAGCCGGCAGCCTTCGAGGACCTTCAGCGACTCCGGGTTGAGGCGCGCCGACAGCGGGCCCTCGTGGCGGGCAGATCCCGGGTCCGGCACCGTGAACAGCGTCTCGTACAGCCGTACCCGGGCCTCGATGGCGTGGCGTGCCGAGACCCAGTGCAACGTGCCCTTCACCTTGCGTCCATCAGGGGTGCCGCCGCCGCGGCTGTCCGGATCGTGGCGGCAGCGGATCTCGGTGATCTCGCCGGTGTCCGGGTCGATGCTGAAGCCGGTGCAGGTGACGTAGTAGGCGAAGCGCAGCCGCACCTCGCGGCCCGGCGCGAGGCGAAAGAATTTTCGCGGCGGCTCGGGCATGAAGTCGGAGCGCTCGATCCACAGCTCGCGGGAGAAGGCCACCCGGCGGGTGCCCAGCTCCGGGCGCGCCGGATGGTTGGGCGCCTCGAACTCCTCGCCGCCGTCCTCGGGATAGCTCTCGATGACCAGCCGCACCGGGTCCAGCACCGCGAGCGCCCGCGGCGCGTCCCGATCCAGGTGCTCGCGCAGCACGCTCTCGAGCATCGCGAGCTCCACGTTGTTGTCGCTTTTGGAGACCCCGATGCGCGCGCAGAAGTCGCGGATGGACTGCGGCGTGTAGCCGCGCCGGCGCAGCCCCGAGATGGTCGGCATGCGGGGGTCGTCCCAGCCCTCCACGTGCCCTTCCGTGACCAGCGCGTTGAGGATGCGCTTGCTCATCACGGTGTGGCTCAGGTTCAGGCGCGAGAACTCGATCTGCTGCGGGTGGCAGGGCACGTCCAGGTTGTCCAGGAACCAGTCGTAGAGCGGGCGGTGGTCCTCGAACTCCAGCGTGCACAGGGAATGGGTGATGCCCTCGAGGGCGTCCGACACGCAGTGGGCGTAGTCGTACATGGGGTAGATGCACCAGGCGTCGCCGGTCATCTGGTGGGCCTTGCGCAGGATGCGGTACATCACCGGATCGCGCATGTTCACGTTCGGGGACGCCATGTCGATGCGCGCCCGCAGCACGTGCTCGCCTTCCGCGAACTCGCCCGCGCGCATGCGCCGGAACAGATCCAGGCTCTCCTCGGCGCTGCGGCCACGGTACGGGCTCTCGCGCCCGGGCTCGGTGAGCGTGCCCCGATGCTCGCGAATCTGCTCCGGCGTGAGGCTGTCCACATACGCCTTGCCCCGGCGTATCAGCGACTCGGCGTAGTCGTACAGGCGCTGGAAGTAGTCCGAGGCGTGGGTGAGGTGCTCGCCCCAGTCGAAGCCCAGCCAGCGTACGTCCTCCAGGATCGCCTGCACGTACTCCATGCTCTCCTTCGACGGGTTGGTGTCGTCGAAGCGCATGAAGCACACCCCGCCCGCGAACTCCTCGGCAACCCCGAAGTTGAGGCACACGGACTTGGCGTGGCCGATGTGCAGGTAGCCGTTCGGCTCCGGCGGAAAGCGTGTGACCACGCGCCCGCCGTTGCGCCCGGCGGTCACGTCGTCGGCGATGCGCTGGCGGATGAAGTCGCGTGCCGCGGGTGCCGCGGCGGGCTTCGGATCGCTCACGGGCCCAGCAGCTCCTTGGGGACCAGCACGAGGGCCGAGCGGGCGCAGCCGGGAGGGGCCGTCGCGAAATTCACCGCGTCCAGCTCCAGGTGTGCCACGGCGAGGGTGGGCAGGTTGTCCACCGGGCTGCGGGCGAGGCGGTTGTGAAGGTCCGTGAGCCCCGGGTTGTGGCCCACCACCAGCACGTGGCGCGCCGCGCCCGCTGCCCGCGACACCACGTCCATGATGTCTTCCGCGGGGGCGAGGTACAGGGCGTGGTCCACGCGGACCACGTCCGGGTCCAGCCCGAACCCGTCCACCACGGCCTGGCAGGTCTGCACCGCCCGGGATGCGTCGCTGGTGAGGACCAGATCCGGGCACGGCACCCGCGCCGCCACCAGCTTGGGCATGCGCACCGCGTCGCGCAGGCCGCGCTTGTTGAGTGGGCGGTGGAAATCCTCCATGCCGGCGAAGCTCCACGACGACTTGGCGTGGCGCACCAGGGTAAGCAGCAGCCCACTGCCGCTCACGCGCGCGCCCTCACCGCCCGCACCCGCTCCACCAGCGCCCGGGTGGACGGGTCGTGGGCCGCCGCGTCGCCGGTGCCCGCCATCAGCTCGCGCAGCGTGATCGCCAGACGCTTGCCCAGCTCGACGCCGAACTGGTCGAAGGGATTGATGCCCCAGCACACCGCCTGGGTGAACACCTTGTGCTCGTAGAGCGCGATCAGGGCACCCAGGACGTCCGGGGTGAGGCGCTCGTAGAGCAGCACGCTGCTCGGGCGGTTGCCGGGCATGGCGCGGTGCGGTGCGAGCCGCGCCGCGTCGTGGTCCGCCAGGCCCTCGGCCAGCAGCTCGCGGCGTGCCTCTTCGGCGCCGCGTCCGCGCATGAAGGCCTCCGCCTGGGCCAGCGCGTTGGCCACCACCGCGTCCTCGTGTCCCGGCAGCGGGCGCTGGCTGAACACCGGCACGACGAGATCCACCGGCACCGTGTCCAGGCCCTGGTGCAGGAGCTGGTAGTACGCGTGCTGGCCATTGCTGCCGAGGGTACCCCAGGTCACCGCGCCGGCGGCGCGCGCCAGCGGGCCGCCTTCGCGGTCCACCCCCTTGCCGTTGCTCTCCATCTCGAGCTGCTGCAGGTAGGCAGGGAACAGCTCCAGGGCGTGGTCGTAGGGCAGCACCGCGTGGGTGGGCAAGCCCAGCAGGCTGCGGTTCCAGATCCCGACGAGGGCGAGCAGCACCGGCAGGTTCGCCTCCCCCGGCGCCTCCAGGAAGTGCCGGTCCATGGCGTGCGCGCCCCGCTGCAGGGCGCGGAACGCGTCCATGCCCAGCGAGACCGCGATGGACAGGCCGATGGCCGACCACAGGGAATAGCGTCCCCCCACCCAGTCCCAGAATCCGAACACGTTGCGCTCGGGGATGCCGAACGCGGCGCAGCGCTCGAGCGCCGTGGACACCGCCACGAAGTGCCGGTCCACCACCGAGTGATCGTCGCCCGCCGCGCCCACCAGCCATGCCCGCGCGCTGCTCGCATTGCGCAGCGTCTCCTCGGTGGAGAAGGTCTTGGAGGACACGATGAACAGGGTCGCCCGCGGGTCGCAGCGCTCGAGCACCGATGACAGGTGGTTGGAGTCGATGTTGGAGACGAAGTGGCACGCGATGCGCGGGTGCGCCAGCGCGTCCAGCGCGCGGCACACCATGGCCGGGCCCAGGTCCGAGCCGCCGATGCCGATGTTCACCACGTGGCGTACCGGCTCGCCGGAGTACCCGATCCACGCGCCCGAGCGCACGTCCTCGCTGAAGCGCTCCATGCGCGCGCGCACCGACTCCACGTCGCGCGCGACGACCGTGCCGTGCGCGCCGGGCGGCGCATCGCCCGGCGGCCAGCGCAGCGCCACGTGCAGCGCCGCCCGGCCTTCGGTGACGTTCACCGCCTCGCCCCGGAACATGCGCTCGCGCCAGCCCGGCAGGTCCGCCGCGGCGGCAAGGTCCAGCAGCAGGCCGCGCGCCACCGCGTCCAGGCGCTGCTTGGAGTAGTCCAGGAACAGCCCGCAGGCCTCGGCGCTGAGCGTGCGCGGGCGATCCGGATCGCGTTCGAACAGCGCCGACAGCGGGCTGGTCGCCAGCGTCTCGCGATGCCGCTCGAGCGCGATCCAGGCGCCGGAGAGCCGCGGGTCATCGTGTGCAGGCACGGTTCGCGGGAATCACTGTCATGGGGGAGCGCGGATTATACGGGCGCGAGGCTGCTTGGTCGCCCGAGATCCAGCGGGTATACTCCGCGGCCGTCCCCGTACCCACGGCGACGCCCGATCCGTCAACCGGACACGCAATGTACAGCCCGCGTTCGCTCTCCCTGTCCCTCCTCCTGGGCTCCCTCCTGGCCTGCGGCGCGGTGCGCGCCGAGGGCGATCCGGAGGCCGGCCGGACCAAGTCGCTGCCGTGCATGGGATGCCACGCCATCCCCGGCTACTTCAACGTGTATCCCAGCTACAAGGTGCCCCGCCTTGCCGGGCAGCATCGCGAGTACATCGTGGCGGCGCTGCAGGCCTACAAGACCGGCCAGCGCAGCCACCGCACCATGGTCGCCCAGGCGTCCAGCCTGAGCGACGAGGACATGCAGGACATTGCCGCGTACTTCGCGAGCATCTCGGACGGGAGCAAGTAGCGTGGAGCGGATACGAGTGAGGCAACTGGGCATGCTCGCGGGCGCGACCCTGGCGCTGGCGGCGGCGACGGCACAGGCGGCCGGCGACGCGGAGCGCGGCAAGGCGAAGAGCGAGCCCTGCCAGGCGTGCCACGGCGTCGACGGCAACAGCGAGAACCCGGCCTTTCCACGCCTCGCCGGCCAGCACGCGAGCTACCTGGCCCACGCCCTGCTGGCCTACACCACCGGCGAGCGCCAGAACGCCATCATGCAAGGCTTCGCCGCGCAGCTCAGCAAGCAGGACCGCGAGGACCTCGCGGCCTATTACGCCAGTCAGGGCGGGCTCACGACGCTGGACGGCCAGCGCTGACGTCGCGGGTGCGGCGCGTGGCCGCGCCACGTCCCTGATCCCTCCCCGGACGCGTGCGCCCGCGGCCTGCCGTCAGGCCGCTACCCTCACCAGGGTGCGCGGCAGGTATGTCCCCGCCGACGACACGTCGGTGACCGCAGCGGGCAGCCCCGCGGCGAGATCGATGATCAGGTGACGCCGTGACACGTCGGTGAACTGCGGGTTCACCACCACGTCGTTGTAGAGCCCCCGGCCCACTACGTTGCGCCCGTCGTGCAGCTCCGTGCCCTGTCCGAGCTCGTCCACCAGCGCGGCACCGGACCAGGTCTCGATGCGGAAGCGCCGCTTGCCGAGCCAGATCTCGAACGGCCCGTCGCGGTCCGCGCGCAGCGCGAGCGTCGTGCCCCGGGGCAGACGGACCAGATCGCGCACCGCGACGTCGCAGCCGCGGGTGGTGTCGTAGCCGTCCCGCGCCGTCGCGACCATCTCCGTGCGATCCTCGCCGCTGCCCGCGTCGCCGCGGCACAGGTCGGACTGCAGGCGATCGGTGCTGACCTGGCCGAGCGCGTCAAGGCAGTGCAGCAGGTAGCGGCGATAGTCCGCCAGCGCCAGCAGCTTGTACTCCCGGTACCGGGGACCCGCCTCACCCAGCGCGCGGAAGATGCCGCGCCAGCCGTGGTCCTCGGAGAAGAAGCCGAGGGGCACGCCGGCGAGGCTCGCATCCACCCGCGCGCCGCGTTCGCGCACGTCCTCGAGGATGCGCCGCACGTGCGTCGCCGCCTGACGCGTGGTGACCGCCGCCGATGCCAGCGGCTCGTCGCGAAGCTCGAGGAAGCGCGCGTAGCGCTGCGTCGGCACCGCGGTGCGGGGCCTGAGCAGGCGCTCGAATTCCGCGAGTGTGCCCACGGGCTCCGGAATCCCGGGCAGACGCAGCGCGGTGCGTGCTCGCCTCTCGTCGTGCATGGTCATTGCTGCCCGTCCGCGGCGCCCTGCCGGAGGACGCCGGTTGTCAACCCACGGGCAGTCTAGCGGGGCCGCACCGGCCGGGTCTGTGAGCCCCCTCACAGCGCCAGCGTCGACTCGAATGCATCGGTTCCCGCCAGCGCGTGCTCGACACGCTTCGTGCCGTTCGCCATCGGCCCGATGGCACGGCGGGAACGGCGCCCACCACAGCCGCGTCAGCCGCCGTCGTCAGCGTCTCTCAGGGGGCTGCCCAGCCCGAGCTCGCGCGGGGCGTCATCGCCCGCGCCGCTGTCGGTGCGGGGCCGCGTGAATCCGCCCGGTCCCCAGGAGAACTCCGACAGCGCCTCGACGCTGGTGGCCCGCAGCCGCCGCGACAGCAGCTCGGCGATGGAGTGATAGAAGCGCCCGCCGAACGCGGGATCCGCCTCGGTCATGGCATGCACGTGGGCGTCGTCCACCACGTCCACCTCGCACGGCCCGTCGGCGATCACGCTGGCACTGGCGTGGAAATCCTCCACGAACCCCATCTCGCCGAACAGCTCACCCGGGCGCAGCCGCGAGATCTCCACGCTGAATTCGCCGTGGGCACGCTCCACCCGCGCCTCGCCGCTGCGCAGGATGAACAGGGCGCGGGTGCGCTGGCCCTCGGCGACGATCACTGCACCGTCCTCGAAGCGCTCGCGGGTCGCCTCCGCGAGCATCCGCGCCTCCTCCCGATCGGTCACGTACTTGAGGATCTCGGCCATGTGCGGGCACCGGGCAGACGCCTCGACCGAGCGTAGCAGGTGGCCCGGACACGAGAAAGCGCGTGGCGCGCATCAGGCTCGCAGCCTGCGCGATCCTCCGGATCGCGGATCACCGATCCGCGCCGCTGCGGGTCGATGGGCCCGTAGGCGGCGGTGACGCCGCCTTCGAGCCTCCAGGGACGGGTTCACGGCGGGTCGTATCGACCCATGCCCACAGCCGCACGCCTACCCGCCCGTGGTGCGACACGACGCAGCCGTTCAGCGCACCAGGATCTGGTGTGCGAAGTCCTTGCCGTCGGTGACCGTCAGCTGCTCGAAGCCGAGCAGCTTCAGCAGATCCAGGAAGGTGAACAGGTCCTCCACCTGGTAGTCGGTGAACACCGGCGTGGAGCGTGCCCGCGCCGAGAGCAATGCCAGCAGCCCACGCATTCGGTACAGCGTGTTGTAGCCGTCGGCGTAGAGGCTCGTGATGATCATCTTCTCCGCCTCCGCCCCCTTTGCGAACAGCGCGAAGGGCGGCGGATAGGGATTGCCCATCATCTGGTTGGTGAGCTCGGTGACGAACAGGATACGGCGCTTGCGCGAGGCGTCCGGCAGGGTCACCGCGCGCGCCTCGTAGATCTCGCTGGTGGCGGGCGGGGGGTAGTAGTAGCCGGCGTGACGGTCGCCGGCGTCGGCCGCGACGCCGGCGCAGGCCAGTGCCGCGGCTAGCGCGACGCCGACGGGCGTCCGTGCCCGCGTGCGCGGCCCCCGGCGCGTCACGCTGCGCGTCCCCGCAGCCGCTCGCGGATGTGCTGCACGTGCACCCGTGCGGAAGGGGATTGGGGATGGATCTCGAGCACCCGCTCGAAGGCGTCGAGGGCGCCGCGCAGGTCGCCCCGCTCGAGGAAGATGAGGCCCATCCCGGACACGGCGCCGAAGTGGCGGGGCTCCAGCGCCAGGGTGCGCCGGATGTCGTCCACCGAGGCCGCGAAGTCGCGCATCAGGTACCGGGCCGTGGCGCGCTTGTTCCACGCCTCGGCAAAACGCGGCGCGCGTTCCACCGCAGTGCTGAACAGGGCCACCGCGCGCTCCAGGTCGCCCGCCTCCATTGCGGCGGTGCCGCGGGCGAGCAGCGCGTCGACCCGGGGATCGCCGCTCTCGGACCATAGCGCCCAGATGCGCGCCTCCACCGCCTGCGCCTGCGCCGCATCCGCCGCGCCGCGAAGCTGCTGGAACAGGCCGTCCAGCTCCGGCGCGCTCTGATCCGCCGACAGCGGCATCGCCGCCGACAGCAGCGCCGCCAGCGCCACCGCCCGCATCATGGCTGCGGCGCGCGCTTGCGCAGGCGCACCATCTCCTGATACTGCTCCAGCACCACCAGGACCGCCTCCTCGTGGCCGCAGGCAGGGCAGCTCGAATCCATGACGAAGCCGAGGGCATCCTCGTCGCTGTAGTCCTCGTCGGGGCGCGAGCTGAACGCGATCAGCCCCTGGAAGCCGCACGCCTCACAGCTGTCCCAGAGCTGGTAGACCTGCACCGAGTCCCCTGTGTCCATGCTGTGACTCCCGTTCCGGCGGCCTCCCGGGACCGGTCGCTCAGAAGCAGGCGCGCTCGACCTCGAGGCGCCGGCTGATGCACTCGACACTCATCGGTGCACGCGGGTTCCGGGTCGACTCCTGGCAGTACAGGCGCATGTCCCGCAGCAGGCGCACGCACAGATCCTCGCCCGGCGACATCGCGGCCGGCTCCCGCCCCCCGTCCTGGGGCTGCGACGCGCACCCCGCCATCGTCAGCCACGCGGCCAGGAACGAAGCGAAGAGCGCGCGCGTCGACACGGAGGGCACTATACGGCGGCCGCGAGACCTGCGGCCAGCACACGCCCGCGCACGGTCAGCGCAGCGTCACCAGCTCCTCCGCGGTGGTGGGGTGGATGGCGATGGTGTCGTCGAAGTCCCGCTTGCGAGCGCCCATGCGCACCGCCACGGCGAAGCCCTGCAGCATCTCGTCGGCGCCGGCGCCGATGACGTGGCAGCCCACGATGCGCTCGTCCTCGCCCACCGTCACCAGCTTCACCGCGCAGGCACGCTTGTGCCGGGTAAAGGCGTGGTACATGGGGTTGAAGCGGGCCTGGTAGACGCGCACCGCGTCGCCGTGGCGCGCGCGGGCCTCCTCCTCGGTGAGGCCCACGGTGCCCAGCGGGGGGTGGCTGAACATCACCGTGGGCACCACGTCGTAGTCGAGGCGCCGCTCAGGCTGGCCGCCGAACAGCCGGTCCGCCAGCCGGCGACCCGCGGCGATGGCCACCGGGGTGAGCTCCGCCTGCCCGGTCACGTCCCCCACCGCGTACACCCCCTCGGCGGCGGCGTTCTGCCACCCGTCCACGGGTACGGTGCCGTCGGCGGCGAGCGCGACGCCGGCGTGCTCGAGTCCGAGCCGTGCGGTGTTGGGGTCGCGACCGATGGCCCACAGCACCGTGTCCAGCCCCGCGAGCGTCGCCCCGCTGCGGGTCGCCAGGTTCAGGGCCCCGTCGCCGTCGCGGACCAGCGTCTCGGGCTCGCCGCCGCGGACCAGCTCCACCCCGTCCTGCTCCAGGTACTCGCACACCGTCTCGCGCAGGGTGCGGTCGAAGCCGCGCAGCGGCAGCTCGCGGCGGATCACCAGGCTGACCCGCGCGCCCAGCCCCGCGAAGATCCCCGCGAGCTCCACCGCCACGTAGCCGCCGCCCACCACGGCGACCCGCCGCGGCAGTGACGCGAGCTCGAAGAAGCCGTCGGACGAGATCCCGAGCTCGCTGCCCGGAATGGCGGGGAAGCGCGGCCGTCCGCCCACCGCCACCAGCACGTGGCTCCCCTGGAGGGTCCGGCTGCCCACCTGCACCCGGCGCGGACCGGTGAACACCCCGGTGCCCCGCACCAGCTCCACGTGCTCGCGCTCCAGACGCGCCTCGTAGATGCCGTTGAGGCGCTGCACGTAGGCGTCCCGCTCGCGCTTCAGGTGCGCCCAGTCGAAGCCCGCGAGACGCACGTCGAATCCGTAGTCGGCGGCATCGGCGATGCGGTGAGCGAGCTCCGCTCCGTACCACATCACCTTCTTGGGCACGCAGCCCACGTTGACACAGGTGCCGCCCAGGCGCCCGGACTCGATGACCACTGCCCGTGCGCCGTGGCCGGCGGCGCGCACGGCCGCCGCGATGCCGCCGCTGCCGCCGCCGAGGACGACCAGGTCGTAGCTGTCATTCATGGACAGGTACCGGAACCGTGAGGGCCAGGCTCACACTATCAGCGGATCGTCGTCGCGCACACGCTGGTAGAACACGCCCCAGGCACCGGGACCCGCATGGGCGCCCACCACGCCGGTGGGCGCACCCCGCACGCACTCCACCACCTCGAGGCGCTCGCGCAGCCATTGCTCGACGCGCTCGGACTGGCCGTCGTCGTCGCCGATGACGATCAACCCCAGGCGCACGCGCGTCCCCTCGGGCAGCCGCTGCCCGAGCGCCGCCACGCTCTTGCGCCAGGCGTCCTCGCGCCCCCGGGCCTTCGCCAGGGGCTGCACGCGGCCGTCCGCGAAGGTGAGGATTGGACGCAATCCCAGCAGCCCACCGATGAGGGAGCGGGCGGCACCGATGCGCCCCCCCCGCCTGAGGTACTCCAGCGTCTCCAGGGAGAACACCAGCCCCGTGTCGTCGCGCCAGCGCGCCAGCCACTCGAGCACGGTGTCGGCGTCCGCGCCCTGCTCCGCCAGCCGCGCCGCGTTCAGCACCATCATGCCGAGGCCGGTGCTGGCGGTGGCGCTGTCGAACACCTCAACCCGGGGGTGCGGCACCAGGGCGACGGCGCTCCTGGCGGACTTGCACGTGCCGGAGAGGGCCGAGCTCACGGTCACCACGATAATCTCCCGATCGGCGCGGATCTTCTCCATCGCCTGCACGAACTCCCGCGGCGGCGGCTGGCTGGTGGTGGGATGGTGCGGATCCTCGGCGAGCTTGCGGTAGAACTCGTCCGTGGAGAGATCCTTCTGGTCGCGGAACACCCGGTCGCCGAACAGCACCTGCAGCGACGCGATCTCGATGCCGTGGCGCGCGCGCGTGGCGGCGTCCAGGTCGGCGGTGGAATCGCAGATCACCGCCACCGTGGCCGGCTGGCGCTCCGGCGCCACCAGCGCCACCTCGCCCTCGTGCCCACGCTCCCGCGACTGCACCAGCATGTCGTCGACCTTGCGCTCCTCCACCGTGCCCTGGCGCGCCGCCAGCTTGAGCACCGCGTCCGGGTGGTTGGTGTGGATGTGCAGCTTGAAGACCGTGCCGGTGGTGGCCACCATCAGCGAGGATCCGTGGGGCCGGAACAGTCGGCGCAGGCGCTCCCCGTCGAAGCCGTGCCCGCGCACCACCACCTCGGTGCAGAAGCGCTCGGTGATGCTCGCCGGGTCGTGATCCGCGCCGGCATGGTCCACCAGCGTGTCCAGGTCCGCCTCGTCCAGCGCCGGCGGGCGCTCCCCGCGCACCGCCCGCGCCGCCCCTTCCAGGAAGTTGACGTAGCCCTGGGCACCCGCGTCCACCACGTTGGCCTCGCGCAGCACCGCCAGCTGCTCCGGGGTACGCGCGAGGGCCTGGTGCCCGGCCTCCAGCACCGCCTCCATGAGCTCGCCCAGATCGCGCAGCGCGGCACTGTCCGCCGCCCGCTCGCTGGCCGCGCGCATGACGCTCACCACGGTGCCCTCCACCGGGCGGTCGATGCCGGCGTACACCTCGTCGGTGGCGCGGGTCAGGGCGCCCGCGACCTGGGCCGGCGCCACCCGGGGACGGTCCGCGAAGGCCTTCGACAGGCCCAGGAACCAGTGCGCCATGATGGTGCCGCTGTTGCCCTTGGCGTTGAGAATCGAGGCCTCCGCGGCGGTGCGCGCCACCTGGTCCAGGTCACGCTCGTCGCTGGTGCGCACTGCCGCGGCGGTAGCCGCCAGGGACAGAGCCATGTTGGTGCCCGTGTCTCCGTCGGGCACGGGGAACACGTTGATGCGGTTCAGGTGATCCCGGGTGTGGCGCACCCAGTCGGCGCCGGCGACCACGGCCAGCCGGAAACGGCGGCCGTCCAGATACTCGATGGGCATTGCCGCTCCTCATCGGCCCTGGGGGCAGGGCCGGTGCCCGCCCTCGCCTGGAAGCATAGGGGCGCGGCGCGAAGCATGTCCAGGCGACCGCCACGCGGCCCGCGCTCGGGCCGCCGCCGGTGGGTGCCGTCGTGGCTGTCCGCCCCGCGGGGCAGACGGACCTCAGGCCGGCAGCATGCCGTGCATCAGCTCCTCGGGACCGGACACGGCGCTCGCGGAACGCAGCACGTCGCCGGGCAGCCAGGTGCCGCGGGACGACAGGTCCATGATGCGGAAGCGCTCGCCGCCGTCCCACTCGAGCACCATGTGGGCGCGCGACACGTCGGCGAAGTTCGCGTCCACGGTGAGATCGCTCTCCGGATGCCGGCCCACCATGTTGCGCCCGGGACGCACGAAGCAGGTGACTCCGCTGCCGTCCACCACGTAGGGGTGGTCGCCGCCCACCAGCTCGAAGCGGTGACGGGAGAGCCGGAACCGGAGCACCTCCTCCGCGCCCAGGGAGACCTCCACCGCCTCGCCCAGGGGAATACGCCTGTAATCCTCTTCACCGGCGCCGCGCACGACGCCGATGCGAACGACCGAGCTCTCCCCCTCCATCGCGTCGGCGGCGGGCGGCAGTCTGGTCAGCTCGGACGAAAGCTCGTCTGTCTCCTCCAGGCCCGCCTTGCGCGCGTGGATGAAGTCCAGCAGCCGTTTGCGGAAGCTCAGGTACTGCAGGTACTTGATGAGCACCGCACGCTGGTAGTGGCGGGCGTCCTCGCCGCACTGCTCGCGGATGGTGGCGAAGATCGCGCGCCAGTCATGGTCCCGGGAGATGGTCTTCAGGTCCAGCTCCACCAGGAAGCCGTCCATGCTGTCGGGATCCTCCATGGATTGCACCACGGCCTCCGCGAAGCGCTTCAGGACCCGGGTGACCACCTTGGCCTCCCGGCGCACCTTGTCCTCGTCCCAGCCGAGAAATTCGGCGAGGCGATCCGAGGGCACCTTGGTGCGATCCGCCAGTCGCTGCTCGAAATCCTGCAGGGGATCCCGTTGTGGATCCTGGGCCGCGACGGCCACGACATGGGCTTCGACATTCATCGACGTCTCCTGAGTCTCGCGGGGGGCGGCCCTCTAATCGGGGCTTCGCCGGGGTCTCTAACAAGGACCGTGCCAGATTGCGGGCGATTTAGATTCTAGATCATGGAAATCAGTTTGTTGAGGGTGGATTGTAAGATGCCACTGGAACCGACTCGGGTCCGCTCTCCCGAACTGCACGCGGAAACCCATGGGTGGAGCCGCTTCGGCGAGAATCCCCGGTGTATCGCGCCCGGTCCCTGGCGGCGGCTCCGTGACGCGCCGGGATCCCGACAGGAGGTCAGCGCCGCCCGTCGTACCAGGCGTCCAGGTAGCGCCGGTCCTTGAGCACCCGGTGCGGGCGCAGCAGCCCCCGCAGGCCCATGTCGGCCAGCTCCCACGGGCTGTACAGCTCCAGCTTGCGCATGGAGGTGCGCAGCGGCGCGGTGGTGATGATGCGGAACGCGAGCCCGCGCTCGCGGCCCCAGCGTCGCAGCCGGAAGCTCAGGTCCACCTCCTCGGCGGCGTAGAGGGTCTCGTCGAAGCCGCCCAGGTCGCGGAAGGCGTCGGCGCGGCAGAACACGTACGCGCCGCAGGCCGTGCGCAGCAGGCGGGAGCAGCCGTTCCACAGGGCAATCCCGATGCGTGCCAGGGCGCCGTCTCCTGGCGCCACCACCGAGCCGCCGCCACAGCAGCGCCCCCCGTCCATGACGTCCCGCGTGGCCCGCAGGAGCGCGGCGTCCGGCAGCGTGTCCGCGTCCACGAACAGCAGCCAGCGCCCGCGGGCGCCGGCGGCGCCGGTGTTGCGGGCGCGAGCGATCTGGCGTTGCGGCTCGCGCACCACCACGGCGCCCGCCTCGGCAGCAATGCGAGGCGTGGCATCGGTGGACGCGTTGTCGGCCACCCGCAGCTCCCAGTCAGCGTCGCGGTAGCCCGCAGCGGTCACCGCGTCGCGGATGGCGGCGAGGGTGGTCGCCAGCAGCTTCTCCTCGTTGAATGCCGGCACCACCACCGACAGCGCCAGCTGCGGCGCCGATGCCGGCGCGGGCGCGTCCTCGCCGGACCGGGCGGTCACGTCACAGGCTCCCGGGCTCCGGCCCGGTGGCGACGGGGCGCGCGGGGTCCCGGCACCACTCGCTGAAAGAGCCCACGTAGATGCGGCCTTCGTCGAGGCCCGCCCAGCGCGCGGCCAGCGCCAGGTGGCAGGCGGTCACCCCGGAGCCGCAGGTGTACGCCGCGTCGCCCGCGGCGACGCCGTCCAGGGCCTGGCGGAAGCGCGCCCGCACCCGATCCGGCGCTAGGAACCGGCCGTCCGCGTCCAGGTTGTCCATGAAAGGCAGGTTGCGAGCACCGGGGATGTGTCCCGCCACCCGGTCGATGGGCTCGTGCTCACCCCGATAGCGGGGCGCGGCGCGAGCATCCACCAGCCGCGGCAGCGTCGCGAGCTGATCCAGCACCACCAGCCGATCCCGCCGCGGCGCACCCCGGAAGCGCGCCGTCGCCCGGTGCTCGTCTCCCGCCCGCTCGGGCAGATCGTCGCGCTGCCACGCCGCGAAGCCCCCGTCCAGCACCGCCACTGCCTCGTGGCCCATGTAGCGCAGCAGCCACCACAGGCGCGCGGCCTGGGAGCCGTCACGCTGGTCGTAGGCCACCACCTGGGTGCCCGCAGCGATGCCGAGGCGGGAGAAGAGCGCCACCAGGTCCTCTGCAGAGGGCATGGGATGACGGCCGTGATCCGTGAGGGGCGGGCCGCTCAGGTCCTCGCCCAGGTCCACGAAGACCGCGCCAGGCACGTGCCCCTGCCGGTAGGCCTCGCGCCCCCACCCGGGTCGCATCAGGTCGTAGCGGCAGTCGAACACCGCGGCGCCGCCGGCCGCCAGGAGCGCGGACAGGTCGTGTCCGGAGATCAGGCAGTCGTGCACGCGCGCCGCCATGGCACTCCCGTGGGTGGCCGTTGCGTAACGGCGTCAGGGTAGCAGCGCCCCGCCCGCGGCGCCCTGGCAGGACGGAGTCAGGTCAGACGTTCAGGCCATCCGGGCCGGCGGGCCCGTGCGGATGACAGGCCCGCCTCGCGCATCCGTGTTCGAATGAGGCCGGTCCGGTGCGGGTCGCAGGGACCGTCGGCCGCTTCGGATGCGGCCGTCGAGCGTACAGGGACGCATTCACAGCGCGTCCCCGCGGCCCGTACCGGGCCGGCCGCCCCCGGGAGTCCCGTTAACCGATCACGGATGTCGCCTCGCGAGAGTGGCGGCGCTGACCGGTGGTCGGACCCGTTCCCTCGATGGACCGCTCGACGTGCCACGGGCGGGACGCCGGAGCGTCCCGCCCGTGAGCACAGGCGCCCGTGCGCCGGAAGCTCAGGCGGTGGCGCTGCCTGCCGCCGGGGTCACGGGACCCGGGGTGGGCGCCGGCCGGCCGCGGCTGGACCCGCCGTCACCGTCGGACGAGGCAGAGGATACGAACTCCGGGTAGGCCGGGATGCCGCACTCCGCCAGGTCCACGCCCTCGAGCTCCTGCTCCGGGGTGACGCGGATGCCGACGGTGAGCTTCAGCGTGATCCAGGTCACCAGACTCGCCGTGAAGACGAAGCCGAAAATGACCCCGATCCCGGCGAGCTGGCCGATGACGGTGGCGTCGCCGTTGGACAGGGGCACCGCCAGCACGCCCCAGATCCCGGCGGTGCCGTGGACCGAGATGGCGCCCACCGGGTCGTCCACCCTGACCCTGTCCAGGGCAACGATGGAGAAGACCACGACCACCCCGCCCACGGCACCGATGAGCGTCGCGAGCAGCGGCGATGGCGTGTTGGGTGCGGCGGTGATGGACACCAGTCCCGCCAGGGCGCCGTTGAGTGCCATGGTCAGGTCTGCCTTGCCGAACAGGGCCCGGGCGGCCAGCAGCGCCGCCACCAGGCCGCCGGCGGCGGCGGTGTTGGTGTTCAGGAATACCGCGGCCACGGCGTCAGCGGCACCCTTCGAGGCCATGGACAGCTCGGAGCCGCCGTTGAAGCCGAACCAGCCGAGCCACAGGATGAAGGTCCCGAGCGTGGCCAGCGGCATGTTGGCGCCGGGGAATGCCCTGGCCGTGCCGTCTGGCGCGTACTTGCCGGCCCGGGGCCCCAGCAGCAGCACGCCCGCCAGGGCCGCCGCGGCGCCGGCCAGGTGCACGATGCCGGACCCCGCGTAGTCGCTGTAGCCGAAGCGCTCGGAGAGGAACCCGCCGCCCCAGCTCCAGTGGCCCTGCACCGGGTAGATGACGGCGGTCATCACCACCGCGAACACCAGGAAGGCCCACAGCTTCATGCGCTCGGCCACGGCACCGGAGACGATGGACATGGCAGTGGCCACGAACACCACCTGGAAGAAGAAATCGGCATGCATGGCGTGGGTGGGGCCGTCGTCGCCGTACATGGACACCCCATCCTCGCCGGCGATGCCGGACAGCAGAAAGCCACCGCCGAACAGGCCGTTGCTCTCGCCGTACATGAGGTTGTACCCCACCAGCAGGTACATGATGCAGGCGATGGAATACAGCGCCACGTTCTTGGTCAGGATCTCCGTGGTGTTCTTGCTGCGGACGAGCCCGGCTTCGAGCATGGAGAACCCGGCGGCCATCCACATGACCAGCGCGCCGGCCAGCACGAACCACAGCGTGTTGACCGCGTATTGCAGCTCCAGCGTCAGTTCCATTCGCAACACCTCCCCTCGGAGTCCTTGATTGTCGAGTGCCAGTTTGGCGCGACGGGCCACGCCGGTTCTCCACCCCATAAGCAGGGAGTGTGCCAAGACGGTTAAATCATTATATTTCTGATGGTTATGGCTTTTTCTTGAGAGTGGTTCGAAGCAATACGCCTCGTTCCGCTGCATCCGGGCGCACCGCAGACGGGCATGGCGCACGGTTGTGGTGCGGGCGTCGAAGGGGCCTGGCGGCACCAGGTCGGGGCGGGGCCGTGTTCGGACATGGCCGGTACGAGGCGGGTCGCGGGCACGGTCCGCCGCCGGGGCGAGGCGGATGCAGCGACAGGTCCGGTGGGCCTCTCGCTCGCCGAGCGGGCCCGCCAGCGAGGCAGGACCGCGTCGCGCACACGGCGCTGTCGCGGAGCGTACAGGGACGTGTTCACAGCGTGTCCCCGCGACCCGTATCGGGCCGGCCCCTGCCGGGGATGCCGTCACGATCAAGTGTGCGGCGGGGGGTACGTGGCGGCCTGACGCACCGTCCGGCACGTTGGTCCTGCGGCCCTGTGACCGGTATCACGACATTGCGCCGACCGCCGACGTAGGCTTGCGCGCAACTGGTCCGGCTGCCGCGCGAGCGGCGCGGGGCCAGGCGCCCGGCGGTCCCGCGATCCTCCCCCCTCTGTCTCGGACCGCCGGGCGCACCTTTGTTTCTGACGAAGATGGACATCCCGGTCCATCCTCGTCTCGCGGCGCCGAAGACGCGGTCTCCGGCTTGCTCCGCCCGCCGGGCAGTCGCCCGGAACGCACCTCCCGGTCCACCTTCGTCTCGCGGCGCCGAAGACGCGTCGTGCGCGTGCGGGCCTGCGATCAGCGCCGCCGGATCCCGATGCGCCGGCCGGCGGCCTCGGGCCAGGGGAGCGCGCGGTGGGCTTGCGCCAGCCGCTCCAGGCGACCGAGCACGTCCGCCGGCATCGGCGCCCCGCGCACGCTGGCGAGATCCATGTGCATGAGCAGGATCTCCGTGGTGGCGGCCACCTGGCCGTCGCGGGCGCGGCGCATGGTCATCACGTAGTGGATGCGCTTCGGGTCGTGGTCCAGCACCTGGGCGTCGATGCGTGCCACGTCACCGAGCTTGAGCTCGCTCAGGTAGGTGACGTGGGTCTCCAGCACGAACACGGTGCAGCCGCTGCGCTCCCGGTAGTGCGCGTCCATGCCCAGCCGGTCGATCAGCTCGTCCGTGCCGCGGTCGAAGGCCACCACGTAGTAGCCCACGTTCATGTGGCCGTTGTAGTCGATCCAGGCCGGCTCGACGGGGACGTCCAGCAGTTGCAGCGCCGCGGTGCCCATGGGCGCGAGCATAGCCGCGCCGGGCCGTGACGCGGAATCGGGACCGCCATGAGCGGGTTTCGAGGAACGCCGATCCGCGCCTACCCTGGCCCGCGGTGCCGCGGGCCTTGATGACTCGCGCTGCATGGGAAAAGCTATCGCCGCCGGCGACACCGCCGGCCCTGCCCCCGGGATCCCTTCTGCCGTGACCACCCCCGTCCTCCTGGAAGCCCGCGCGCTGGCCATGTGGCGCGGCGAGCGCCGGCTCTTCCACGATCTCTCCCTCGCGGCGGTGCCCGGGCGCGCGCTGCACGTGCGCGGGCCCAACGGCTGCGGCAAGACCACGCTGCTGCGCATCCTGTGCGGGCTGCTGGATCCCGAGGACGGAGCGCTGCTGGTGTCGGGGCAGCCGGTGCGGGGCGGAGACCCGCGGCTGCGCGCGCTGGTGGGCTACGTGGGCCACGCGGACGGCCTCAAGCACGAGCTGGCGGCGGCGGAGAACCTGCGCTTCGCCGCCGCCCTGGCCGGAGCGGATCCCGGCCCCGACACCCACGCCGCCCTCGCGCGCATGGGGCTCGTCGCCGTGGCGGCCCTGGAGGCCCGGCAGCTGTCGGCAGGCCAGCGCCGGCGCCTGGCCCTCGCCCGCCTGCCGGGGGCGGACCGGCGCCTGTGGATCCTGGACGAGCCGTTCACCGCCCTGGACACGGACGGCATCGCACTGCTGGCCGGGCTGCTGGAGGAGGCGCTGGCGCGCGGCGTGGCCGTGATCTTCACCAGCCATCAGGCCGCGCCCCTGGCCGTTGAGCGTCTCGATACCCTGGACCTGGTGGCGGCGGCGTGACGGGCCGCGCCTTCCTGGGCGTGCTGCGCCGGGACCTGCTGCTGGCGGTGCGCGGACGCGCTGAGCTCGCCCTGCCACTGCTGTTCTACCTGCTGGTCGCGACCCTGGTGCCGCTGGCGGTGTCGCCGGACGCGGCCACTCTGGCGGGCCTCGCACCCGGCATCATCTGGGTGGCCGCGCTGCTTGCCACGCTGCTCTCCCTGGACCGGCTGTTCCGCAGCGACTTCGAGGACGGCAGCCTGGACCTGCTGCTGCTGTCGCCGGCGCCCCTGCCGCTGCTGGTGTGCGCCAAGGTGCTGGCGCACTGGCTGGTGACCGGCCTGCCGCTGCTGCTGGTCTCCCCGCTGCTGGCCCTGGTGCTGGCGCTCCCGGGCCGCGCCCTGGGCACCCTGGCCGCGAGCCTGGCCCTCGGCACCCCGGTGCTCAGCCTGCTGGGCGCGGTGGGCGTGGCACTCACGGTGGGCGTGCGCCGCGGGGGCGGCCTGCTGGCGCTCCTGGTGCTGCCCCTGTACGTCCCGGTGCTGGTGTTCGGGGCCAACGCGGTGAGCGCCGCCGGCGACGGCCTGCCCGTCACCGGCCAGCTCTACATGCTGGGCGCCTTCCTGGCCCTGGCGGCCAGCCTCGCGCCGCTGGCGGCGGCCGGGGCGCTGCGAATCACCGCCAGTTGATCCGGCGCATTGCGCGCTGCGGAAACCTGCTGGAGACTGCTGCGTCATGGACGTTCACTGCAGGCCCGGCAAGCGCATGAGATCCCGACCGTGACCCCCCGCCAGACCCGGCTCGTCTTCGTGGGCGTGGTGCTCGCCGGGGTGAGCCTCGCCACGGTGCTGGCCATCTCCGCCATCGGGGAGAACATGCTGTACTTCTTCAGCCCCAGCCAGATCGCGGCGGGCGAGGCGCCTGGCGGGCGCAGCCTGCGGGTGGGCGGCCTGGTGGTGCCGGGCAGCATCCGGCGCGACGCCGGCGGCCTCGCGATTCGCTTCGACCTCACGGATCAGGCCGAGACCATCACCGTGCGTTACACGGGAATCCTGCCGGACCTGTTCCGCGAGGGACAGGGCATCGTGGCCCTGGGCAGCCTGGACCCGTCGGGGGAGTTCCAGGCCGACGAGGTCCTGGCGAAGCACGACGAGAACTACATGCCGCCGGAGGTGGCTGAAGCCCTGAAAATGGCGGCCGAGGGCGGACGCATACCGAACCCCCACGCGGACGGTGCCCGGTGATGCGCTACGCCCTGCCGCTCGGTTTCCTGGTACTGGTGGTGGTGCTGGGGATCGGGCTCGGGCTCGATCCCCGCGAGGTGCCGTCACCGCTGGTGGGCAAGCCGGTGCCGGCGTTCGACGTGGAGCGCCTGCGCTTTCCGCAGACACGGCTTCGCGACACGGATCTCAAAGGCCAGGTGTCGCTGGTGAACTTCTGGGCGACCTGGTGCGAGGGCTGCCGGGTGGAGCACCCGCTGCTGGTGCGCATCGCCAACGAGAGCGGGATCGCGCTCTACGGTGTGAACCACAAGGACGCCCGCGGCCCGGCCATCGGCTGGCTCGACCGGCTGGGTGATCCGTACGTGTCCAGCGGCTTCGACGCAGACGGGCGCGTGGGGCTCGACCTGGGCGTGTACGGGCTGCCGGAGACCTTCGTGGTGGGCCCCGACGGCGTAATCGCCTACAAGCACATCGGACCCCTCACCGAGGAGATCTGGCGCACACGCATCGAGCCGGTGGTGCGGCGACTCGGGGGCGGCTGAGGACGCGGCGAGTCGCGGCAAGGGGCGATCCCGCCAGGCGGCCTGTGGGATACACTTCGCCCGCGCCATCCCCGGGCGCGCCGAGCGGACGCCTCCACGCGGGCCATACTGCACGACCCAGCCGCCGCGCCGCCGCGCGTGGATCTGGAGCCCCACAGCCGCCATGTACCGAGAGAGCCTGGACACCATCGCCCGGCTGCGCGACGCGGGCGCGGTGCCCGCGCTGCGCGACATCCGCATCGGCCTCGAGAAGGAATCGCTGCGCGTGGACGTGGACGGTCACATCTCGCGTACCCCGCATCCCCGGGCGCTGGGCTCGGCGCTGACTCACCCCTACATCACCACCGACTTCTCCGAGGCGCTGCTCGAGTTCGTCACGCCGCCGTTCACGGACTCGGAGGAGACGCTGGTCTTCCTCACCCACGTGCACCAGTTCGCCTACCGCCAGCTGGATCCGGAGGTGCTGTGGAGCGCGAGCATGCCCTGCATCGTGGTCGGGGAAGAATCGGTACCCATCGCGGATTACGGCCGCTCCAACGTGGGGCGCATGAAGCGCGTCTACCGCAAGGGCCTGAGCTACCGCTACGGGCGGGTGATGCAGACCATCTCCGGCGTGCACTTCAACATGTCACTGCCGGGCGCCGCCTGGCGGGCGCTCAACCCGGGCCTCAAGGGGCGCGCGCTGCAGGCCCGGGTGAACGCGGGCTATTTCGCCTGCGTTCGCAACTTCCAGCGCTTCGGCTGGCTGGTGCCGTACCTGTTCGGCAGCTCACCGGCGGTGTGCAAGAGCTTTCTCGACGGGCGATCCGAAGGCTTCGAGGAGTTCGACGCGGGCACCCTGTACCTGCCCTACGCCACGTCGCTGCGCATGAGCGACGTGGGCTACAAGAACTCCACACAGGCCGGCCTCGACGTGGACTACTCCGGCGTTGACACCTACGTGGCGAGCCTGACCCGGGCCATCGAGACGCCCCACCCCCCCTACGAGGCCATCGGCGTGAAGGTGGACGGCGAGTACCGCCAGCTCAATGCCAACATCCTCCAGATCGAGAACGAGTTCTACAGCTTCATCCGGCCCAAGCAGGTGACGCGCTCGGGCGAGAAGCCGACGCTCGCGCTGCGCCGGCGCGGCGTGCGCTACGTGGAGGTGCGGGCCCTGGACGTGAACCCCTTCGAGCCGCTGGGCGTGTCCTACGAGAGCATGCTGTTCCTGGAGGCGCTGGTGCTGTTCTGCGTGCTGCAGCCGAGCGAGCCCGTGACGCCCGAGGAGCGCGATCGCATCAACCGCAACCAGGTGGCGGTGGCGACCCGCGGGCGCGATCCCGCCCTGGCGATCGATCTCGGTGCCGGCCCGCGTCCGGTGAGCGAGCACGCCGCGGCACTGCTGGGGGCGCTGGAGCCCGTGTGCGCGATACTCGACGAGGCCCATCGATCGCGCCGCTACGCCGATGCCCTCGCGGCCCAGCGCGCGGCGGTGGCGGATCCGTCGCGGCTGCCGTCGGCGCGGGTGCTGGACGCCATGGCACGGGCGGGCGTGCCCTTCTTCCGCTTCGCCATGGACATGTCCCTCGCGCACCGGGACCACTTTGCGGCGCTCGAGCTGTCGCTGGCCCAGCGGCGCATGTTCGAGCAGGAGGCCGCCCGATCGCTCGCCCAGCAGCGCGAGATCGAGGCCAGCGACCGGATCACCTTCGACGAGTACCTGCGCCGCTACTTCGCCCAGACCATGGACCAGCGCGAGCGCGTCCTCGGCTGAGAGCCTGTGAAGGAACCACCACGCTTGGCTAGCGACGGCGGGCGATTCTTTCACAAGCTCTAAGCGTGCGCGGCCTCAGAATGCCGTGACGCGCAGCCCGCGCCGGCGCAGGGCGTCCGCCATGCTGTCCCGGCCGAGCAGGTGGGCCGTGCCCACCACCACGAACACCGTGCCGCCGCGGGCGAGCTCCGCGTCCAGCCGCGCCGCCATGGGATCGTTGCGCGATGCGAGCAGCCGGCGCGTCAGCGCCTGGCCGCGCTCGCCGGACCCGATGCCATCAACCAGCAACCGCTCCAGCGCCGCCTCGTCGCCGCGGCGCCAGGCCTGCAGCACGTCCATGGGCAGGCTGTCCTTCGCCTCCATCTGCGCCAGGGTCTCCTCCAGCATCAGCACCTGCTCGTCCTCCGGGATCCCCGCGAGCAGCTCCATCTGCGCGGCGAAGCTCTCCAGCTCCAGGATCGGCAGGCCCGCACGGCTCGCGCGGCGCAGGAAGTGCTGGTCCACGCCCAGGGCGGGAGTGAGCCCGTGGCGCTCGAGCAGCGTGGCGGTGAGGGTGACCGCGGCCCGCCAGGGGCGCTGGCGCTCGAAGTGCTTCACCGGCAGGTCCAGATCCCGGGCGGCGCGGAACAGCCGCTGCCAGAGCGCTTCCGGCAGCCGCTGGCGCAACCCGTCCCCCTCCGGGTAGCTGCCCAGCGTCTCGATGGTCCGCACCACCGCCTCCGGCCGCAGCGCGAGCAGATTCACCTCCACCATGAGCCGGTCGGACGCCGCGAAGGCGCGCTCCACGGGCTCGGACAGCGGGTAGAGATCGGAGCTGCCGAAGTGCAGCGAGCCGAGCAGCCAGGCCTGGCCGACGTCGCCCTCGACCCGCAGCAGCACGCCCTCCGCCGACGCCGGCCCGGCGAGGGCGATCGCCGTGAGCGCCGCGGCCGCCGCCAGCCACCGTCGCAGCGTCCCGCGGCGGGCGCCGTGCCGCGGCCCGGACAGTTCGCAATTCCGCCCCATGCAGCAGCTCGCCCGCGGGTGCGCCGGGGCTCGTGAACGCTCGACCGGTACGATGTCGCCCCGCGGGCGGGCGACAGGGGGCTGCTCGGGATGATGCCGGTGGTGCACGGTGGGTCTCGGAGGAATGACGAGGGTCGCAATGTCGAGCAGCGTGGAGTAGAACAGACCGACGAGCGGCGATCGAGGGCAGCGGGCGGGGTTCGACGACGATCATGGAGTGCTGGATCTACAAGGGCACCCGCCGCGATGAGACCTACCTCTACCTGGCGGCGCCCGACGACCTCTCCCGGGTGCCGCCGCAGCTGCTGGACGCCCTGGGGCCTCTGGAGCTGGTCATGAGCCTCACTCTCACGCCGGACCGGCGGCTGGCCCGGGCCAGCGTCGAGCAGGTTCAGCGCGCGCTGGACCAGCGCGGCTTCTACCTGCAGCTGCCTCCGGTGGACATGCCCGGACAGGGCCGCATACAGTGACCGACCCCTTGACATGAACGGAACTTCCACGATGATCGGCGCCGCCTCCGGCGTGCTCGAGCGCTGTTTCGAGCACACGCACCGGCGCACCTTCCCGGCCAACGCCACCATCATCAGCGCCGGGGACCACTCCAGCACGCTCTACTACATCGTGAGCGGCTCGGTGTCGGTGATCCTGGAGGATCACGACGGCCACGAGATGGTGCTGGCGTACCTGAATGCCGGCGACTTCTTCGGCGAGATCGGCATGTTCGACGAGCGCCACGAGCGCAGCGCCTGGGTGCGTGCCCGCACGCCCTGCGAGGTGGCCCAGATCAGCTACGAGCGCATCCAGGAGCTGTGCGAGCACGAGCCCGACGTGATCTTCTCCATGCTCATGGCCATGTCGCTTCGGGTGCGCGACACCAGCCGCAAGGTGGGCGACCTGGCGTTCAAGGACGTGGCCGGGCGCATCGCCCGCGCGCTGCTGGATCTGTGTGAGCAACCGGACGTGGAGCGGCGCCACGACGGCGTCGCCATCGAAATCACCCGCCAGGAGCTCGGCCGTATCGTGGGCTGCTCCCGCGAGATGGCGAGCCGCGTGCTGAAGACCATGGAGGAACGCGGCAACGTGACCGTGGACGGGCGCATCGTGGTGGTGCACAACACGGCACGGCGATCCCGCTGATTGCCGCCGCGAACGGGCGCGCGCAACTTTTCCGCCCGCCGCCGGTCTACGGCGCGAGCCGGATCCTGCACACCTCCCGGAGGGCGTCCAGATGCCGCCACGCCCCGCGATCGCCGCCGCCCGCGTCGTCGCGCTGCACATCGCGCTCCTGACCGCCGCCGCCCACGGCGCGCCCCGCGCCGAGCTGTGGGAGCGCTGGACCCGCCACGAGCCGGGCTCGGCGCTGCGCGTGGATCACGCTGCCTGGGACACGCTGCTCGGGCGCTACGTGAGCCCTGGCCCGGATGGCGTGAACCGCTTCGACTACGCCGCCGTCACGGCCGCCGACCGCCGGGCGCTGGGGCGGTACCTGGAAGGGCTCGAGGGCGTCGCCATCAGCGACGGCGACCGGGCCGAGCAGCGCGCCTACTGGATCAACCTCTACAACGCGCTCACGGTGAAGGTGGTCCTGGACCACTACCCGGTGGACAGCATCCGCGACATCGACATCTCGCCGGGCCTGTTCGCCGACGGCCCCTGGGGCGCGAAGCTCGCCACCGTGGAGGGCGAGCGGCTCAGCCTGGACGACATCGAGCACCGGATCCTCAGGCCGATCTGGAAGGACCCGCGCATCCACTACGCGGTCAACTGCGCATCCATCGGCTGCCCCGACCTGATGCCGCGGGCATTCACCGCCGGCAACACCGAGGCACTGCTGGACGCGGGCGCGCGCCGCTACGTGAACCACCCCCGCGGCGCCCGGGTGGCGGACGGGCGGCTGGTGGTGTCCAGCATCTACCGGTGGTTCGAGGTGGACTTCGGGGGCAGCGAGCAAGGCGTGATCGCGCACCTGCAGCGCCACGCGGACGCGGTGCTGCGCGCGGCCCTCCAGGGCGTCGACGCGATTGCCGATGACCGCTACGACTGGCGCCTGAACGCGCCAGAGTAGCCAATACGCGCTTCACGAAGCGCACGAGATCACCTCTCGCCCTCCAGGGGGAGAGGCAAGGGTGAGGGGGTCCCTCCGACCGCGCCGGCCTGACACCTGCACAGTCCTCTCCGGCAGCCGGCGTCAACGCAACGAGAATGCTCGCGTGCCCCTCACCCCGACCCTCTCCCCGCAAGCGGGGAGAGGGAGAGGATCTCGCCCACCTCCCCGCACGCAGCGGGGCAGGCAGCGGGCCCCTCAAACCTTCTGGTAGACCTCCGCGCCGGCCGACTTGAACTCCTCGGCCTTCGCCTGCATGCCCTTCTCCAGCGCCGCCTCCACGCTGTCGATGCCCTGGCTGGCGGCGTAGTCGCGCACGTCCTGGGTGATCTTCATGGAGCAGAACTTCGGTCCGCACATGGAGCAGAAGTGGGCCACCTTGTGGCCCTCCTTGGGCAGGGTCTGGTCGTGGAAGTCCCGCGCCGTGTCCGGATCCAGGGCCAGGTTGAACTGGTCCTCCCAACGGAACTCGAAGCGCGCCTTCGAGAGCGCGTCGTCCCACGCCTGGGCTCCGGGATGGCCCTTGGCCAGATCCGCCGCGTGTGCCGCGATCTTGTAGGCGATGACGCCGGCCTTCACGTCGTCGCGATTCGGGAGGCCCAGGTGCTCCTTGGGGGTGACGTAGCAGAGCATCGAGGTCCCCATCCAGCCGATCATCGC
>JBFHNV010000067.1:0-26201 GCA_041593595.1 Gammaproteobacteria bacterium
CGGGCCGCGGGGACACGCTGTAGATACGTCCCTGTACGCTCGACGGCCGCATCCCTGCGGCCGACGGTCCCCGCGACCCGCACCGGACCGGCCTTATCCGAACACGGATGCGCGTTCCCGCGGCTCCGACATCCGTCTCGCCCACCATCAGGCACGCTCACATCGGCGTTCCTCGCCGATCTGCACTGCCCCACGAACACGGGTGAATGCATTGGCTACACTGTGCGCAGAATCCGAACGTGAGGGCGTGGAGGGCCCGCGCATGAAACCCGTGGCATTCATCGGATCGTCGGGATTGAAGTACGAGGTCGTCGAGGCGCTGGCCGATGGGCTCCTGGGCAAACTCGATCCCCACCCGTGGAGGGAGGTCTTCCAGGTCGGCGAGGTGACGCTGAGCGGCCTGGTCAGGGAGGCGAACGCGGCGGACTTCGGCATCTTCATCTTCGGCGCCGACGATCGGATTGGCACTGCTTTCGACGTTCCGCGCGACAACGTCGTCTACGAGGCGGGGCTGTTCTCGGGCATCCTCGGCACGGATCGTAGCCTGGTGGTCCACGAGGAGGGCGTGAAGATCCCCAGCGATCTCGAAGGAATCACCGTCGCACGATTCGCACGGTCTGCCAACCCGGCGGAAATCGCGGCCGCCGTATGCCCGGCGCTACTGAGAACCGTGCACGAGCTGGGACCGAAGCGCTTTCTGACGGTGGCCGGCACGCTCGAAGGGGACTGGTGGCAGTACTCCCTTGCAGCGGACGGCGGAGTCGAGCGATCCAAGGTCGCCTTCCTTCGCTTCCGCAGGACCCGTTCGGGCTACCTGGCACTCAGCGGTCAGGCGTGGACCGGCGACGGCGACGCGCTGTCGAGCTTCACGGGCGATCTCAGCGTGCTTCACGAGGATGATCAGGCCTACGAATATCGGTGGAAGGGGCGGTGGTTCGTGCCCCGGGACGAGATCGACGCGGATCCGGCGGGCTTCTACGGTCGAGGCGAGTTCCGACTGAGTCCCGGCAACAAGGACCGCGCGAGTGGCTACTTCACCACCCGCAACGACTCGAACCCCGAGCTGGACGACCAGACGCCCGTCGACTTCAGACGCGCGGAGTCCTCGGACATCCTCACCATGGACGGCCACGACCGGCAGGCGCGTCAGGCGCTGATCAGGGAGCGACTTGCCGAGCGCTAGATGGCTGTTGCGAGCCACAGATCACGGGCCGCCGAGGAGGCAGGCGGGGGTCAGCGGGCCCGTACGCGGCAGGAATGCCGCGATCGAGCGTCCAGGGATGGATTCACCGCGTGGCCCACCGACCCCTGCCTTCCTCCACCCGGCTCAATGCGTGTAGCGCGGCTCGCAACAGCTATCTAGCTGGCCAGGCCTGGCGTTCGGCCCGATCTCGCTTGCCGGGATCGATAGTGAACGTGGAGACGGATGCTGCTCGCGGATGTTGTCTGTCGGATGACAGTACCGAGCGAGTTCGCTTGAATAGTTTCGCAGTTCCGTGCGGATTCGAATCATCGCGACCGTGTGCGACACGGGTCCTCAGTCGCAGCCGAGCTGATCGGCAAGCTCCTGGAAGTCGCCTGCCACGAGCTCGAAGTCGTGCTCGGCACGGAGATCACTCTGCTGCTCGGGACCGTACTCGACGGGCCGGGCGACGAACGCGCGCTGGAACCCCACCTCTCCGGCTGCCAGCAGGTCGCCGTTGTGGGCCGCGACCGGCATGCACCGTTGCGGCGGCAGGTCGAGCGCCGCCGCCGAGCGCAGGTACGCGTCCGGATGGGGCTTGTACTGGCGTGCCACCTCGGCACCGAGTATCACGTCCCAAGGCAGACCCGTGGTCTTGGCCATGTTCACCATCATCGAGACGTTGCCGTTCGACAGCGTCCCGATGATGTAGCGCGATTTCAGCCGCGTCAGTCCAGGAACCGCGTCCGGCCAGGGCTGCAGCCGGTGCCAGACGCGGTTCAGCTCCTCCCGCTCGTGCTCGGGAAAGTCGCCGCAGCCGAACTGCTCCAGCACCTGATCCAGGTTCTGGCGATGCAGCACGTCCAGCTTGACGAACTCGATCTCGCCGGCGCGCACGCGCTTCATCGCCGGCTGGTAGAGGCCGCGCCAGGCATCGGCGAACGCCGCCCAGTCGAGATCAAGTCCACGCTTACGCCAGACACGCTCGCCTTCTTCGATGATCGATCCACGCCAGTCGACGACGGTTCCGAAGACGTCGAAGGTTATGGCAGCCAGGTTGGTGAGTGACATCCGCGCCTCCCGCTGGGGACCAGCCTGAAACCGGTGTTAACACGGCACGATGGCCGGGACGCGAGCCAAACATGCCGAATCATCAACGCGGGCGCCAGCTTCACACGCAGGTTCCGGCCTATCCGATTGATTGGCAGGCAGCTTCGCCCGACGGCCGCTCGTCGTCGCGTGTCTCGTGCTCGCCGGTCGGCTTCCTGCTCCTCGGCGACGGAGCGTAAGGACAGCGTGGGGCGAGCGCCCAGCCGCCTCGGTGCGGCGCCGCGCCTTCTGCCGCGTTCCTAGCATCCGTCCGGGAGCTGAACGTCCCGCACGCCCCGGACATCACGACTCACTCGCCCGGCGAGAAGACGTAGCCGATGCCGTGCACGGTCTTGATCACCGAGGGCTTGCTCGGGTCCGGCTCGATCTTGCGCCGGATGCGGCTGATGAGGATGTCGATGGAGCGGTCGAAGGGATCCCACCGCCGGTGATGCGCGAGATCCAGGAGCTGGTCGCGGGAGAGGACGCGATTGGGGTGCTCTGCAAAGGCCTTCAGCAGGTCGAACTCCATCGCAGTGAGCTTCACCTCGCCGCCGCCCGCATCGATCAGCTTGCGCTGCGCGACGTTCAGGCGGCAGCGGCCGAACGGGATCTCGTCCTGCGAAGCCGCCGGGGGCTCCCCACGCCCGCGACTCCGCCGCAGCACGGCGCGCACGCGGGCAAGCAGCTCGCGCAGGTCCATGGGCTTGCTCATGTAGTCGTCGGCACCCGACTCCAGCCCGACGATCCGGTCGACCACCGCGTCCGCCGCCGTCAGCATGATGATGGCCGTGTCCGTGGACTCGCGCAGGAAGCGGGCCAGCGACAGGCCGTCCTCGCCAGGCATGGTGATGTCCAGGATCGCCACGTCGATGCGTTATCCGGCGTCCACCCGGGCGCGCAGCGCCGCGCCATCCTCGACCGCGGACACCGTGAACCCGTGCAGCTCCAGGTACTCGGAGACCGTCTCGCGGATCTCGGGCTCGTCGTCCACCACGATGACGTGTGCGCCACTCATTCCCCTTCTCCGTGCGCCCGCAGCGTGCCGATGCCCGCCACCAGCGCGCGCAGCTCGTCCGGGTGGATGGGTTTCTCAAGGTGCGGCCGGGCGGCGCTCTCGAGGAACCGGCGCATCGGGCCGTCCATCGTGTCGCCGGTGATGAAGGCGAGCCGCGCCAGGAGCTCCGGCTTCGAGCGCGCCAGGGCCGCGTGCAGCGCTGGGCCGTCCAGGCCCGGCATGCGCAGATCGCTCAGCACCACGTCGAAGCTGTGCTCGGCAATCCGCGCCAGGGCGTCCTGCCCGGAATGGACCACCTCGATCCGATGACCGTCCTCGTGCAGGATGTCGGCCAGCATGTCGGCGACCTCCGGCTCGTCGTCCACGACCAGCACCGCCAGGGCAGCCGGTGCGCTGCCCGCCGCACCGGTGCGCACGGTGTCGTCCCCGTCCGTGGCGTCCATCGGCAGCCGGATCGTGAAGCTCGCGCCGGGCCGGGTGGTGCGCTCCAGGACCAGGCTGCCGCCATGGCTCTGTACGATGCGGTGACACAATGCGAGCCCGATGCCGGTCCCGGCGCCGATCTCCTTGGTCGTGAACAGCGGCTCGAAGATGCGGCTGCGTATGCCTTCCGGCACGCCGGGTCCGTTGTCCACGACCCGCACCTGCACCAGGTTCTCACGCCGCCCGGAGACCACGCGCAGCCGGCAGGGGCCGGGGACCGACTGCAGCGCGTGCGAGGCGTTCAGCACGAGGTTGGTCATCACCTGGGTGAGCTGATCCCGGTCTCCGCTGACCCGCGGCAGCGCCGGATCCAGATCCAGCTGCACCTCCACGTCGGCGGTTTTCAGGCCGTAGGCCGTGACCTCCAGGGCCACCTCCACCACGTCGTTCAGGTTGACGGCACGGTGCTCGCCCGGCTTCTGACGCGCCATCGCCAGGAAGGTGCGCACGATGCGCGAGCAGCGGTCCGCGGCATTCCCGATCCTGGCCGCCCGACTCGCGATGCGCGGATCGCTTGCCGTCTCCTCCAGCAGCAGCGCCTGGCCGACGACCACCGAAAGCGGGTTGTTGAGCTCGTGTGCGACGCTCGCGAGCAGCTCGCTGAGGGCGCTCAGCTTCTCGCTCTGGTGCAGGGCCTCGCGCTGGCGCGTCATCTGCGCTTCGAGCGCGATCTGCTCGCTCAGGTCCTTGAAAGTCGAAACGATGACGTCGTCGCCCTTGTACTGGATCAGGCGCCCCGACACGGAACCGGGGAAGCTCTCGCCGCCCGCGCGCGTGAGCCGCAGCGGATAGTCGTCGACGCTTCTCCCGGCGCAGCCTCTCCACGTAGGGGATCCGGTCCGCCGGATCCGCCAGATAGCTGTGCACCCAGCGTGATTCCGCCGGCTCCCGTTCCCCGGCGATGGCGATGCTGGCCGGGTTCTGGTAGAGGATTTCACCGTCGTCGAGCCGCGCCATGCGCACCGGCACCGGACACGCCTCCAGCACCTGGCGCACCAGCGCCTCGCTCTCGCGCAACGCCTCCTCGGCGTGCTTTCTCTCGGGGATGTCGGTCAGCCCGACCACGACCCCGCCCTGGCGGGTCTGGCGCGCGGAGTGCATCAGCCAGCGCCCGTCGCATTGCAGATACTCGAGGCTCTCCTCGACCGGGAGGCCTGCTTCGAGCAAGGCGGCCGTTTGCGGGTCGGCGAACTGATCGCGCTCGCGACCCGCGCGGATCAGGGATGCCCAGCGGGCGCGGGGCGTCAGCAGATCGCGGCACACGGCGTTGAAATCGCGGTAGCGCTCGTTGCACAGCATCAGCGCGCCTTCCTCGTCGTACAGCGCAACCCCCTCGGAGAGGGACTCGACCGCGTCCTCCAGGGTCTCGCGTGCACGCAGCAGCTCCAGCTCGCGCTGGCGGATGGCCGTGATGTCGTTGGAGATGCTGACCACCATCGCGACCGCGCCGTCCTCACCCACGATGGGCACCAGGTTGCTGACCAGGTGCACGTCCTCATCGTCGCGACCGGTGCGTACGTGCTCGAAGTCCATCGCCTGGCCCGTGAGCGCGGCATCGAACAGGGCTCGCGTGACGTCGCGATCGCACTCTCGCACCAGGTCCGTCACGGGCAGACCGAGAACCTCGGAATCGTCCTCGATCCGGCCGAGCTCCAGCGCCTTGGCATTGAGCGCGAGGAGCCGGCCGTTGCGGTCGAACTCGCAGATCGCGACGGGCGCATGGCGCACCAGCGCCCGGTAGCGTGCCTCGCTCGCGCGCAGCGTCTGCTCGGTGCGTTTCAGATGCGTGATGCTGGTACGCATGACGGCGATGCCGCCGTTGGAGAGCCGGCTGCCGGTGACCAGCTTCCACTCGCCGCTATCGAGCTCCACCTCGGCGATCCGCTCGTTCTCCAGCCGGTCGGCCCAGTTCGCGGCCTCCAGATCGCTGCTCTGGAGCGCGACGCCGTTGATGCTCACCACCTGCCGCAGGAATACGGGAATACGAAACGCCCGCGAGCTGCCCCGTAGCATGTCCGGATCCGAGGCGTAGGCCTGGGCGAAGGCGGAGTTGCACAGCACCAGCCGCCCGTTGCGGTCGATGATCGCGAATTCGTTGGGAATGCTCTCGACGGCGTCGTGCAACAGGCGCACCAGGTCCTGGCGCACCTGCTCGGCCTGCTTCAGGCGGGTGATGTCGGTGCTGGCGAAGACCCGCCCGCCGTCGCGCGTTCGCTGCACCGTCAGCAGCTTCCATTGCCCCGATGCGAGCTCCAGGTCCGCCTGCGCTCCGCCCGCCTGTCGCGCGAGCGTCTCCAGTCGGGTGGCCAGCGCTGCCGGGCTCTCCATCGGTGCACCGTCGACGCTGCGCACCTTCTCGGCCAGGCGCTCGATGCGCTCGGACTCGGACAGGGACCGAACCGTGGCGAGGTCCAGGTCGAGCATGTGGGCCAGGGCCTGGTTGCAGTGGATGATGCGCCCGTCCGGCCCTACCACGCCGAGCGCCTCCGGCACGCTCTGCAAGGCCTCTTCCAGCACCGCGCCGGTGCGCGCGGCGGTGACGTCGAGCAGCGAGCCCACCACGCGAAGCGGGTGCTCGCCGGGCGCCGACACCACGTGCAGCCGATCGCGGACCCAGCGCAGGCCCTTGGGACCGCACACGCGATACTCGTGGCACGCACGCTGCGCGCCGTGGAGCCCCGCCAGCACGTCCCGGTAGGCTGCCCGGTCGTCCGGATGGAGGTGCTCGTGCCACCGTCCCGGCCGCAGCAAATCGGCGACATCCAGGCCGACGACCTCTGCGGTGGCGGGGCTCGACCAGGTGAAGCTCAGCTCCCGGTCGAGTACCGCCTGGTACAGACCCAGCTCCGAGTCACGCAGGGCGAACTCGAGCAGTGCCGGGTCTACGGGCTGCGCCTCGGCCTCCGTTACAAGGGAGGTCGCATTCGGGCCCATTCAGCTCTCCTGGACCAGTCATCCTCGACCGGGGGCTCGCCGCCGCGGCCCGCTGCCATCCATCTCACGTGCCGGTCCGACACACGTCGTACGCGAGCCATCCTAGCGCGCATTTGTATCGCGCCGGCATCGCCCCTTGTATCAGTTGTTTCGCCTGTCGTCGGGTGGTCGAGCCGGGGCCGCGCCCACCGCCGACCCGCGCGCGGCGGTCGCGAACAACCGCCGACCCCGGATCGTCGGGATCCGACGACCCTTGGCGCCTCGACCGAGCGGGCGCCGCACACGCGATCCGGGAGTTTGGAACCACGATACAAGCTCCTCGACCCCGGGCGCCGGGATGTACTCGTCCGGTTCGGCACCTGCGCGGGAAGCATCCGCGGCGCAGGCGATGGTCACCCGGTCGCGACGCGTTCGCCGCCGGTCACGCGCAGCAGCGCCGGCAGGAAGAGCAGGTTCGAGGCCAGCACGCACACCAGCCCCAGGCACAGGAGCTGGCCCAGTGCGGCGAGCCCCAGGTGGCGCGACAGGGCCAGGCTGCCGAAGCTCGCGAGCGTGGTGAGCCCGCTCAGCACCACGGCCCGGGCGGTGTGCGATTCGAGCAGCGGGCGCCGTCCCGGCACGGTGAGCGCCCGATGGACCAGATGGATGCCGGTGTCGACGCCGATCCCGAGCAGCAGGGGCAGCACGATGACGTTGGCAAAGTTGAGCGCGATGCCGAGCAGCACGCACGCTCCCAGCGTGAGCAGGCACGCGAGCACCAGCGGCGCGATGACGAGCAGCGTGGCCCGCGCGCTGCGGTGCACCAGGTGGACCAGAGCGACCACGGCGCAGAAGGCGACGGCGGTCGCGAGGGCGAATGCCTCGATCACCAGGTCGCTCAGGCGATGGATGGTGAACGCCTCGCCGTAGGCGCCGGGGGCGACCGCCAGCACGTCCGCCACGAAGCGCGCCAGCACCTCACGATCGGTGAGGTTGCCGGCCGGGAGCACTTCCAGGCGCTCACGTCCGTCCCGGGCGCGTGCCAGGGCGGCGAGCTCCGCCGGCAGGTCCTCCAGGCGCAGCGGTGTCGCGGCGAACAGCGCCTGCACCGCGTCGAGCTGGCGCTCCAGATCGTCCACCAGCCGCGACTCGAGGTCCGCGGCCGACGCCCGTGCCGCCTCGGCGTCGAGGGACGCGAGCCTGCGCACGGCGGCACGCGCCGCGGACGCGAGCCTGCCGCCCGCGGCGCCCCGGGACTCCACGGTCCCGGCGAGCGCGGTCAACGCCCCGCGCACTGCCGCGACGTCGAGGGGAGGCCGCTCGCGCTCCACCGGGGCCGGCAAGACCGCGAGCGCGGCGGCGTCGATGCGTTCGAGCTTGCGCACCTGGGAGCGCGGGAGGTAATGGCTGGCTGCGCGGACGTCCGCGACGCTGTCGAGCGCCCGCAGCCGGTCCGCGGTCGCCGCGGCCTCGCGGCCCGGCGCCACGAGCACGTTCATGTTCCAGGTCACCCCCTCGCCCTCGGCGAGCAGCGATTGCAGCACGCGCACGGAGTCGGCGCTCGGGTCGCGCACGCTGAGCGGGCTCGCGTCGAAACGAATCTGCGGCAGCAGCGCCGCGGCGGCGAGGGCCAGCGCCGCGAACACGGCCACGGTGATCCCGGGGCTCGCCTCCACCAGCCGCTGCGCCGCTCGCGCGATGAACGATCGGCGGGACGTTACCGGCACGCGCACACCGTTCAGCAGGGCCGGCAGCACGGTGAACGTGGCCAGCAGGCAGGCCAGCATGCCCGCCGCCATGATCTGGCCGAGCTCCGCCATGGCGTCGAACGCCGTGGCGGAGAACGCGAGGAAGGCCACCCCGGTGGTCACCGCGCACAGCCCCAGCGCCGGGCCCGTCGCCTGCGCGCAGTCGTGAAGCGCGCCCGTCACGTCGGCCGCGGTGCGGGACTCGAGGAAGCACTGCACGTAGTGGATTGCGAAATCCACGCCGAGGCCGACGGCGAGCACGCCGAAGGCGATGGAGATGACGTTGAGATGACCCACCAGCACGGTCGCGAGCCCCACGGTCCAGGCGATGCCCACCAGCAGCGTCGTGGCCACCGCGAGCAGCATTCGCCAGGATCCCAGCCCCCGCGCGAGCACGGTCAGGACCAGGACCAGTGACGCGGCACCGGCGAGGCCCGCCTGGGCGGCCACGTGCTCGCCGTCCTCGTGGGCCAGCACCGGCACGCCGGTCATGCGCACCACCACCTGGCCCGCCGCCACCGCGGGCAGTCGGGTAATGATGGCGCGCAGCGCCGCGATGGCCGGGCCCGCCGGGTCCATGCGCGAGTGGTCCACCACCGGCAGCACGAACAGGTACCGACGCGTCCTTGCCTGCTCGGTGTCGGGCGGTTCGATCAGGCGGGCCCAGTCCACCGTGCCCGGGGCACCGGCCAGCCAGGCCTCCAGCGCCTGCGCCAGGGCGAGGTGCACCCGCTCGAGCGTCTTCGCGACGTCGGCGGGCGGTGACACCGGATCGCTGCCGGCGGAGCCCGTGAAGCGCGTCAGGGTGCGCAGCAGTCCGGTGAGCCCGGGCTCGCGGGACAGCCCGCCCAGCATCGGCTGCGCGCGCACGATCCGATCCAGCAGCTCCGCGAGCTCGCGCTCGGACAGGTAGAGGGCACCGTAGCGGGCCCGGAACCCCGCGCCGGGCCAGCCGTAGACGGCCCGAAACGTTGACGGGTGACGGGCCAGCTCGGCAACGAGGGCGTCGGCGGTGGCGTCCAGGGTCGAGTCGGACGCCCCCGGCGCACCCGGTCCGGCGCCGGCCGGCTCCACCACGAGGATCACGGGATCGGCGAGCGCCGGCAGAGCGTCATAGAACCGTGCGCGGCGCTCGGCGAGCTCGAGCTCCGGGGAGAACAGGTCGTTCTCGTCGGAGTTGAGGGAGAGCGCCTGCACCGCGAAGGCAACGCACCCGACGGCCGTGAGCAGGCCGATGGCGATCGTGAGCCGCGGCCGCCACAGCGCGAGCGCGACGACGCGCACGTAGAGCCCTCTCACGGCAACGAGGCGCGCTCGCCGCGGCCCTGCACGCTGCCCACGATCCCGGGCGCCCAGCGCGCTGCGCGCGACGCGTCAGCCAGCGGGCGAGACCGGCACCGGCTCTCGCCGCGCGCGCAGGGAGTGCTTGCCGATCTTGCTCAACGCTTCCCACACCGGGCCAGGGAAGCGGTGCAGCTTGTGCATGGCGTCCTCGAACGCCGCCAGGAACCAGTCGCAGTCCTCCCGCTCGATGTTCAATGGCGGGATGAGCTTGATGACGTCGATGTGATGCCCGGCGACCTGGGTCAGCACGTGGTGGTCGTCCAGCAGCGGAATGGTCACCGCCTGGGGGAAGAGGCTGCGGTCCAGCCGGTGTGCCATGTGCCAGGCGCCCCGCAGGCCGAGCGAGCGCGGCTCACCGAACTCGATCCCGATCATCAGCCCGCGCCAGCGCACCTGCTTGATGAACTCGAAGCGGTGGCACATGCGCTCGAGGGCCTCGCCCAGGTAGTCGCCCGCCTGGCGCGCCCGCTCGGCGAGCGCGAGGTGATCCATGAGCTCGAGCGTGGCGAGCCCGGCGACCATCGCCAGCGCGCCCTGGCCGAAGGTGGAGGAGTGCACCACGGCGCGGTCCATCGAGCTGAACGTGCGCTCGTGGATCCAGCGCCGCATGAGCACCGCGCCCACCGGCACGTAGCCGCCGGAAAGCGCCTTGGAGAGCACCACCATGTCCGGCTCCACGCCCGGCTCGTGCTCGATGGCCAGGAACTTTCCCGTGCGGCCCATGCCGCACTGGACCTCGTCGACCACGAACATCGTGCCATGCTCGCGGCACAGCGCTGCCGCCTCGCGCAGATACCCTTCCGGCGGGATGCCCACCCCCTTGCCCTGCACGGGCTCGACGATGAAGGCGGCGACGTCATCGCCGGCCAGCGCCCGGCGCAGTGCCTCCAGATCGCCCAGCGGCACCTCCGCCGCCGGCCCCAGCAGCGGCCCGAAGCCCTCCCGGAAGATATCGTCTCCGATGACCGCGAGCGCGCCGGTGGTCAGGCCGTGATAGGCCTTGCGCGCGTGCACCAGCCCCGCGCGCCCGGTCGCGCAGCGGGCCAGCTTGATCGCCGTCTCGACACCTTCCGCCCCCGAGTTGGTGAAGTACACCCGCTCCAGGCATGACGGGACGCGCGCCTTCAGCCGCTCGGCCAGCACGCCGGACAGCAGCGGCGCCTCCATCTGCACCAGGCTCGGGTGGTCGATGGCGAGGAATTCGGTGAGCGCGTCCCGGATGAAGGGATGGTTGCGGCCGACGCAGAACACGCCGTAGCCCGCGAGCATGTCCAGGTACTTCACCCCCCGGTCGTCCCAGAGGTGGCACCCGCTTCCGCGCACGTAGCAGCGATCGAAGCCGATGGTCTCCAGGACGCGCGCGAACATGGGGTTAACGTGCGCCGCGTGCAGGGCCTGGTTGCGGCCCGCGTGCTCGGCGAGCAGGCCCTCGACATCGAACCGCATCCGGCTGCCCTCCGAAAGCACGTGCGGGTGCGCTCGCGTGAGGCCAGGAGCGCGGGAGACCGGCAGTATACCGCGCTCCCCAGACGGGTCGATGTGCACCCCGGGCACACGTTCCGCCACGGGTATGCGGCGCGCCGGTGCGCATCCGCGATCGGTTAACGGCACCCGGGGGGCGGCCGGACCGGTGCGGGTCGCGGAGACACGCTGTGAATACGTCCCTGCACGCTCGACGGCCGCGTCCATGCGGCCGACGGTCGCCGCGAGCCGCACCGGCCCGGCCTTATCCGAACAGCGATGCGCCAGTGCGTGTATCCGACGCTCCTCGCGATAGTCGAGTGGCCTGCAGCGCGCGTTGTCGGGCGTCAGGAAGCCGCCTGACCTTCCGCGGGCTTCGGACCCTCCAGCTCCGACGTGCAGTTCGGGCAGCGCACGGCCCGGTAGGGGATCTGGGTCCGGCAGAACCTGCACTTCTTGTTGGCCGGCTCTTCCGGTTTGGCGGCCTCCTCGCCGAAGGCATCCTCGAGCCGCTCTTCCGCCCGGTTGGCCGCCCGGATGATCAGGAACATGACCAGCGCCACGAGCAGGAAAGCGATGACGCTGTTGACGAAGAGCCCGTAGTTGAACGTGACGGCCCCTGACTCCTGGGCCGCCTTCAGGGTCTCGTAGGGCGGTGCCGCCTTCTCGCCGGGCTTCAACACGATGAACAGGTCGGAAAAATCCGCGCCCCCCGAGAACAGCCCCACGACCGGCATCACGAGATCGTTGACCACCGACTTGGCAACGGTGGTGAACGCGGCCCCGACGGTGAACCCGATGGCCATGTCCAGCAGGTTTCCCCGCATGGCGAACTTTCCGAACTCCTTCAGCATCGACACGATCTGCCCTCCCGGCGGATGGCTCCGCTACCTGGAAGCCGGCCATTCTCCAGCTTGACTGCACGTCGTCAACGCAGCGCCGTGTACCGGACCGTCGCGCCGTGTACGGCGACGTGCGGGAGATCCCACGGCCGTGCCGGTCGCTCACGTCGCCCCAACGATTTCCTGGCGGAGAGGAGTGCGCTGCCAGGGAAGTCACTGTGCAGCGCGGGTCGGCCAGGTGGCCCGGTCCACCCAGACACGTGCTGCATTGCCACATGACGTGAGCGCTGTAGAGGTACAGACTCCGCCAGCCAGCCGTTCGCACTCGTGGGCACTTCCCGGTTTCCTGGACGCGTTGGCGAGGCCTCGGGCGCCCTTTGCACGTACCTCGGCGGGGTTCCTCTCCCCGGGAACGGGCATCTGCATCCGCGGTCACTCCGAGTTCACGAGCTCTGAAGAACCAGTGCATCCCTGCCCTCGGTGCACTCGACCAGTGATTCGGGAGGAACAACCAACATGACACGCATTTCAATCCACGCGATGGCGCTCGCCACCTGCGGCGCGCTCGTGCTTGGCACCGCGGCGGTATCCGATGCCCAGGCGCAGAAGCGGGGCGGCATCCTGACCTTCGTGGTGCCCAGCAACCCGCCGTCCTACGACGCGCACCAGGAGACCACCTTCGGCGTCATCCACCCGCTGGCGCCCATGTACAGCCTGCTGATACGGGTGGACCCGGACAATCCGAGCTCGCCCAACTTCGTGTGCGATCTGTGCGAGGGGGATGTCCCCAAGCCAACGGACGACGGCACCCGCTACACCTTCAAGATCCGCCAGGGCGTGAAGTTCCACGACGGCACGCCGCTCACCGCGGCCGACGTCAAGGCGAGCCTCGACAAGGTCATGTTCCCGCCCGAGGGTGTGCCAAGCTCGCGGCAGACCTACTTCGTCATGGTGGACACCGTGGAGGCCCCGGACGACCACACCCTGGTGATCAAGCTCAAGTACCCGGCGGGCGCTTTCCTGCCGTCGCTCGGCATGCCGTTCAACTGGATCTACTCGAAGAAGGACCTGGATACCCACGGCTATGACTGGCACAAGCACAACGTCAACGGCACCGGCCCGTTCAAGTTCAGCAATCACCAGGCCGGCGCCTTCATCGAAGGCGTGAAGTACGACGGCTACCACCACAAGGGCCAGCCGTACCTCGACGGATTCAAGGCCGTCATCGCGCCGAAGATGTCGGTGCGTCTGCAGGCCATCCAGGGCGACCGGGCCGCCATCGAGTTCCGGGGCTTCCCGCCCGCCGCGCGTGACGACCTGGTGAAGGCGCTGGGCAAGGAGCTCACGGTCCAGGAGAGCGACTGGAACTGCGGCAACCTGATCGTGTTCAACCACCTGAAGAAGCCGTTCGACGATCCGCGGGTGCGGCGTGCGCTGAACCTGGCGGTGGACCGCTGGAAGGGCTCCCAGTACCTGTCGAAGATCGCCATCGTGAAGACCGTGGGCGGGATCGCGTTCCCGGGCCACCCGCTGGCGGCGACGGCGGAGGAGCTCAGGCAGATCGAGGGCTACTGGACGGACATCGAGAAGTCCCAGGCGCTCGCGAGGCAGCTGCTCGCGGAGGCCGGACAGGAGAACCTCGCCTTCGAGCTGCACAACCGCGCGGTGGACCAGCCCTACAAGTACGTGGGCACCTGGCTCATCGATCAGTGGCAGAAGATCGGCCTGAAGGTCACCCAGCTGGCGGTGCCTACCGGGCCCTGGTACGACAAGTTCCGCAAGACCAAGGACTACGACGTGGGCGTCGACGCCAACTGCCAGTCAGTGGTGAACCCGCTGGCCGACATCTCGAAGTTCCTCTGCGACTCCAACGCGAACTACACCAACTGCACGAACCCGAGGCTGAACCAGCTCTACGAGGCCATGAACCAGGAGGAGGATCCGGCCAAGCAGCGGGTGATGATGCGCGCGTTCGAAGAGGAGGTTTATGGGAAGGCTCACGTGGGCAATGGCCTGTGGTGGTACAAGATCAATCCGCACCGCTCCTACGTGAAGGGATGGAAGATCGCTCCCAGCCACTACCTGAACCAGCAGCTGGACAACGTCTGGATCGACAAGGGCTGATGTCTGCCATCTTCCATGGGCCCTCCCTCGGCGCCGTTTCGCCATCGGGAGCTGGCGGAACGGCTTCAACTGCGGGAGCGCGCACGCCGTCGGGCGCCCGCCGGCGGGGCCCCGGCCCGGGTCACTCGTCGATGGGGCGGTTGCGGGTCCAGTCGAACGTGCCCAGGTCGCGTTCCTCCACCGCCTGCTTCCAGCCCACGGCCTCGGCGCGGGCCTTGAAGTTCAACCCCTCCGGCGAGTGGCGGGTGATGCCATCGAACAGCGTGGCGAGCCGCTGGGTGTTCAGCAGTCCGGTGGCCTCGATGGCCTGATTGATCAACATCTTCTGCATCGCGAGCTGGTTCACGGGGACCGAGGCCATGCGCCGCGCCATGGCCTCCACCGCCCCGTCCAGCTCGTCGTCGGGCACCGCCTTCAGCACCAGGCCCATGGCCTCGGCCTCGCGGCCGGTCACCTTGTCACCGGTGAACAGCATGCGCTTGGCTTTCTCGGCGCCCAGGCGGTACACCCACATGGCGGTGGTGGGGCAGCCCCACACCCGCGCCGGCATGTAGCCGATGCGCGCCGTCTCGCCCATGTAGGTGAGGTCCGCGCACAGCGCGATGTCGGAGCCGCCCGCCACCGCGTAGCCGTGCACCTTGCAGATCACCGGCTTCATCGCCCGCCACAGGGACATGAAGTGCTGGGTGTTGCGCCACATGAAGGCGTAGTCCTGCATGGGGTCCCAGGGCATCTCCTGCACCACCGGGTTGGTGCCCTCCCGCTCGGCGTAGGCGCGGAGGTCATAGCCCGCGCAGAAGGCCGGGCCGTTCCCGGAGAGCACCATCACGTGCACCTGCGGGTCGGCATCTGCCTCGGCGACGGCGGCGGCCAGCTGCCCGGGCACGTCGTCGTCGATGGCGTTCATCACCTCGGGCCGGTTGAGCGTGATGCGCCCGATGCGCCCGTCCTTCTCGTAGAGCACCTTGTCCATCACCAACCCCCTTGCGGAATCCGCTCGTCGATCCGCACCCTCGCCCGGCTCAGCCCCAGCCGCTGACGGCCTTCACCTCGAGGAAGTCCTCCAGCCCCCAGACGCCGCCCTCGCGGCCGTTGCCGGAGGCCTTCATGCCGCCGAAGGGGCTGCCCGGGGCCCGCGGCTGGCCGTTCATCTCCACCATGCCGGAGCGCAGGCGCCGCGCCACGCGGTTGCGCCGCCCGGCGTCCTCGCTCTGCACGTAGTTGGTGAGCCCGTAAGGGGTGTCGTTGGCGATGGCCACCGCTTCGTCCTCGGTCTCGAAGGGGATGATGGACAGCACCGGGCCGAAGATCTCCTCGCGTGCGATGGTCATCTCGTTGGTCACGTCGGCGAACACCGTCGGGCGGACGAAGTAGCCGCGGTTCACCCCCTCGGGGCGACCGGTGCCGCCGGCGACCAGGCGCGCGCCCTCGTCGATGCCCCGCTGGATCAGCCCCTGGATCTTGTCGAACTGCGCCTGGCTCACCACCGGGCCCAGGTGTCGGCCGCGCTCCGCTGCCGGGCCCACCTTGGTCGCCTCGGCCACCTCCCGGGCGGTCGCCACCGCCGCGTCGTAGACCTGGCGTTGCACCAGCATGCGGGCAGGGGCGTTGCAGGACTGGCCGGTGTTGTTGAAGCAGTGCAGCGCGCCGCGCTTGACCGCCTTGTCGCCGGCGTCGGCGAACACCAGGTTGGCCCCCTTGCCACCCAGCTCCAGGTGCACCCGCTTCAGCGTGTCGGCGGCGTTCTTCGAAATGGCGATGCCTGCGCGGGTCGAGCCGGTGAAGGAGATCATGCTCACGTCCGGGTGGCCGGAGAGCTGCGTGCCCACGCCGGCGCCGTCCCCGTTGACCAGATTGAACACGCCGGGCGGGATCCCCGCCTCGTGCACGTACTCGGCGAACAGCATCGCCGACAGGGGCGAGAGCTCCGAGGGCTTGAGCACCATGGTGCATCCTGCCAGCAGCGCCGGGCTCACCTTCAGCGTCACCTGGTTCATGGGCCAGTTCCAGGGCGTGATGAGGCCGCACACTCCCACCGGCTCGTAGAGGATGCGGTCGTTCGGGGCGTGCTCGCCCAGCATGCGCTCGAACTGGAATCCCATCGCCACCCGCAGGAAGGTCTTGATGTGCCCGGCGCCGGCGGGTGCCTGCTGGGCCTTCGCCATGTCGATGGGCGCGCCCATCTCCAGGCTGATCGCCTCGGCCATCTCGTCCGAGCGGGCGGTGTAGATCGCGAGCAGCCGCTCCACCGCGGCGATGCGCTCCTCGACCGGCGTGAACCGCCACCCCTCGAAGGCCGCGCCGGCGGCGCGCACCGCCGCGTCGGTGTCCGCCTGCCCTCCCAGGGAGATCACCGCGCAGGCCTCCTCGGTGGATGGGTCGATGACCTCCAGGTCGCGGGCCTTCGCGGGCGCGACCCAGTGGCCGTCGATGTAGAACTCACGCTTGCTCAGCATCTGGATTCACTCCGTCGTGTGGTCTGTTCGATGGGCCCCGGTCCGCCGGGGCGTGCGCCGGCTCGACAAGGAGCGGCCACGGGCTCGTGCGCCCCGGCGAGGAACACCTCGCGCAGCCGGAACGTGCGGATCGTTCCCGAGCCGGTAAGCGGGGAGGCCTCCACGCGGCACCATACCGCGCTGGCGGTCGCATGCTGGCGCATCGGGTGGCCGTTTGCGGAGGCGGCCCCGCAACCACGACGGCGCAGCGCTGCCGGCGGCCGCCAGTCGAGGACCCTGGCGGCTACGCGTCGCCCTGCGACCGCGGTGCCTGGACGACCGCCGCGACGTGACCCGCCCCGCGCGGCCGCGTGCGCCGGTCCTTGCCCCGCCAGCCCGTCAGCTGCACCCGCCGCTCGCTCCCCACCACCGGGTCGAAGCGGCGGGTGAAGTCGCCAATCCGCGGCGCCACCTCGGCGCGGAAGCGGCTGCCGTTGAACACGCCGTAGTGCCCGGCACCCGCCTGCAGGTGATAGGCCTTCATGTCGTCGGGCAGGTTCGGCGTCAGGTCCAGCGCCGCGCGGGTCTGGCCCACGCCGGAGATGTCGTCGCGCTCGCCTTCGATGCACAGGATGGCGGTGCTGGTGATGCGCGCGGGGTCCACCGGCTGCCAGCGCACCCGCATGGTGCCTTCTGGCAGGTCATGGCGGTGGAACACCGTGGCCACGGTGTCCAGGTAGAAGTCGGCGGGGATGTCCATGACCGCGAGGAACTCCTCGTAGAAGTCGCGCTTGGCCGCGGCGGAGTCCTCGTCGCCGGTGACCAGGTGGTCGAACAGCTCCTGGTGCGCCTGCACGTGACGCTCCAGGTTCATGCCGATGAAGTTGGTGAGCTGGATGAAGCCCGGGTACACCCGCCGCCCGGCGCCCGGGTAAGGCAGCGGCACGTCCACCACCACGTTGCGCTCGAACCACTCGATGGGGTGCTCCTTGGCGAAGGTGTTCACCGCCGTGGGCGAGCGGCGGGTGTCGATGGGTCCGCCGATGAGGGTCATGGTGGCCGGCGCGCACACGTCGCCCCAGGACGCCATCACCGACACCGCGGCCATCACCGGCACCGCCGGCTGGCACACGGCGAGCACGTGGGTGCCGGGGCCGAGGAAGTGCAGGCAGTCGATCACGTAATCCACGTAGGAGGCCAGGGTGAAGTTGCCCGCGGCCAGGGGCACCATGCGCGCGTCGCGCCAGTCGGTGACGTAGACGTCGTGATCCGCGAGCAGCGTCCGCACGGTGCCGCGCAGCAGGGTCGCGAAGTGTCCGGACAGCGGCGCGACGATGAGCAGCCGCGGCACGTCGCGCCCGGCCTCGCAGGCGAAGTGCTGCAGGCGCATGAAGCTTCGCTCCATCACCACCTCGCGGGCGACGGGCACGTCGCGCCCGTCCACGGTGACCTGCTCGATGCCCCAGTCCGGGCGCCCGTAGCGCCGCGTCACGTGCTCGAAGACCTGCGCCGCCGCGTTGAAGAACTGCGCGGCGGGGGTGTGGCTCAGCGGGTTCAGCGGGTTCGAGAGCGCGAGGCGGGTGAACTCCAGTCCCATGCGGAACGGCGCCATGGCAGCGCGCTGCAGCTCGTGGATCTCGTACAGGCTGGGCGTCGAGGGGGAGAGATTGGGCAGCAGCATGGGGCCTCCCTGCAGCGTGGCGGCGTCAGCGGCCGGGATCGGCACCGGAGCGCACACGCTCCGTGCAGTATAGGTGGCCCGGGCGGACGACGCGGCGCTGCGGTCAGGTCTCGCGGAAGGCCTCGTGCAGCCCGCACTCGCGCCTGACGCCGAAGAAGCGGGTGTCCTCCGTGCACATGCCCTCGCCCAGCGGGCGGGTGGTGTGCACGTCGCCGATGGACACGTAGCCCTGCGCCCACAGGGGGTGGTAGGGGAGATCGTGGCGCTTCAGGTAGCGGTGCACGTCGCGGTCGCTCCAGTCCACGATGGGGTGGACCTTGATGGCGCCCGCCTCGCGGCGCGCCACCGGCAGCGATTCGCGCGATCGCGACTGCGCCCGTCGCAGCCCCGCGAACCAGACCCGGGGCTCGAGCTCGTCCAGCGCCCGCGCCATGGGCTCCACCTTGTGCAGGCGGTTGTAGCGCTCGAGACCGTCGGCGCCCTGCTCCCACAGTCGGCCGTGGCGAACCTGCAGCCATGCCGGGCTGTGGCGCGGCGTGTACACGCGCAGGTCCAGGTCCAGGCGCTGTTCCAGCTCGTCCACGAAGCGGTACGTCTCCGGGAACAGGTAGCCGGTGTCGATGAGCACCACCGGGATGCGCGGACAGCGCCGCGTCACCAGGTGCAGCATCACCGCGGCCTGGGCACCGAAGCTCGAGGTGAGCAGGGCACGACCCTCGGCGCGCGCCAGGGCCCAGTCCACGCGGGTCTCCGCGCTGGCGCGCTCCAGGCTGGCGATTCGGGGTTGCAGGTCGTCCACCGCTGCGGTCCTGACAGCTGGGTCGACGGCACCGTAGCGGCCTGCTGCTGCGCAACAAAGACCCGATCGGCATGTTGTTATGACGTCTCGCGCGAGCCGCGCGACGGCAAAGGGGCGCTCTCGTGCAGCGATCACGGTGCGCGGCGCCCGCCAGCCGGCAGAACGGACTTCAAGAGGAAATCAAGGGGGTCCGTCCCCCTTGATTTCCTGCCTACAATCGCGGGATGACGAAGAAGCGCAGCGGCGATCCGTGGATGCCGGCGCCGGAGTACGGGCGCGGCCTCGTGGGGCTGGGTGTCAACCTGCTGGTGGCGGACGTGGACCGCTCCCTGCCCTTCCACCTGCGGGTGCTGGCCGCCGAAGCGGTGTACCACGACCCGGACATGGCCGTGCTGCGCTTCCGGCAGGCGGAGTGGATGCTGCACGCGTGGCATACCTACGACGGCCATCCGCTGCACCCGGAGCTGGTCTCGCACGCGCCGCGCGGCACCGGGGCGGAGCTCAGGCTGCACGGGCGAGACCCGGACGCGGCGGAACGGGTGGCACGGGAGCTGGGGTTCGAGGTCGTGCAGCCCGCCACCGACAAGCCCCACGGGCTGCGGGAGTGCTTCCTGCGCGACGTCGACGGCTACCTGTGGGTGCCGGACGTGCCGCGCTCAGCTCCCTGACAGGCACTCCACGAGGGCATCGGCGAGACCGCCCATGAGGGCCGGCCAGGCGCCGGGCCCCGGCTCGAGGCCGCTGCCCACCGGGTCCAGCACGCCGCGCCGGGCGCCGGTGCCCTCGATCAGGGTGTCCACGAGACGCGGCTCGAACTGGGGCTCGCTGAACACGCAGCGTGCGCCGGTGGCCTGGATGCGCTCGCGGATCGCCACCAGGCGGCGGGCGCCCGGCGCACGTTCCGGCGACACCGACACCGCCGCCGCGGGGGCGAGGCGGAAGTGCCGCTCGAAGGCCTGGTACGCGTCGTGGAACACCACGTAGGGCACGTGCCTCACCAGCGCCAGGCGCGCGGTGAGCGCCACGTCCAGGTCGCGGATCCGGGCCGCGGCGGCTGCCCCGTTGGCGGCGTAGCGGGAGGCGCGGTGTGGGTCCAGCGCCGACAGCTCCCGGGCCACCGCGTCCACGATGGCCACGGCGTTGTCCGGGTCCAGCCAGATGTGGGGATCCCGGCCGTGCCCGTGATCGTGCTCGTCCGCCGGGACCCCGGGTGTGAGCACGCCGGCGGCCCGCGCCGGCAGCACGTGGACGCCCGCGGCATCCATCAGCTCCAGCACCCGCCGGTCGGGGCGCGCCGACGCCGCCAGGGCGCGCACCAGGAAGCGCTCCAGGGCGCTGCCCACCCACACCACCAGCTCCGCCGCCGCGAGCCGTTCCAGCTCCGACGGCCGCAGGGCGTAGGTGTGGGGCGAGACGCCCCCGGGCAGCAGCAACGCCGGCTCCGCCACGCCCTCCATCACCATGGCGGTGAGGGAGTGCACCGGAACGATGGTGGCCACGACCCGCGGCGGCGCCGGCTGCGCGCCCGCAACGCCGCACGACAGCGCCAGCAGCACGAGGGCGGCCCGGGCGGGCAGACGGGAGCACGGACGGTATCGCATGGGCGGCGCGGCAGGCTCACGGGGCGAGGTCGGATGTTACGATATAACATCTTTGGTGCCACGGAGTGCGTCATGCCCCGCCAGGTGCTCTCGAGCTTCAAGTCTCCGGGCCACGATCACGACCGCTGCGTTGCCGACGCCCTCGCCCGGGCCGAGCGGGTGTGCTCGGCCCGCGGCGCGCGCCTCACGCCGGTGCGGCGCCGGGTGCTCGCGCTGCTGTGGCAGGCCCACCGCCCGGTGCTGGCCTACGACCTCCTGGAGCAGCTGCGCGCCGCCCGGCGCCGGGCGGCGCCGCCCACGGTGTACCGGGCGCTGGAGTTCCTGCAGGCCCACGGGCTGGTGCATCGCATCGAGAGCCTCAACGCCTACGTGGGCTGCGCCGACCCGTCCCACCCCCACAGCGGGCAGTTCCTCATCTGCGACGGCTGCCGCGCGGTGGCGGAGCTGGACGATCCCCGCATCGGCAAGGTGATCGAGGCGCGGGCGCGGGCGGCGGGTTTCCACTGCCGGGAGCAGACCATCGAGGTCCGCGGCCGCTGCCCCCGCTGCACGGCAGGCGGCGCGCCGTGAGCGTGGCCGCCGCCTCCTCGCCGCCCGGCGACGCCCTGCTGCAGCTCGCCGGCGTGGCGGTACGCTTCGGCACCGACCCGGTGCTGGACGCCGTGGACCTGGAGGTGCGTGCCGGCGAGATCGTGACCCTCATCGGCCCCAACGGCTCCGGCAAGACCACCCTGGTGCGGGCGGCGCTCGGGCTGGTGCGCCCGCAGGCCGGCCGGGTACAGCGGCGCGCGGGGGTGCGGATCGGCTACGTGCCCCAGCACCTGAGCGTGGACGCGACGCTGCCGCTTTCGGTGGAGCGCTTCGTGTCGCTGCCCGTGGGGGTGACCCGGGCCCAGGCGCGGGACGCGCTCGCCGAGGCCGGCGCCGGACCCATCACCGGCCACGCCCTGCGATCCCTGTCCGGCGGCGAGCTGCGCCGCGTGCTGCTGGCGCGGGCGCTGGCCCGGCGCCCGGATCTCCTGATCCTGGACGAGCCCACCGCCGGGGTGGACGTGGCCGGGCAGGCGGATCTCTACCGCCTCATCGAGCGGCTGCGCCGGCGCCTGGGCTGCGGCGTGCTGCTGGTGTCCCACGACCTGCACCTGGTGATGGCGGCCACCGACCGGGTGGTGTGCCTCAACCGCCACGTGTGCTGCACCGGCACTCCGGAGGACGTGGTGGCGGATCCCGCCTACCTCACCCTGTTCGGAATCCACGGGCCTGCCCGGCTCGCGCTCTACACCCACCGCCACGACCACGACCACGACCTGCACGGCGACGTGGCGCAGAGCGGCGACGAGGCCCCACGGTCCGGGCCATCGCCCAGCCACGCCCATGGATGAGTTCCTGCTGCGCGCCGCCGCCGGCGGCGCCGGCATCGCGCTGGTGTCGGGGCCCCTGGGCTGCTTCGTGGTGTGGCGGCGCATGGCCTACTTCGGCGCGACGCTGGCCCACGCGGCCCTGCTGGGGGTGGCGCTGGGGCTCGCCCTGGCCATCGACCTGCACCTGGGCGTGCTGATCACCGGTGTGCTGGTGTCCGGCGCGCTCTACCTGCTGGACCGGCGCCCGGACCTCGCCAGCGACACGCTGCTCGGGATCCTGGCCCACTCGAGCCTCGCCATCGGCCTGGTGCTGGTGTCCTTCATGGACACGGTGCGCCTGGATCTCATGGGCTACCTGTTCGGCGACGTGCTCTCCGTGCGCCGCGAGGACGTGGCCTTCATCGCCGCCGGGGCCGCGGTATGCCTCGGGTTGCTGGCGCGGCTGTGGCGTCCGCTGCTGGCCATGACGGTGCACGAGGATCTGGCGCGGGTAGAGGGGGAGAAGGTGGAGCAGCTGCGCTTCGCCTTCCTGCTGCTGGTGAGCGTGGTGGTGGCGCTGGCGATGCAGATCGTGGGACTGCTGCTCACCGTGTCGCTGCTGATCCTGCCGGCGGCCACCGCGCGCCGCCTGGCCGCGACGCCCGAGGGCATGGCGGGCGCCGCCGCCGCGGTCGGCGTCGTGTCGGTGCTGGCGGGGCTGTGGCTGTCGCTTGCGGTGGACACGCCCGCCGGGCCCTCCATCGTGGTGGCGGGCACGGTGCTGTTCGCCGCGAGCCTCGCGCTGCCGGCGCGGGCCTAGGAACCGACCGCGCTTCGCGCAGCGAAGCGCACCTCGTCCCCTCGCCCCTCCAGGGGGAGAGGCAAGGGTGAGGGGGGCCTTCTCGACCGCGAGCGTCCGTCACCTGCAATCAGCCGACCAACGGGAAGCATCGACGCTGCGATCCGCGTCCCCTGTCCCCTCACCCCGGCCCTCTCCCCGCCTGCGGGGAGAGGGCGCAATGTCCGCAGTCGCTCAGCCCAGCGCGATGAGCTCGATCTCCACCTTCAGGCCTTGCACCAGCTTCGCCTCCACCGTGCGGCGGGCGGGATAGGGCTCGCGGAAGAACTCGCGGTAGACCGCGTTCATGCCGTCGAAGTCGCGCTCGATGTCGCGCAGGAACACGTGCGCCTTGACCACCCGGTCCAGCGACGAGCCGGCGTGCTCGAGGATCGAGCGCAACCCCTCCAGGGTGAGGCGCGTCTCGTGCTCCACGCTGCCCGGGCTGACCTTGCCGGTGGCGGGATCGAGGGCCATGTAGCCCATGGTGAAGATGAAGCCGTTGGCGCGCATCGCCACCGATGCGGGCGCGGTCAGCACCGGCGGCAGGTCGAGGCCGGGCGGCGCCGGCAGCGCCTCGGGGCGTCGCGGGTCGTCGGATCGCGGGCACATGGTCTACCTCCTCCCGGGCGTCCGGGGTGACAACGATTCAGCTGTCTCCTGGAGTCCCGATCCCTCGAAACGCCGGATTCGCGGCCTGGGCGAGGGCCGTCGCGTTCGCGTGACCCGGCGCCACCTGACGCCTCGCCGCGCCGTCAGTCGAAGGGATTGCGCAGCACGATGGTGTCGTCGCGCTCCGCGCCGGTGGACACCAGGTCCACCGGCACGCCGGTGAGCTCCTGCATGCGGTCCAGGTAGGCGCGGGCGTTCGCCGGCAGATCCTGCAGCCGCCGCGCGCCGATGGTGGTGGACTTCCAGCCGGGCAGGGACTCGTACACCGGGGTGCAGCGGGCCAGGGCCTCGGCGCCGGTGGGAGCGTCCGAGCACGCCTCGCCGTCCACCGTGTAGCCGGTGCACACGCGCACCTCCTCCAGCTCGTCGAGCACGTCCAGCTTGGTCACGCACAGGCCGGTGACGCCGTTCACGTCCAGCACACGGCGCAGATTCATCACGTCCAGCCAGCCGCAGCGCCGCGGGCGGCCCGTCACCGAGCCGAACTCGTTGCCGCGCCTCGCGAGCAGCCGGCCGGTCTCGTCGTCCAGCTCCGTGGGGAAGGGCCCGGCACCCACGCGCGTGGTGTAGGCCTTCACGATCCCCAGCACACCGCTGATGGCCGTGGGGCCGAGGCCGCTGCCGGTGGCCGCCGCGCCGGCGGTGGTGTTCGACGAGGTGACGAAGGGGTAGGTGCCCTGGTCCACGTCCAGCAGCGCCCCCTGGGCGCCTTCCAGCAGGAGGTTCGCCCCGGCGCGCCTGAGCGCGTGCACCCGCGCCGGGACGTCGCCCAGCATCGGCACGATGGTCTCAGCCGCGCGCATGCATTCGTCGTACACCGCGTCGGTGTCCAGCGGCGGCTCCCCGTAGCGGTGCTCCAGCGAGAAGTTGTGGTACTCGACGAGCGCCTTGAGGCGCTCGCGCAGCGTGCGTGGGTGGGCGAGCTCTCCCAGGCGCACCGCACGTCGTCCCACCTTGTCCTCGTAGGCAGGGCCGATGCCGCGACCGGTGGTGCCGATGGCGTCCTTGCCCCGCGCCGTCTCGCGGGCCTTGTCCAGGGCCACGTGGCAGGGAAGGATCATCGGGCACGCGGTGCTCACCCGCACCCGCTCGCCGGCGGGCACGCCCCGCTGGTGGAGCTCCGTCAGCTCGTCCACCAGGGCCCGCGGCGAGACCACCACCCCGTGGCCGATCAGGCACTCGACACCTTCGCGCAGCACGCCGCTCGGGATCAGGCGCAGGATCGTCTTCTGCCCGCCGATGACCAGGGTGTGCCCCGCATTGTGTCCGCCCTGGAAGCGCACCACGGCGCTCACCCGATCGGTGAGCAGATCCACCACCTTGCCCTTGCCCTCGTCGCCCCACTGGGCGCCCACCACCACCACTGCCCGCCCGGCCTGCCTGCTCATGTCCCCGCGCGCTCCCCCTCGCTCTCCACCACCACCCAGGCACCGCCACGGCGCTCGATGCGTCGCGGGCAGGCTGCCGGGCGCCCCTCTTGCCCCGGCAGCGCGTACACCACCCGCTCGCCGCGCCCGCGCAGAGTCGCCACCGTCTCGAGCAACGCCGGATCATCACTCCACGGAGCCTCGATCAGGGACTCCTCACCGCCGTGCGCACCGCAGTCCGCCAGCGCCACCAGGGTCTTCAGGTCGGCGCTGAAGCCCGTGGCCGCGCGCGCCGCGCCGAACACACGGCCGATGTCGTCGTAACGCCCACCGCGCGCCACCTCCTGTCCCTGACCCGGAACGAAGGCGGCGAACACCATGCCCGTGTGGTAGCGGTAGCCGCGCAGCTCCGCGAGATCCACGTGCACCGGTGCGTGCACGCCGCGCGCCTCGAGCGACGTCACCAGCCGCGCCAGGTCGTCGATGCCGGCGATCACGGCGCCACCCGCGCCGGCCAGCGCGGCGCGCGCCTCCTGAAGCGTCTCCACGCCGCCGTTGAGATCGATGAGGGCGCGCAACCGCCCACGCCGCTCGCCGTCGGCCACCCCGGCCAGCGCGGCGTCCACCTCGTCGCCGGCCTTGCGCTGCATCGCCTCCAGGAGATCGCCCTCCCGGCGCGCGCCCAGACCGGCCTCGGCGGCCAGGGCGCGGAACACGCCCACGTGGCCCAGATCCAGGTGCACGTCGCCCACGCCCACCCGGGCGAGCGTCGCGAGCATCAGCGACACCACCTCGCAGTCGCTCTCCACGCCCGGGTGCCCGTAGAGCTCCGCGCCCACCTGCACCGGCACGCGCGAACCGCCCAGACCCTCCGCGTGGGTACGCAGCGTCGTGCCCAGGTAGCACAGCCGCGCAGGCGCGTCCTGGGGCATGTGGCGCGCATCGATGCGCGCCACCTGCGGCGTCATGTCGGCGCGCACACCGATCAGACGTCCGCTCAGGGGATCGGTGAGCTTGAAGGTCTGGCGATCGAGATCGCTGCCGGCGGCGGTGAGCAGGGATTCCAGGTGCTCGACCAGCGGCGGGATGACCAGGCGATAACCCCAGCTCGCGTACAGATCCAGCAGGTCACGTCGCGCGCGCTCCAGATGCTCGGCGACCGGCGGCAGGATCTCCTCTACCCCCTCCGGCAGCAGCCAGCGTTCGTCGAGCAGGTTCACGGTCACGGCCGCAGGGTCGAGGCGACGTCCCGGCTCAGCGCAC
>JBFHNV010000068.1:0-25936 GCA_041593595.1 Gammaproteobacteria bacterium
CCGCTGACGGTCCGTGGACCCTGCCGCACCTTGCCCGGCACGTCCGGAGTACGTCCCGCCACGGCGGGCGCTGCTCGCACGGGCTCCGGGCCCACCCCGTTCCGAGGTAACCCGCACCCATGCGCATCGGCGTACCGCGTGAGATCAAGCCCGGCGAGGGTCGGGTGGCCCTGCTGCCAGCGCAGGTGAATCGGCTGGTGGCGGCGGGTCATCCGGTGCTGGTGGAGCGCGGCGCCGGGCACGTCGCGCAGGCCGCGGACGCGGACTACGCGGCGGCCGGCGCGGCGCTGGCAGACGGCGGCGAGGCGGTGTATGCCGGCGCCGAGCTGGTGGTGAAGGTGAAGGAGATCCTGCCCCCCGAGTTCCCGTGGCTCGAGGCCCGTCACGTCGTCTTCACCAATCTGCACAGCGCCGCCGACCGCCGCCAGCTCGACCGGCTGCTGGCGGCGGGGCTGATCGCCATCGCCGCCGAGGAGACGCATCCCTTCGGGTCCCCCAACAGCGTGCTGGCGGGCGAGATCGGCGCCCTGGAGGGCGTGCGCCTGGTGCTGGCACCCCACGGCGGCACCGGCCGCCACTTCATGGGCCATTTCGGCGCACCGCCGGCGCGGGCACTGGTGCTGGGCCTGGGCGGGGTGGGACGGGGCGCGCTGCGCACCCTGCTCGGGCTGGGGCTGTCCGTGGTGGGCTTCGACGTGTCCGCCGGGGCGCGCCGGGAGGCCGAGCTCACCTGGTGCCGGCAGGACTTCACCGCCTGCCCGGTGGAGGAGCTGCCCGAGCACCTGCCCGGCGCGGACGCGGTGTTCAACTGTGTGCTGTGGGACAAGACCCGCGGCGACCACCTGATCCCCCGGGCCATGCTCTCCTGGCTGCAGCCGGGCGCCGTCATCGTGGACATCGCCTGCGATCCCGGCGGTGCCGTGGAGACCTGCCGTGCCACCCGCTGGGAGGAGCCGGTGTACGAGGTGGACGGCGTGCGCCACTTCTGCGTCGACAACGTCCCCGGCGCGGCGCCGGTGGCAGCTTCCGCGGGCTACGCCACCGCCATCGTCGACAACGTGGCGGCCATCGCCGACCACGGCCCGCTGGAGGCCTGCCGGCGCAACCCCTGGCTGGCGCGGGGCCTCACCGCGGTGGACGGGGTGCTCACCCTGGCCGAGGCGGGCCGGGTGCAGGACCGGCCGTGGACCCCGGTGCACGAGGTCCTGGGGGTGCCGGCGGAGCGCCTGGCGGTGCGCCGGGGGTGAGCACCTGATCCGGGTCCTGCCACCGGCCCGAACTCCTGAGTGAGCGGTGATTCGCGAGTCGCAACACCGGTTCAGGAGGCGGACTTGCCCCGCGGGTTGAACACCAGCTCCCACAGGTGGCCATCGGGATCCGCGATCCAGGCGACGTGGCCGCCCCAGTCCACGGGCCCCGGCGGGCGAACGAGGGTCGCGCCGGCGGCACGGGCGCGCGCGGCGGTGGCATCCACATCGCCCGCGCTCGCCAGATTCACCGACAGCGTCACGCCCTCGAAGCCGCCGCCCGCAGCGTCCACGCCGCAGTAACGGGCCAGGTCGGCACGGGGATAGAGGGCGAGCCACGCGCCTTCGAGCCTGAAGTAGACGACGCCGGAGCGGTCCTTCACCGCGGTGCGGCCGAGCAGCGACTCGTAGAAGGCGCGGGCGCGGGCCATGTCCGAGGTGGCCAGGGTGACGACACTGATGCGCATGGCGAGGAGTCTGTGACGTATCGGCGGCCCTGGCGAGGGTGTGGGAGGTCGTACCCCGGGGTACGGACTCCGATGCTGCCCCGGTCACACGTCCGCGAGCGTCTCCTCGAGGAGCATGTCCACCACCGCGCGCAGCGCCTCCGTGTCGTCGGCGCCGTCGTCCCGGGCACGCTGGTAGGTGATCACCTGGCGGTGAGCGCTGGTGCCGCGTTGCAGGATGGTGCGCGCGTGCTCCACCTCGCGCACGCAGTCGAGGGCATCCGCGTCAGGACGCACCAGAGTGAGGATCTCGTCCACCAGGTCCTCGTAGGGCACGATGCGGCCCAGCCCGAAGTCCACGAGTCCCTGCTCGGTGCCGTAGCGCTGCGCGCGCCAGCGGTTCTCCATGATCAGCATGTTCGAGTAGCGCCGCCAGCGCTGGTTCTGGCGCCGCAGGCGCACCAGCATGTGCAGCCAGCAGCGGTAGATGGCGGCCACGCACAGCGCGTCCTCCATGCGCGTGCAGAGATCGCTGATGCGCATCTCCAGGGTGGGGTAGCGCACGCTGGGGCGCACGTCCCACCACAGCTTCGTCCCGTCCTCGATGAGACCTGCCTTCACCAGCACGTTCACGTGACGCTGGAACTCGCCGAAGCTGTCGAAGGACTCCGGCAGCCCGGTACGGGGCATCTCGTCCCACACGGCGATGCGATAGGACTTGAGCCCGGTGAGCTGGCCCTGCCAGAACGGTGACGAGGTGCTGAGCGCGAGCAGGTGCGGCAGGATGTAGGTGACCTGGCCCAGCAGGTCGATGCGCAGCTCGTCGTCGTCGATGCCCACGTGCACGTGCATGCCGCTGATCATCAGTCGGCGAACGACGTTCTGCAGATCCTCCTCGATGACCTCATAGCGCTCCTTGGGCGTGCGCTTGAGCCCGCCCCAGGTGGCGAAGGGGTGCGTGGACGCGGCCATCAGGCGCGCGCCGTGCGCCTCGGCCACCCGCGCCACCTCGCGGCGCAGCCGGCCGAGCTCCCGGCGTGCCTCCGCCATGCCCGGGCACACCGGTGTGCCCACCTCGATCTGGCACTGCAGGAACTCCGGCGAGACGCTGTCGCCCAGCTCGCGCTGGCAGTCCTCCAGCAGCCCCGCGGGCGCCTCGCGGACCAGGTCGCGGGATTGCGGGTCGACCAGGAGGTACTCCTCCTCGATGCCCACGGTGAAGGTCGAGTCGCTCACGGGGAGGGATGCTCCGGCGGCCTCGGGCAGGAACAAGAATAGCGCACCGCCTGCCCCCTTCCAGCGCCTCGGAGAGGTTCGCCACGCGCGCTGGAAATGAACGTAAGTGCCCGTTCCGACTGCCTTGTGACGGATTCTCGGGATATGATAGCTTTCGGCGCGGTTGGGCATTGCAATGGCGTCGGCGGCGGCCGCGGAGGCGCTGCCGCCTGTCGGCCCACATCAGCAGCGCAAGCAATAATCAAACGAGCGGAGGAGCAACCATGAAACTCGTAAAGACCGTCGCGGCAAGCGCGGTGCTGGCCGCCCTGGGCGTGACCGGCGCCCACGCCGCCACCCTGGATGACGTGCAGAAGAAGGGCTACGTGCAGTGCGGCGTCAGCCAGGGCCTGCCCGGATTCTCCAACCCCGATCAGAACGGCAACTGGGAAGGCATCGACGTGGACCTGTGCCGCGCGGTAGCCGCGGCCGTGCTGGGTGACGCCAGCAAGGTCAAGTACAGCCCCCTGTCGGCGAAGGAGCGCTTCACGGCGCTGCAGTCCGGCGAGGTGGACATCCTCTCGCGCAACACCACCTGGACGCTGGTCCGTGACACCGCGCTCGGCCTCAACTTCGCCGGTGTGAACTACTACGACGGCCAGGGCTTCATGGTGCGCAAGGATCTGGGCGTGAAGAGCGCCAAGGAGCTGGGCGGCGCGTCGGTGTGCGTGAACATCGGCACCACCACCGAGCTGAACATGGCGGACTTCTTCCGCGGCAACAAGCTGGAGTACAAGCCCGTGGTGTTCGAGAAGGCCGACGAGGTCGTGGCCGCGTACGACGCGGGACGCTGCGACGTCTACACCACGGATCGCTCGGGCCTCGCCGCCCAGCGCCAGAAGCTGAAGAATCCCGACGCCCACGTGGTGCTGCCCGAGACCATCTCCAAGGAGCCCCTGGGCCCGGTGGTGCGCCACGGCGACGACCAGTGGTTCGACATCGTGAAGTGGACGCTGAACTGCATGATCGAGACCGAGGAAGTCGGCGTCTCGTCGAAGAATGCCGACGAGATGAAGGCCAGCAGCGCCAATCCGGTGATCAAGCGTCAGCTGGGCATGGAAGGCGACATGGGCAAGAACCTGGGTCTTGGCCCCGACTGGTGCTACAACGTGGTCAAGCAGGTGGGCAACTACGGCGAGAGCTACGAGAAGTACGTGGGCGAGAAGACCCCCATCGGCCTCGCGCGTGGCATCAATGCGCAGTGGAGCAACGGAGGCATCCTGTACGCGCCGCCGATCCGCTGATCTGCCGGGCGTGATTCGCCAGTGAACCAAGAACGGGCCCGGTCCGCGCGGATCGGGCCCGTTTTCGTTTCCGGCGCGCGCAGAGTCCTCGCAACGAAGGAGTAGCCCCATGGCCGCGGAACAGCCCCGCCCGCATGCATCCGCTCCCGCCGGGCCGCCCGCCAGGCCGCCGGTGTGGAACGACCCGGTCTACCGGGCGTACTTCTTCCAGGCGCTCGTGCTCGTCGGTGTCGCGCTGGTGGTGCTGTACCTGTGGCAGAACACCCAGGCGAACCTGGAACGGCAGAACATCGCGTCGGGCTTCGGCTTCCTGGAGCGCACTGCCGGCTTCAGCATCGGCGAGACCCACTTCGGCATGGACTACCGGGAGGAGGATTCCTACGGGAAGACCTTCCTCGTCGGTCTTGCCAACACCATCTGGGTGTCGGCCTGGGGCATCGTGCTGGCCACCATCCTCGGCTTCATCATCGGCGTGCTGCGGCTGTCCCCGAACTGGCTGGTGTCCAAGCTGGCCATGGTCTACATCGAGATGCTGCGCAACATCCCGCTGCTGCTGCAGATCTTCTTCTGGTACTTCGCGGTGCTGCGTCCGCTGCCGGCGCCGCGCAACAGCATCGAGCTGTTCGACTCCTTCTTCCTGAACAACCGCGGTCTGGCGTACCCCAGGGGCATCCCCGAGGAGGGCTTCGATTTCGTGCTCTGGGCGCTGGCCATTGCCGTGGTGGCCAGCTGGTTCGTCGTGAAGTGGGCGCACAAGCGCCAGGACGAGACGGGCGAGTGGTTTCCCGCCTACTGGACCTCCACCGGCCTCATCGTCGGACTGCCGCTGCTCACCTTTCTCGTGATGGGCGCGCCGTTGCACTGGGAGTACCCGGAGCTCAAGGGCTTCAACTTCTGGGGCGGCGCCACCATGACTCCCGAGTTCGTGTCCCTGCTGATGGCGCTGGCCCTGTACACCGCCGCGTTCATCGCGGAGAACGTGCGCTCGGGCATCCTGGCGGTCAGCCACGGGCAGACCGAGGCGGCCATGGCGTTGGGCTTGCGCCGCTCGCAGACGCTGCGCCTGGTGATCGTGCCACAGGCCATGCGCGTCATCATCCCGCCACTCACCAGCCAGTACCTCAACCTCACCAAGAACTCGTCGCTGGCGGCAGCCATCGCCTACCCGGACCTGGTGCTGGTGTTCGCGGGCACCACGCTCATGCAGACCGGCCAGGCAGTGGAGATCATCTTCATGACCATGCTCGTGTACCTCACGCTGAGCCTGCTCATCTCGGCGTTCATGAACTGGTACAACCAGCGCATGGCGCTGGTGGAGCGCTGACGCCATGAGCACCGTCGAGACCAAGGCCCACGCACCCGGCGAGCACCCGGACTGGACACCGCCGGCGACCGAGATCGGCGTGCGCGGCTGGCTGTACCACAACCTGTTCTCCAGCTGGCCGAACAGCATCCTGACGGTGGCGTCCGCCGCGCTGCTGGCGTGGATCCTCCTCAACGTCCTCCCCTGGCTGTTCTTCGACGCCTACTGGTCCGGGGACGACCGCTCCGCCTGCCCCGCGCCCGGCGAGCGCGAAGGCGCCTGCTGGGTCTACATCAAGGTCTGGTTCAAGCAGCTCATGTACGGGCGTTATCCGGACGAGATGCTGTGGCGGATCAACTCTGCCTACGTGCTGCTGGCCGGCGGCCTGATCCCGCTGCTCGTTCCCGTGGTCCCCGAGCGGCTGGTCTCGGCGCCGGCCCGGTGGCGCAAGATCGTCGGTGGGCTGATGGTGGCGGGGATCGTGCTGAGCGTGCTGACCGGCGCGCCGTCGTGGTTCGGCGCCATCTTCTTCTGGGCGGCCCTGGCCATGTTCGTGGGCTACGGTGCGTTGCTGGCCGTGGGCTACCCGGTGATCGCGGTGCTGCTGTTCCTGGTGGACGTGCCGCTGCACCCGCACCTGCCGGCGGACAGCATCGGCTGGGCCCTGTTCCTGGCGGCGCTGGTGGCACTGCAGGGGCTGATGGCCTTCGCCGACCGCATCTGGCCGCGCTTCAGCTACAAGCCGGCCCTGGGCTTGATGTTGCTCATCGTGTTCCCGCTGGTGTGCCTGTACCTGTTCGCCGGCGGCTCCCTGGGCCTGAAGAGCGTGGAGACGCCGCTGTGGGGTGGCCTGTTCCTCACGCTGGTCATCGCGCTCACCGGCATCGTGGCGTCACTGCCCCTTGGCGTGGTGCTGGCGCTGGGCCGGCGCTCGAACATGCCGGTGGTGAAGGCCGTGTGCGTTGTCTTCATCGAGCTGTGGCGCGGGGTGCCGCTGATCACCGTGCTGTTCATGGCGTCGGTGATGTTCCCCCTGTTCATGCCCGAGGGCGTGAACTTCGACAAGCTGATCCGGGCGCTGCTCGGGGTGATGTTCTTCGCCTCCGCCTACATGGCCGAGGTGGTGCGCGGCGGCCTGCAGGCGATTCCCAAGGGTCAGTACGAGGCGGCGGACGCCCTGGGCCTGAGCTACTGGAAGTCCATGGGTCTGGTGATCCTGCCGCAGGCGCTCAAGATCGTGATCCCGGGCATCGTCAACACCTTCATCGGCCTGTTCAAGGACACCACGCTGGTGCTGATCATCGGCCTGTTCGATTTCCTGGGCATGGCGCAGGCGGTGTCCACGAACCCCGACTGGCTGGGTTTCTACGTGGAAGGCTACGTGTTCGTGGCTTTCGGCTTCTGGGTTTTCTGTTTCGGGATGTCGCGCTACAGCATCTACCTGGAAGATAAGCTGCAGACGGGGCACCGGTGACGACCGGCGCAGCCGGAGGAGAGCAAAGACGATGTCCGACAATTTCGCCGTAGAGGGCCTCGAGCAGCCCACCGCCAAGATGGAGATCAGCGACGAGGTCATGATCCAGATCGCCGGGATGCACAAGTGGTACGGGCAGTTCCATGTGCTCAAGGACATCAACCTCACGGTCAACAAGGGCGAGCGCATCGTGGTGTGCGGGCCCTCCGGGTCCGGCAAGTCCACTATGATCCGGTGCATCAACCGGCTCGAGGAGCACCAGCAGGGCCAGATCATCGTCGAGGGCACCGAGCTCACCGGGGATCTCAAGCACATCGAGATCATCCGCCGCGACGTGGGCATGGTGTTCCAGCACTTCAACCTGTTCCCGCACCTGACGGTCCTGGACAACCTGACGCTGGCGCCGATATGGGTGCGCAAGACGCCGCGGGAGGAGGCCGAGGAGATCGCGATGAAGCTGCTGGAGCGGGTCAAGATCCCCGAGCAGGCGAAGAAGTTCCCCGGTCAGCTGTCCGGCGGCCAGCAGCAGCGCGTGGCCATCGCCCGCAGCCTGTGCATGAACCCGAAGATCATGCTCTTCGACGAGCCCACGTCGGCGCTGGATCCGGAGATGATCAAGGAGGTCCTGGACGTGATGATCGAGCTCGCCAAGGAGGGCATGACCATGCTGGTCGTGACCCACGAGATGGGCTTCGCGAAGACCGTGGCGAACCGCGTGATCTTCATGGACGGCGGTGAGATCATCGAGCAGAACGAGCCGCAGGAGTTCTTCAACAACCCGCAGCACGGGCGCACCAAGCTGTTCCTGAGCCAGATCCTCGCACACTGACGACGTAGATAAGCGGGGGAGGGGGAGAACCCGGCCTTCGCGGCCGGGTTCTTTTTTGGCGCTGACGGCGGAGGAGATGAACCACAGAGGCACAGAGGGCACAGAGAGCTCATCAGGGTTCGGGTGATTGCGAGTTCCAGGGAGCTCCCGTCACAGCCACGTTCGCTCCCATCGTGATTCGTCCTCATGCATTTTCTGCTGGCTTCTCTGTGATCTCTGTGTCTCTGTGGTTGAAACCACATGGGTAACGTCCCGCGATGAAGATCCGGACCTACAAGGGCCTGTCCCAGAGCGGCTTCCACACCGTCGCCTACACCGAGTGGGGTGACCCCGGCAATCCGCGGGTGCTGATCTGCGTGCACGGGCTCACCCGCAACGGGCGCGACTTCGACACGCTGGCGGTGGCCATGGCGGATCGCTACCGGGTGCTGTGCCCGGACGTGGTGGGGCGGGGCCGCAGCGGCTGGCTCGCAGACCCGTCACGCTACGGCTACCCCCAGTACCTGGCGGACGTGACCGCGCTGGTCGCCCGCAGCGGGGCCGACACGGTGGACTGGGTGGGCACCTCCATGGGCGGGCTCATCGGCATGATGCTGGCGGCGCAGCCGGGCACGCCCGTGGCCCGCCTGGTGATGAACGACGTGGGCCCGTTCATCCCGAAAGCGGCGCTCGAGCGCATCGCCGAGTACGCGGGCAACGACCCGCGCTTCCCGGACCGCGATGCCCTGGACGCGTACCTGCGCGAGATCTATGCGCCCTTCGGACCGTTCACCGACGGGCAGTGGCGGGGGCTCGTGGACTCCACGGTGCGCGTGACGCCGGAGGGGGACATCGCGCTGGCCTACGACCCCGGGATCGCGGCGCCGCTGCGCAGCGAGCCGCCGAAGGACGTGGATCTGTGGGCGGTCTGGGACGCCGTTGCCTGCCCGGTGCTGCTGCTGCGCGGCGAGTCCTCCGACGTGCTGCGCCGCGAGGACGCCGAGGCCATGACCCGGCGCGGGCCCCGGGCCCGACTGCACGAGCTCCCGGGCCTCGGCCATGCCCCCAGCCTCATGTCCGACGACCAGATCGGACTCGTGCGGGAATTCCTGCTGTCGCGGGACTGATCCGATGTCGCGGCGGAGGGGCCTGGGGGGATGAACCACAGAGGCACAGAGGACACAGAGAGTTCGACAGGGGTTGGCTGATCGCGAGTTTCCGGGGAGATCACGTCACCGTTGCGTCTTCTCCATTCGTGATCTACCCGCAGCCCCCTCTTGCTGTCTTCTCTGTGCCTCTGTGGTTGAATCAACCCGCGATCCCGCCAGTCCCTCAGTCGATGAAGCGCCTGCCGATGCCCTCGTAGGCGTCGATGCGGCGGTCGCGCAGGAAGGGCCAGCCGCGGCGCTGCTGCTCGATGCGGTCCAGCTCCAGCGTGGTGGTGAGCACCGCCTCGTCGTCCTCCGGTGCCTGGCACAGGATCGCGCCGTCCGGGCCGGCGACGAAGCTGCGCCCCCAGAACTGGATCCCCTCGCCGTCCGCGGAAGGGTCGGGCTCGAAGCCGAAGCGGTTCACCGCCGCCACGAAGCAGCCGTTGGCCACTGCGTGGCTGCGCTGGATCACCTCCCACGCGTCGTACTGGCTCTCGCCCAGCGCGTCGCGCTCCGACGGGTGCCAGCCGATTGCCGTCGGGTAGAACAGCACGTGGGCACCCTGCAGGGCGGTGACCCGGGCCGCCTCCGGGTACCACTGGTCCCAGCAGACCAGGGTGCCCACCCGGCACGCGGCGGTGTCGAAGGCCTTGAAGCCCAGATCTCCCGGCGTGAAGTAGAACTTCTCGTAGTAGCGCGGATCGTCGGGAATGTGCATCTTGCGGTACTTGCCCGTGATGCCCTTCGCCCCGTCCAGCACCAGCGCGGTGTTGTGGTAGAGCCCGGGCGCGCGGCGCTCGAACACGCTGACGACGACGGTGATGTCCAGGTCCGCGGCCAGTGCGGCGAAGGCCTCGCTGCTCGGCCCCGGCACGGGCTCCGCCAGGTCGAACAGCGCCATGTCCTCCGTCTGGCAGAAGTAGCGCGAGCGGAACAGCTCCGGCAGGCACACCAGCCGCGCGCCTCGCGACGCGGCGTCGCGGGTGAGCGCGAGCGCCTTGTCGAGGTTGCGGCCGGTGTCCTCCTCGCAGCGCATCTGCACGATGCCGAGCTCGACGGTGCGCCCCCGCGTGCTCATGGCGACTGCTCCTTGCCATTCCCCTCCAGGTACGTCCCGCGCTCGAAGAAGGCGCCGTACTGCTCCAGCAGGTCCACACCGGCGCGCGGCCGCAGCACGCCGGCCTCGGTCTTGGCGCGGATGATCTCGGACATGCGGCGGTTCAGATCGTTGGGGAAGTACTGCACCCGCCCGAGCATGTCCTTGATGGAGATGCCGCGGATGATCTTCTCCACGTAGTAGCCGCCGGGCTCCTCCGCGTCAGCGTACACGTGCGCCTCGCTCACCGGGCCGAACAGGTTGTGGGCGTCACCCATGATGTCCTGATATGCCCCCATCAGGAACAGCCCCAGGTGGTAGCGCTCGCCATCGCGAATCGCGTGCAAGGGGAGGTAGCTCTTGTCCTCCTCGCTGGAGACGTAGTGGTCCACCTTGCCGTCGGAGTCGCAGGTGAGATCCACCAGCACCGCGCGGCGCTCGGGACGCTCGTCCAGGCGCGCGATGGGCATGATGGGGAAGCGCTGGTCGATGGCCCAGTGATCCAGGATGGACTGGAACACCGAGAAGTTGCACAGGTACTGGTCCACGAGCTGCTCGCCGAGGGCGGTGAGCTCCGAGCCGGGCGTGCCCTCGCACGCCTGAAGGCGCACGTGGAGCTCGTGGATCACGGTCCAGTACAGCCGCTCGGCCAGGGCCTTGCCCTCGATGTCCAGGTAGCCCAGCCCGAACAGCGTCTCGGCCTGCTCCTTCGCCGCCGCGGCGTCGTGGTAGGCCTCCAGCAGGCCGGTCATCTTGGCGCCGCGCAGGGGCATCTCGCGCACCCAGGCTAGCGCCTTGGCCAGCTCGCGCAGCAGGGCGTGGTCCTTGGGGCCCGGCCGGTACTCCCCGTGCATGCGGTCCTTGCGGTAGGCGCCGAGCACGTCCACCACCAGCACCGAGTGGTGCGCCACCATGGCGCGGCCGCTCTCGGACACCAGCACGGGGCAGGAAGCGCCCGCGGCGTCGCACACCTCCTTCACGCCGTAGACCACCGCGTTGGCGTACTCCTGCAGCGAGTAGTTGATGCCGTTCTCGTCCTCACTGTCGTTGTAGCCGGCCGCGTAGTTCACCCCGAGGCCGCCGCCCACGTCGAGGTAGCGCGGGGTGGCGCCCCGCTCGAGGAGCTGCACGTACACCTGGGTGATCTCCCGCACCGCCTGGCGCACCACCTGCACGTCCGCGATCTGGCTGCCGATGTGGAAGTGCAGCAGCACCAGCGCGTCCAGCATCTCGCGCTCGCGCAGCACGCGCAGGAGCTCGACGAGCTCCGGCACGGAGAGTCCGAACTTCGACAGGTGGCTGCCGGACTCCGCCCACTTGCCCGAGCCGCTGGTGTCCAGGCGTACGCGCACTCCCATCCAGGGCCGCGTGCCGCGCGCCGCGGCCAGCTCCAGCAGCCGCATGGCCTCGCCGAACTTCTCCATCACCGGGATGACGTTGCGTCCCAGGCGCTGCGCCGCCAGCATCAGCTCCAGCATCGGGTCGTCCTTGACGCCGTTGCAGATGAGCAGGATCTCGTCGTCGGTGATGTGTGGCAGCGCCGCCACCAGCTCCGTCTTGGAGCCACACTCGAGCCCCATGCGGAAGGGCCGGCCCGCGTCCAGGATCTCCTCCACCACCTCGTGGAGCTGGTTCACCTTGATGGGATACACGCCCCGGTAGCTGCCATCGTAGCCCGCCTCCTCGATGGCGTTGGCGAAGGCCATGTTCACCCTTTCGACCCGCGCGCGCAGCACGTCGTGGAAGCGCAGCAGCACCGGGAACTGCACGCCCCGCGCCACCAGGTCCTCGACCACCGCGTGGATGTCGATGGTCTCGCCCTCCGGGCGCGCCGTTCGCACCGCCGCGTGGCCGGCGGCGTTCACGTGGAAGAAGCGGTCACCCCAGTCCGCCACCCGGTACAGGCGCGCGGAATCCTCGACCGTCCAGGTGTCCGTGTGCATGTTCATGGGCAGTGTGGCCTCCTCGCGGCGGCCCGCTCGCGGGCTCATACCCCCAGGACGTGGGCGAAGACGAGCGGCGCCACGATGGTGGCGTCGGACTCGATGATGAAGCTGGGTGTGCTCGCGTCCAGCTTGCCCCAGGTGATCTTCTCGTTCGGCACCGCGCCGGAGTAGGAGCCGAAGCTGGTGGTGGAATCGCTGATCTGGCAGAAATACGCCCACTTGCGGATGTCGTTGTGACGCAGATCCTGCTCCAGCATGGGCACCACGCAGATCGGAAAGTCGCCGGCGATGCCGCCGCCGATCTGGAAGAAGCCAACGCCGCGTCCCTTGCGGCTCGCCTGCGGATACCACTGCGCCAGCGCCATCATGTACTCGATGCCGCTCTTCACCGTATGCACGTTCTTCACGTCGCCCTTGATGCAGTGGGCGGCGTAGATGTTGCCCAAAGTGGAGTCCTCCCAGCCGGGCACGAAGACGGGCAGCTTCTTGCGGCACGCGGCCATCAGCCAGCTGTCGGCGGGATCGATCTGGTAGTGCTTCTCCAGCGCGCCACTGTCCAGCAGCCCGTACAGGAACTCGTGGGGGAAGCGGCTCTCGCCCTTCGCGTCCGCCGCCTGCCAGGCCTCGAGCACGGCGTGCTCGATGCGGCGGATCGCCTCCTCCTCCGGGATGCAGGTGTCGGTCACGCGGTTGAGGTGCCGCTCGAGCAGCTCCTGCTCCTGCTCGCGGGTGAGATCCCGGTACTGCGGGATGCGCACGTAGTGGTCGTGGGCCACCAGGTTGAACACGTCCTCCTCCAGGTTGGCACCGGTGCAGCAGATGGCGTGCACCTTGTCCTGGCGGATCATCTCCGCCAGCGACAGCCCGAGCTCCCCGGTGCTCATGGCGCCAGCGAGGGTCATGAACATCACGCCGCCGCCGTCCAGGTGCGCGCGGTAGGCGTCCGCCGCGTCCACCAGCGCGGCAGCGTTGAAGTGACGGTAGTGGTGGCGGATGAAGCCGGAGATGGAGTCTGCGCGCATGGCCATGGCAGGCGCCCGTTCATCGGGTGGGGCGACAGACTGTAATGAGTTGCGACCGGCAACGCCACCGGGCCGCGGCGCGTGCGCCCCGATCAGCTGGCCGGTGCGGGCACCTGCTGCGTGAGGCAGTGGAAGGCCCCGAACCCGTGCACCAGGTCGCGGCAGTCGATGGCGCGCACCGCGCGGCCCGGAAAGCACGCGCCGATGATGCGGGCCGCCTCCTCGTCCGCGTCGCTTCCGAAGGCCGGCATCAGGATCACCCGGTTGCCGATGTAGAAGTTCGCGTAGCTCGCCGGCAGGGGCGAGCCGCCGTCGTCGTCGAGCCGCGGCGACGGCAGCTCCACCACCTCCAGCGGCGTGCCATCGGCCAGACGCACCTCCGCGAGGCGCGCACGGTTCGCCGCCAGCGCGGCGTGGTTGGAATCGCCCGGCGCCGCGACCGCCGTGAGAACCCGGGTGCGGCCCACGAAGCGGGTGATGTCGTCCACGTGGCCGTCGGTGTCGTCGCCCTCGATGCCCTCCCCCAGCCACACGATCTGCGACACGCCCAGCCAGTCCCGCAGCCGTTCCTCGATGGCGGCGCGGTCCAGCGTCGGGTTGCGGTTGGGGTTCAGCAGGCACTGCTCGGTGGTGATCAGGGCACCGTCGCCGTTGACCTCGATGGAGCCGCCCTCCAGCACCATGTCGCAGCGGTAACGTGGCACCTCGAGGATGCGCGCCATGTGCTCCGGCACCGCGTCGTCCAGGTCCCAGGGCGGGTACTTGCCGCCCCAGGCGTTGAAGCCGAAATCCAGCGCCGCCAGCGGCGCCTGCGCGGCGGCCCGGGTGACGAAGATGGCGCCGTGATCGCGGCACCAGGCATCGTTGGTGGGCACGCGGTGCAGCCGCAGCGCTTCGAGACGGGCACCCGCGGCGCGCAGCAGCGCCTCCACGTGGGTCTCGTGCTCCGCGTCCAGCACGTTCACGTGCACGGTCTCTCCGAGGCTCAGCGCCGCCGCCGCCGCCGCCATGGTGCCCTCCGCCGCCGCCAGCCGCCCGGGCCAGGTCTCCGGGTTGTGGGGAAACGAGATCCACGTGCCGGCGTGGGGCGCCCACTCGGCAGGCATGACGTAGCCGTCGGCGGCGGGGGTGCCGGGGGTCGGGGTGTGTTCAGACACTTGGCGGTTCCTTGCCCGGGTGCCGCGGCGCGGTGAGAGGCCGCGGGACACGCTGTGAATACATCCCTGTACGCTCGACGGCGGCATCCCTGCCGCCGACGCTCCCGCGTCCTCTCACCGCGCCGCTGCGTGGTGCTTCTCTCCCGCTCCGCCCGGGACGGGGAGCGGATCGGGGTGAGGCGGCGATGTGAAACCTGCCCCGCTCCCCGACCCTCTCCCCGCTTGCGGGGAGAGGAAGTGGAAGAACGCGAGGCGCTCGATGGCCCGCGATCTCAGATCGTCGAGGGCAGGGCGGTGAGAGATGAACCTACGCCGGTCAGTCCTCGATTCCCCCCATGCACAGGTACTTGATCTCGATGAAGTCGTCGGTGCCGTACTTGGAGCCCTCGCGGCCGATGCCGGACTCCTTGACGCCGCCGAAGGGTGCGACCTCGTTGGAGATGATGCCCTCGTTGATGCCCACGATGCCCGACTCCAGGCCCTCGGCCACGCGCCATACGCGCCCGAGATCCCGGGCGTAGAAGTACGACGCGAGGCCGAACTCGGTGTCGTTGGCCAGCTTGATGGCCTCGTCCTCGTCGTGGAACTTGAACAGCGGCGCCACCGGGCCGAAGGTCTCCTCGCAGGTGACCTTCATGTCGGTGGTGACACCGGTGATCACGGTGGGCTGGAAGAAGGTGTGGCCGAGCTCGTGGCGCTTGCCGCCCACGATCACCTCGCCGCCGTGCTTCGTTGCGTCGGCAATGTGCTCCTCCACCTTCTTCACCGCGTTCTCGTCGATGAGCGGGCCCTGCTGCACGCCATCCTCGAGGCCGTTGCCCACCTTCATCTTCGATGCGGCCTTGGCCAGCTTGTCGGCGAACTGGTCGTAGACCTTGTCCTGCACCAGGATGCGGTTGGCGCACACACAGGTCTGACCGGCGTTGCGGTACTTGCTGGCCATGGCGCCGGCCACGGCGGCGTCGATGTCGGCGTCGTCGAAGACCAGGAACGGCGCGTTGCCGCCCAGCTCCAGGGACACCTTCTTCACCGTGCCGGCGCACTGCTCCATGAGCTTCTTGCCGATCTCGGTGGAGCCGGTGAAGCTCAGCTTGCGCACGATGGGGTTGGCGGTCATCTCGCCGCCCACGTCGCTGGCCTTTCCGGTGACGACGTTGATCACGCCCTTGGGGATCTCGGCGCGCTCTGCGAGTGCGGCCAGCGCGAGAGCCGAGAGGGGCGTCTGGGAGGCGGGCTTGATCACCACCGGGCAGCCGGCGGCGAGCGCCGGGGCGCACTTGCGGGTGATCATGGCGGCGGGGAAGTTCCACGGCGTGATGGAGGCCACCACTCCGATGGGCTGCTTCAGCACCAGGATGCGCTTGCCGGGCAGCGGGTGGTCGATCACGTCGCCGTAGATGCGCTTGGCTTCCTCGGCGAACCACTCGATGAAGGACGCCGCGTAGGCGATCTCGCCGCGGGACTCGGCCAGCGGCTTGCCCTGCTCCATGGTCATCAGCCGGGCCAGGTCCTCCTGGTTCGCCATCATCAGGTCGAACCACTTGCGCATGGCGTTGCAGCGCTGCTTGCCCGTGAGCTTGCGCCACGGGCCCCAGGCGGCATCGGCGGCCTCGATGGCGCCGCGCACCTCGTCCGCGCTGAGGGAAGGCACCGTGGCGATGACCTCGCCGGTGGCCGGGTTGTCCACCTCGATGACCTTGCCGGAGGCCGCGTCCATCCAGGCGCCGTTCACGTAGCACTGCTGTCGCAGCAGGCCGGGGTCCTCGAGCTTGATCTTGACTTTGGCGTCCATGGGGCCTCCTCGGTTGCGGTCGGTTGGGGTGCGTAGCGATGGCGCAACGGCGGGGCTGCGCAGCGCTGGGAATCAGGAATTGTACTCGCCGGTCCGGGAGCGATGGACCAGGTCGTGGCGCCGCCACCCGGGTGATGCCTGTCGGCGCGCATGTCATGGGATGCTGCAGTGCGGCAACCGCCCTGTCCCGGTGCGTGATCCCCGGGGCACCGTGGACATCGCACCGCGGCCGGCCGGGATCGGCCCGCGTGTCGTCCCCGCACCTCTGCCACCGCTCGGGGCCCGACCGGGACGCGCCGGCGGCCTGTGTGCCCGTGACACGGGGCGGGCGATTTCATTAGCGTGCGGCGTGGGACACCGCGGCGGGAGGCAGGGCATGAGGATCGCGAGGGCGGAGACGGTTCTGGTTTCGGTCCCCTTCGAGAGCGGCGGCCTGCCGCCCTGGGGCTGGGGCGGCGCGCCGGCCAATACCTTCGACATGCTGCTGGTGAGGCTGGAGACCGAGGACGGTCTGGTCGGGTGGGGCGAGGCGTTCTCGCGCATGGCCGACGTGGCCCTGAAGCAGCTGATCGACACCCGCGTCCTGCCGCTGGTGGTCGGCCGTGACGCCCGGAAGATCACCCGCATCAAGCACGACCTGGAGTTCAACCTGCACAATTTCGGTCGGGTCGGGTCGATCATGTACGGCATCTCCGCCGTCGACATCGCGCTGTGGGACCTGGCCGGGAAGGCGGCGCGGCGGCCCCTGGTCGACCTGCTCGGCGGTGCCACGACGGACCAGGTCCAGGTCTACGCGAGTCTGGTGCGCTACGGTGCCGAGGAGGCGGTGGCGGGTGCCGTGCGCCGCGCCATCGGCGAGGGCTACCGCTGGATCAAGCTGCACGAGGTCTCGGTGCCGGTCATTCGCGCGGCCTGCGAGGCGGCCGGCGCGCAGGCCACGGTGATGCTCGACACCAACTGCCCGTGGTCGGTGGAGGAAGCGCTGGCAGTCGACGCCGAGCTGCACGGACTCGGGCTGCACTGGCTCGAGGAGCCGGTGTGGCCGCCGGAGAACTACGGGGGCCTGGCGGCGGTCCGTGCGACCGGCCGGCATCGCATCGCCGCCGGCGAGAATGCAGGCAGCCTGTTCGACTTCGTGGCCATGCAGCGTGCCGGGGCCATCGACATCGCCCAGCCCGACGTGGCCAAGACCGGCGGCGTCACCGAGCTGCTCAGGATCGCGACGTTCTGCGACGCCCACGGATTGACGTTCTCACCGCACTGCGCCCTGTTCGGCCCCGGTCAGATAGCCACCATCCACCTCACCGCTGCCGCACTGCGCCCGCCGCTGTTCGAGCGGCTGTATCTCGACTTCGAGATGGAGCTGTTGGGCGCTGCCGCGGTGGTGAAGGACGGTCGGCTCGACGTGCCCACGGCACCGGGTCTGGGGGTCGATCCGGATCCGGAAGTGATGGATCGCTACCGAGTGGCCTGAGCCGGAATCGACCTCGTCCGGCACGGTTTGCAGCCGCACCACGGGCGCATGACGCGCTGGCACCAGCGCTCGGGGCGGAGTGGTCCGATCTCGCGACGTCGTGTCGTCGGGTCGTATGGAAGACACCCTGCCCGACCTGCAGGCGATCGGATTCGTGGCTCGGTCTGACGAATGCCCGGACACCCGCGCGCCTTGCCCCCAACGGCGGGCGTCGCTACCGCGCGAGGCCCGCTCTCAACCCCGCCGCGGCCCGGGCGACGGCCTCGCGGGCGTCATCGACGGCGCCGGACATGGAGAAGAAGGCGTGGATCATGCCCTCGTAGTTGATCAGCTCCACGACGTTGCCCGCCTCGCGGAGTCGCTCGGCGTATGCGATGCCTTCGTCGCGCAGCGGGTCGTAGCCGGCGACGATCACCAGCGCCGGCGGCAGACCGCCCAGATCGTCCACGAGCAGCGGTGCCCAGCGGAAGTCCTCCCGATCCTGCTCGCCGCGAAGGTAGTGGTCGTGGAACCACAGGATGTTCCGGCGGGTAAGCAGGTAGCCCTCGGCCAGCTCGCGCTGGGACGGGGAGTCCGGGTAAGGGGCCGTGGCGGGGTAGACGAGGAGCTGATACCGCAGCGGCGGCGCGCCGGCATCGCGTGCGAGGATGGTGCACACGGCGGCCAGGTTGCCACCCGCGCTGTCGCCACCGACGGCGATGCGATCCGGATCGGCACCGATGGCCGCCGCGTTCTCGGCGACCCACGTGAGGGCGGCGAAGCTGTCCTCCACCGCCGCGGGAAACTTGTGCTCCGGCGCGAGCCGGTAGTCCACCGACACCAGCAGGCACCCGGACTGCGCCGCAAGCTGCCGGCACAGGGTGTCGTAGCTTTCGAGGCTCCCCACCACGTGCCCGCCGCCATGGAGCCACACCAGCACCGGCGCGGGCCCGGCCGGCCGTCGCGGGGTGTAGACCCGGACCGGGACGTCGCCCGCGGGCCCCGGCACGGCGCGATCCTCGACGCGGAACAGGTCCACGTACGGAGCGCCGAGCACGGGTGCCTTCTCGTTGTGCTGGCGCCGCGCGTCCTGCGGCGTGAGCTCCCAGTACTCGGGCAGCCCAGCCTGCCTGGCGCGCGCGAGAATCGCCGCGATCGTGGGATCCAGTGTCATGTTGCACCGCCGTCCTGTGCTGACTTGCCCGCAGCGATCACGCGCAGCCCCGCAGGGAACGGAGCATGCCCTCGCGGGTGGCGTTCATGAATGATGCCACCTTCTCGTCGAGCGTCGCATCTCGGCCGCGAGCGCGAGCCGGCGGTGTCCGCAGTTGCTTCGCGCGGCGTTCACAGCCGAAGTGGGGGCTCGTAGAATGTCCGCCGCAGCGGCTTGGGAGCGTGACAGTGCGGAGCAACGACGGCCTGAGCGAGCAGCGCAAGGCGCGGGCAGCGTGGCCGTGAGCGCCGCTGACGACGCGGCGGCCCTTTACGCCGCGTGGCTGGGCGCGCTGCCCGGCTTCTTCCGCGCCATGGTGCCGGGCGGGATGCCGGAGCGGGGCGCGACGACGGACTCCCACGAATGGCACACGGCCGGTCCGCACCCGGCGGTGCGCCCGGTGCTCGACGCCATGGCGGTCGCGCAGCAGGCGTTCGGCCAGCTCGCCACGGACTACGCCCGGGTCCTGGGCGGCGAGGCATCGGCACGGACCGTCGAGGCCTGGCTGGAGGCGAGCCGCGGTGCGGCGCAGAAGGCCCAGGACGACCTGACGGCGCTCGCCGCAGCGGCGGCAGGGCGCGGCCAGAGCGGAGTCGACGGGTGGGGCGCCGCGGCGCCGGCCCGGGATTTCCTGCGGGCCCTGGCGCCGGGACTCGACCCGCGCGCCCCGCATCCCGTCACCGAAGGCCTGGACCGCACGTTCACGGCGCTCGCGGATGCCTTCGGCCTGGCGCCGTCCCGGGCGCTGGTCGACGCCTGCCGCGAGCTGTCGGTGGCCGAGGCAGATCGCCTGGCGGCCCAGGCCGGCTACTTCGCTTTCGTCGCCCGCACCTGGGGCCGGGTGGTGGACGGGGTCGCGGCGCGGCTCCGGGAGCTGGGCGCGCGGGGGGAGAGCATCGATTCGCTGCTGGCCCTGGTGCGGCTGTGGGCCGGGGTCGCGGACCGCAGCGCTCACGAGGCGATGCAATCAGAGGAAGGGCTCCGGCTCAGCGCCGCCTACGTGCGTGCCGCCACCCGTGCCCACGGCAGCCGCAACCGCGTGGTGGAGATCCTCTCCGAGCTCTGCAACGTGCCGACCCAGGCCCAGCTCGACGAGGCCTACCGGGAAATCCAGGAGCTCAAGCGCCGGTTGCGCCGCCTGGAGCGGCGCGTGGACGGCACGTCCCGGCCGGCGGCCACGGCCGGAGGGGAGCCATGAGCGCATACGACAATACCGCGCCGGGCGCCGGAACCCCGCTTCCGATCCGCATCACCCCGGAGGCCGCGCTGCGCGAGCTCGCGGAGATCAATGCCCGGCTCGGCCGCGGCGCCCGGCGCATTGCAGCACTCACCGAGGACGAGCTCGCCATCGCGACAGCACCGAAGGACGAGGTGTGGCGCAGCGACATGGTGCGGCTCTATCGCTACCGCCCGGCGGTGGCCGAGCCGGTGCAGCCGCCAGTGCTCATCGCCTATGCCCTCGTCGGCCGTTACCAGATGATCGATCTGGAGGCCGAGCGGTCGTTCGTGCGCAAGCTGCTCGGTCAGGGACTGGATGTGTACATGGTGGACTGGGGCCTGCCGAAGCGCGCCCAGCGCTGGCTCGGGATCGGGGACTACGTGAACGGCTATCTGGACGACTGCGTGGAGCACATCTGCGAGCGCCACGGCGTCGCGTCGCTCAACCTGCTCGGCATCTGCCAGGGCGGTGTATTCACCACCTGCTACGCGGCTCTGCACCCGGAGCGGGTGAAGAATCTGGTGCTGACCGTGACGCCACTCGACTTTCACGGCGACCGGGGCCGGGAGGAGTCGGGCGCGGGCTACATGAACCTGTGGGCGCGCTCGCTGGCCGGCGAGGACGTGGACGCCGTGTCCGAGGCGTTCGGCTGCATGCCCGGGACGATGGTGGGCTTCGCCTTCCTGATGATGAACCCGGTGGGGAACTTCACCAAGTACACCACCGAGCTCGTGGACCTGCTGGACGACGAGCGCCGGCTGCTCAATTTCCTGCACATGGAGCGCTGGATCGCCGACCGGCCCGACCACCCGGGCGAGGTGATGCGCCAGTGGCTCAAGGACCTCTACCAGGACAACAAGCTGATCCGCAGCGAGCTCGAGCTGGACGGCAAACGGGTGGATCTCGCCCGCATCACCATGCCCGTGCTCAACGTCTACGCGGAGGGGGACGTGATCATCCCCGTCGCGTGCACCCGCGGAGCCGGTGAGCGGTTCGGCACCGGGGACTACACCGAGCTCGCCGTCCCCGGCGGGCACATCGGCACCTTCGTGGGCGGCAAGGCCCAGAAGATCCTGGCGCCGGCCATCGGCGACTGGATCAAGGCCAGGCTGTGACCAGCCGTTCCCGATAGCAGCTCCGAGGCCGACGGCGCCTCACGCCGCCTTGCTGCGGTTCTGCTCCAGGCGGGCGTCCACCCGCTTCACGATTTCGTCCACCACCGCGTTGCGCATCCCGTGCTGCGCGGCGATCCGCTGCACCACCCGGTCCACCCGCTCGATGTGGGGCGCGCCGGCGAACAGGGCCCGCGCGGCGGAGGAAGGCTTCGCGAGCCCCTTCGCCGCGTTGGCGTACTTCTCGAAGGGCACCTGGTCCGCGGGGTCCGCGCCGAGCTTGCGGCATAGCTCCGCCACCCACTCGTACACCGCCCGCGACTCCTGGAGATCCGAGTGCACGGCGTCGCGGATGGAGCGCGCCGCGTCCGGCTGCACGCAGCGGTAGTTGCCGGTGAGGAGCATGCACCACTTGGCCAGCGGGACGTACACCGAGTCGTGCACCCGCAGCTTGACGGGCAGCTCGATCTTCTCGCCGTCCAGATCGAACCGTGCCGCCTGGATGTCGTCCTCGAGCCGGCGCAGGATGGCGGTGTGCGCGTCGGCTTCGAAGCGCGCCACCTTGAAGTTGGTGGGCAGGCTCACCTGGAGCACGTTCAGCGGCTCCTCCGGCGGGCGGAAGGCCTGCGGGTCGGGGCTCGCCAGGGTGAAGGTGGCCGGATCGAAGGCGTCCCACACGCTGGCGTCCGTGTAGCACTCGCGCAGGGACGCCGCGTCCAGCCCCGGCAGCCGCTTCAGGTAGGCCAGCGGCGGCATGTTCATGATGGACATGCAGGGCACGCGTGCGCGCGCCACCGCCTCCAGCAGCTCGCGCACGCCGGACGATCGGTACTGGGGCTCCTGCATGGCGAGCGCCACCAGGTCGAAGGCCTTCGGATCCACGTCGCCGGGGCCGGCGGCGGCGAGGGTGCCCGGCAGGGCCCGGGAGTCCACCTCCACGAGCCCGTCCCGGCCGCGCACCGGGATGCGCACGCGGGTGCCCTCGGCGTTGATCAGCGCCGCCTCCTGGGGCAGGCACACGAGCGTTGCCCGGTGGCCCGCCAGCAGCAGCTTGGTGGCCAGCAGGGAGCCGTAGGAGGCCCCCAGGATCAGCAGGTCGTACCCGGTCTTCATGCGGCGTTCCTCCCCTGGCTGGCTATTTTTCGAGTAATGAAAAAACCTCCCAGAAAAGCTAACGCGGATGGCACGGCGAGGGAAGCGCAGGCACCGGATTGCTGTGCTGCAACAAGGACTTGCCGCGCGCCGCCCGCGGTGGCCGCCCGGCCGGTCAGACCGATGGCGCGGTTGCGGAGCGCTCCCGCCGGGCGAAGGCCGTGACCACCAGCATCGTCGCGGCGGTGATCAGGTGGACCTCCGGGTGGCGCAGCAGCCACTGGCCGAGGTCGTCGCTCAGGAACACGACGAAGGCCAGCGCCGCCACCACGGCGGTCCACGCCAGGCGCACCAGCGCGGTGCGCAGGCCCTGCTCGTCCGCTGTCGCGTAGACGCGGTCGGTGAGGGTGGTCAGCACCACCATGGGTATCAGCACCCCGGCGGCGGCCACCCCGGTCTCCAGCAGATGCATGGCGGAGATGGCGAGGGTGGCGCTGGCCACCACCAGCACGAACACCAGCGACAGCCGCGGCGTGCGCGACATGGCGAGCCCTGGCATGAGGGCACGGCCCGCGACGCCGATGCCGGTGACCAGGGCGAACAGCACCACCGCCGTCAGCCAGTCCACCGCGGTGGCGGCCAGCGCCAGCAGGGTGGCGCTGAAGGTGCCGTAGGTGCGCACCCTCAGCAGCGAGCGGAACACCAGGTTGATGAGCACCCCGAAGGGCAGCAGCAGCATGATGGCAAGGGCGTCGCGGGTGTCCGCCGTCAGCCGGGTCAGGTCCAGCACCGCGGTGAACGGGGGCGCGTCGCCGGGCAGCCCCTGGGGACGGGACACGTGGCTCACCGCGAAGTGCGCCCGGACCAGGGTGCCGTCCTCGATGCGGACCACCTGGCTGACGCCGCCGCGGCGCACGGGCACGTACCAGGCGGGCACGCTGCCGCTGCGGCCCTGGCTGGGGTCATAGGCGTGCCAGCGATCGCTGCTCCATGCCTCGGCCCAGTGGTGGGGCGCCGCGTCCCGGGGCGGGTCCAAGAGGAAGCCGGTCACGACGCGTGCCGGGATCCCGGCCGCACGCGCCAGCGCGGTGAAGGTGCGCGCCTGGCCGAGGGCGGTGCCCCGACCCTGGGCCAGGGCCTGGGCGGCGCCGTCGGCGGCGGAGTCCGGCGCATCGTCGACGGACTCCACCACGTGGCGGAAGACGGCGGCGGCGTCGATGCCGGCCAGGCCGCCCTCCAGGGTCATCGCCCGCAGCGCCTGGGCGACTCCGGGATCCGACAGGTCGATGCCGGGCTCCGTGGCCAGGTAGCGCTCCCGGCTGCTGCTCGTGAGCGTGCGGGCCGGCTCGAAGTCGCCGTGGCCCCTGGCCAGCAGGTGCATGTCGAATCCCGCGCTCAGGTGGAACAGACCCGCGCGGTTCGCCACCGCCAGCAGCTCGCGGGTGCCGTCGGCGCGGCGCAGCCGCTGCACCCGCATGCCCGGGTGCAGCGTCTCGAAGGCGAGCGCCCGGGCGTGGCGGGTGTCCAGCGGCGTGGCCAGGCGCAGCTCGGCGCCGGCACGCTCGGCCTGCCAGGTGATCCGCATGTCCAGCCGGCGCACGCTGTCCTCGTGGGCCGGCCCGGGGTACGGCATCAGCCACAGACGGGCGGCGAGCGCGGCGACGCCCAGCAGCACGAGGGCACCGGCCACCGCCAGCAGCCGCCGGCGCCGCGGCGCGCCGGCGCGCCGCCTGCCGCGCCGGCGGCGGGCTCCGGAGGTCGGCTGCGCGGTGTCGCGCGTCTCCGGCGGTGCCGCGCTCACGGCTGCGCGCCGGGCGCCAGGGGATCCGTGGCCACGTGGAAGATGCCGAATCCCGGCATCACGAGCTGGTTGACCGCGCGGCCCACCACGCGCCCCGTCATCGGTGACACCACGTCGGTGGCGACTCCTTCCACCGGGTCCAGGATCTGCCCGAGCACGGTGCCTTCGGAGACGTCGCTGCCCAGCGCGGCACTCCCGAGCAGGATCCCGCCGGTGTCGGCGCGCACCCACCCGGAGCGGGCGAACAGCGGCTGCTCCGGCGTCGCGCCAAGGTCCGCCGGTGCGGTCATGCCGAGGCTCGCCATCAGGCGCGTCACCCCGGCCACGCCCGCGTCGATGCCGGCGGTGTCGAAGCGGTTCGCCTCGCCTGCCTCGTACAGCACCGCGAGCACCCCCGCGTCCGCGGCTGCGCGGCGCAGTGTGCCCTTGCCGCCGGCGCCGTGAACGGCGGTGAGACGGAAGGCGGCCAGCATCTGGCGCACGCCCTCGTCGCGGGCGTCGCCGCGCACCTGGGGCAGGTTCACGCGGCCGCCGCTGCCCGAGTGCAGATCCACCAGGTGGGTGCAGCGCTGCACCACGGTGTCGAAGAGCTTGTGGGCCACGCGTGCCGCCAGGCTGCCGCGGGCGTTGCCCGGGAAGTGGCGGTTCAGGTCCCGTCGGTCGGGAAGGTAGCGCGAGCCCGCACGAAACGCGGGCGGGTTGGCGATGGGCACCGCCACCAGCGTGCCGGCGAGCACGGAGGGATCCGTGCGCTCGACGATCCGGCGCGCGATCTCGATGCCGTTGAGCTCGTCGCCGTGGATGGCGGCCACCAGGCACAGCGCCGGTCCCGCCTTCGCGCCGTGGGTCACCAGCACCGGGGTGCGGACCCTGGCACCGGCGAACGAGCGGGTCAGATCCAGCCACAGGCGCCGGGCCTGGCCTGCGGGCACCTGCTCCGAAAGGATGGCGAAGGCGCCCGGATCCGCGGCGGGCGCAGGCGGTGCGAGCAGCACGGCGGCAAGCAGCACGGCGGTAAGCAGCGCAGGACGCCATGGCCCGCCGCCGGCGCGCGGCCGGTCGGCGTGGAGGTGGAACGGGCGCATGGCGATTCGTTCTCGGCAGTGCGTGCGGTGCGGCGGATGCCGGCGCGGCGCGCGCGCCGCGCATTACAGCATGGCGACCGGGCGCGCGACAGCGCGCGGCACGTCAGGCCAGCAGCAGCATGACGATGCCCCCGCCCACCAGCACGATGCCCGTGATCTCGAGGGCCCCGGGTCGCTCCCGGAACACGAGCACCGACGCGGCGAACACGAACAGCAGCTCCACCTGACCCAGCGCGCGCACGTAGGCCGCGTTCTGCAGCGTGGCGGCGGTGAGCCAGCACGCGGAGGCGAGCATGCCGGACAGGCCCACCAGCACGCCGACGCGGAACGCGCCGAGCACGCGGGTGAGGCCGCCGGGCTCGCGCAGGCGGATCCACACGCCCATGGCCGCGGTCTGGAACACCGTGGCGAAGGCCAGCGTCGCGCCTGCCTGCATCAGGTAGGGGGTTCCTTCGAGCGACAGGGCCGCCGCCCGGTAGCTGACGATGGAGATTCCGAACAGGGCACCCGAGGCAATGCCGATGAGCGCCGGGCGCCCGGTCCAGCCCGTGAGCAGCGTGCGCACCGTGAACGGGCCCTTGCCGGCGGACATGAGCATCACCCCCGCCAGGCTCACTACGATGCCCGCCGCCGCGAGCAGCGCCAGCCGGTCGCCCAGGATCAGCACGCCGAAGATCGCGGTCTGCACGGTCTCGGTCTTGGAGTACGTGGTGCCCACCGCGAAGTTGCGATAGGAGAACAGGTGGATGAGCAGGAAGGTGGCGACGATCTGGGTAGTGGCCCCGGTCAGGGTGAAGGCCGTCCAGCCAGCGTTCGGGGCAGGCACGGGCATGCCCGCGGGACCCGCCAGCACCGCGACCCAGGCGAGGGTGAAGGGCACCGCGTAGACGAAGCGCGCGTAGGTGGCGCCGTCGGTGCTGAGCCGGCCCTTGAGGTGCTTCTGCAGCGCCGAGCGCAGGTTCTGGAAGAACGCCGCGGCGACGGTGATGGGGATCCAGAG